>DAITMW010000332.1:0-3778 GCA_036834945.1 Steroidobacteraceae bacterium
CGAAGGAGGCGGAGCGCCTCTACCTCGACCAGGATGGAAAGCCATGGTTCGCGCACCCCAAGTAGCGTTTTTCCTGGCGCTGTTGACCGCATGGAGCGGCTGCTTCGCCGCGGCGGCCTCTCCGGTGGCGGATGGCAAGAATAAACACATGGGAGTCACTTCGTGCGCGTCCTCCGTGTGCCATGGCGCCGTCACCCCGAACAATACGTACGATGTTCTGCTCAACGAGTACGTGACCTGGTCGCACGAAGATGCGCACTCCAAAGCCTTTACCTCCCTGCGATCGCTCAAGTCCCGCCAGATCGCCGCCAAGTTGGGGATCGGTGATCCGTCACAGGCGAAGGAGTGCCTGGATTGCCATACCGACAACGTTCCGCCCCAACAGCGGGGCGAGAAATTCTCGCTTGCTGACGGGGTGGGTTGTGAAGCCTGCCACGGCGGCTCCGAATATTGGCTCGCGACGCATACATCCAAGCACGCTACCTATCGCGAGAACATTGCACGCGGCATGTTTCCCACGGCGGACCTGCGTCAACGCGCGGAGCTGTGCCTGACATGCCACTACGGGTCAGCGGACCGGTTCGCCACTCACCGGATGATGGCGGCCGGCCATCCTCGGCTGAGCTTCGAGATGGACACGTTCCTGGCCTTGCAGCCACCCCATTACCGGTTGGATGAGGACTACAAGCGGCGCAAGCCCACCTTCAGCTCGACCCAGATCTGGAGTTACGGTCAGCTCGCAGCGGCATTGCGCGAGATGGAGACCTTGCAGGGACCACGGGTCAACAATGGGGCCGCCTTTCCCGAGCTGGCGCTGTTCAATTGCTATGGCTGCCACATGAGCTCCATGCGCCGGACCGACTGGAGTCATCGCCTGTTGGAAAGCGCGGCCGAGCCCGGGAGCGTTCCGATCAGTGACGGACACCTGATCATGGCCTGGATCATTTCCAGGGCGCTCGACCCACAGAGCGCACCCTCACTGTTACGTATGAGCCGGGCACTCCTGGGCGCCAGCGCCTCCGACCGCTCTCAGATCGTCGCGCACAGCCGTGATGTCGCCAGCAGCCTGCGGCGCCTGTGCGACGCGGCGGCGGCCCGCCAATGGAAGCCCGCTGACGAGCGGCAACTATTGACGACACTCGTTGCCGTCGGCACCAGTGGCGAGTTCCGGGATTACGTTGGGGCCGAGCAGGCTGTGATGGGCATCGACGGGCTGCTCATCGAGCTCGGGCTCGCCGAGCATTTCCGCAGGCGCGTCGACGAGCTCTACAAGCTCACCCAGAATGACGAGGCCTATTCCCCGGAGCAGTTCGTCGCCTCCCTCCAGCAACTGCAAGCCGAACTCGAACGGCTGCAGCATTGAGGTGTTGGGTCAACCGGCTCGAATGAAGGCGGGGCATTTTTTAATGCGCCGTTAATACCCTCCGATTTATTAACAGGGATCTGTCTAGTCACGATTTCCCGCGTCCGTACGATTGCCGGTCTTTGACCCAACAACCAATCGTAACGGGGAGAGGAGTCGCTCAATGAGGGTTGATCGTCATGTGCGCAGTGTCCTGCTGGCCGCTCTGGTAGGGGGCTGCGTAGCGCCGGGTGCGTGGGCCGCGGAGCCGACCGGACTGAGTGCGGAAGCCGCGGGTGCGATAGTTGGAATGGTTACTAACTCCGCGAAACTTCCCGTGGCACATGCGACGGTCACCGCCACGAGAGCTGGCGGTGGCAGCGTGCGTGCGACATTGTCAAATGCGGACGGAACCTACTCTTTCCCGGACCTTCCGCCTGGATCCTGGACCATCACGACAGAGACAACAGTGCGGGTGGTGGATGTAGTCACCAACAAAGCCACCCGGTTCGACATCGTGATGGCCGGAGCTGCTGCCGCAGCGGCGGCCGCGGCAGCCCCGGGGCCGGCACAAACCGTGTCCACCGGCCTCACCGCGCCCGATGCGACCGATGGCGTCGACAATTTCACGCCCTTCGCCTTTGGCGATTTCACCTGGCTGAACGGCAGCCCGCGCAACCATCAGCCGGCATTCGACACGAAGTTCTTCACGCCGGATATCCGTCTCGATGCCAGCTTCATCGAAGAGCGGGCCCACCCGAAGGACCACACGATCGTCGGTTCCACGGAAGCCTTCCGCTCCGGTGAATTCCAGCTCGAGCAGGTCAGCTTCGGAGGTGATTTCCACTGGGACAACGTGCGGGCGCGCTTCCTGTCGATGTTCGGCATGTTCGCGACGACGACGCCGCGCAATGACGCGAGCCCGGCGGTCGGCCAATGGGACCTGCGCAATGCCTATCGGTATCTCTCGGAAGCCAACGCAGGCTATCACTTCGACGTGAATCATGGACTGAACGTCGATGCGGGTATTTTCGTGTCCTACATCGGGCTGTTCAGCTACTACAATTTCGACAACTGGGTCTACCAGCCGTCGTACGTCTCGTCGAACACGCCGTGGTTCTTCAACGGCATGCGCATCCAGTGGTTTCCGACGAACAAGCTGAAGATCGAGCCGTGGCTCATCAACGGCTGGCAATCGTATGGCCGCTTCAACGGTCACCTGGGATTCGGCGGCCAGATCCTCTACATGCCCAACGATTCGCTGAAGCTCGTCTCCAACAACTACGGGATCGGCGAGGACAACCTGGGCCTGCCGCACACCGAGCGCATCCACACCGACGACAGCATCGAGGTCAAGTACTACGAGAACAAGGACAACGGCAAGGGCCCGTCGAAGATGGCCTTTTCCTACACGGTGGACTGGGGCTGCCAGTACGGCGGCGGCATCAATTGCACCGGGGGGCCGAATCGCAGCTCCTTCTTCGGCATGATGTTCTACAACCGCGTGTGGTTCGACCATGATCGCTACGCCATCACCGTCGGTGGAGGGTTCATGAGCAACCCCGGGCGTTACCTGACGTTGTTGCCACCGATCAACGGCGCGGACGCGATCTCGGGCTCGCCGTACTTCACCGAGAACCCCGGGCAGACGGCCAACATGTGGGACACCAACATCAATTTGCAGTACATGCCGAAGGAGTGGATCACATTCTGGACGGAGCTGGGCTACCGCCACTCCAATGTCCCGTACTTTTCCGGGCCGGGTGGCGTGACGCCGCCGGGTGGCAACAACGGCTCACCGGGCAGTTACGTGTGCGCATCGGGAGCCACGGCCGGGACCAACAATCTGCAACAGGCCGAGGCCAACTGCGGAGGCGGGGCGAACAGCCTCTGGTATCCCGATCTGCAGAAGACCCAGGCGAGTTGGTCGGCGGGCATTCTCGTGAAGTTCTGATGCGTTGCCGCAGGCGCCCAGGGAGGGGCGCCGCCTGCGCACGGGAGCGAAACTTGCTCGCGGACCGCACTCACCATGAGCACCGTCACCGCCGTAGTCGATGCACACGTGCATTTCCATCCGTGCTATCCGCCGGATGACCTGTTGAGTCATGCCTACGCAAATCTCTCAGCGGCGCAGGGCAGACGGGTTCCACCGGAGAACCGCGCTCTGTTCCTGTTGATGACGGAATGCGCAAGTGACGACTACTTCGGTGCACTTTACGCGATCGCACACAGCGGCCGCGGGGGGACTGAGAAGCAATCTTTACGTCACTGGGCCATCGTTGCAACGGACGAGGAGGACAGTGTCCTGGCCGTGAGCGGCCAACGCCGCCTGTTCATTGTTGCAGGGCGTCAGATCGCCTGTCGTGAAGGGCTCGAGGTGTTGGTGCTGGGGACGACCCGTCGTCTCGAGGATGGCTTGCCGATCCGCGAGGTTCT
>DAITMW010000332.1:3878-8091 GCA_036834945.1 Steroidobacteraceae bacterium
GAATGCAGCTGCGGAAGCGCCGGATGGCGTAAGCTCGCCTCCATGAGGCGAGACCTGGTCCGACTTTGTAATGAGCTTCACGACGTCATCGTCGTGGGCGGTGGCGTTCATGGGGCTTGTGCTGCCTGGGAGGCGGCGCGGCGCGGACTGAAGGTGGCCCTGGTCGAGGCGGGCGACTTCAACCAGGCCACTTCGAGCAACAGCCTGCGTACGCTGCACGGGGGCTTGAGGCACCTGCAACGGCTCGACCTGGTGAACATGCGTGAGTCGGTGCGTGAGCGTCGTGAATGGCTACGCCTGGCGCCGGCACTCACTCGCCCGATGCGCTTCGTGCTACCGGCACACGGTCGTGGAGCGAAGAGCCGCCTGGCCTTGCGCACCGCGCTCTGGCTCTACGACCTGGTCAGCTCCGACCGCAACCAGGAGGTCCCGACGGAGCAGCAGCTTCCCAAGGGCGCGATGCTGGGAAAGGCTGAATTTGAAGCGCTTTACCCGGGCCTGGCGGCCCGCGGTTACAACGGGGCGGCCACCTGGTACGACGGCGTCTGCCTGGACACGGAACGCTTGCAACTTGCAGTGGTCGCCGCAGCCGTGGCGTGCGGCGCCCAGGCAGCCAATTATGTGCGCGCTTTGCGGCCCCTGACCGAAGACACCAACATCTATGGCGCACGTGTTCGTGACGAGTTGACCGGGCGCGAGATGGACCTGCGGGCACAGCTCATCATCAATGCCGCCGGACCCTGGATCGAGGATTGGCTGGGAATCGAGACTCCCCGCGAGATTCCGGTCTTCAGAGCCTCGAAGGCGTTCAACCTGCTGGTGCGCAAGCTGCCTTTCCGCGATGCCCTGGCCCTGACGGCGCATCACAACACCTACTTCATCGTGCCCTGGAACGGCTACTCGTTGATCGGGACGCGCCATTTACGATGCGATCCCACCACCCGGACGGCCGCGGTGAGCCGCGAAGAGGTGTTGGAATTTCTCGCCGACCTCAATCCCGTGCTGGGCGAGCATCGCCTGGATGGGGCGGACGTCCACGGGATTTTCAGTGGCCTGGTGCCGGAGACCGCGGCCTTACCCGGACAGAATGTCGCGCTGGAGCGGACGGCGCAGATCATCGATCACAAGGCTCGCGGCCTTGGAGGGGTCTTGTCGATTGTAGGCGTCAAATGGACGACGGCACGCGCGGTCGGCGAGCGTGTGGCACGGCAGGCCTGCCGGCGCTTGGGAAGAACGGAGCAGTCGCAACCGGGCAAACGGAGACTTGACGCCCTGAGCGCACCTTCCGTGGTCGATCCCGATCCAACACTCGCGGCCCGGGTCGTACCGGACCAGCCGGTGACGTTCGCGCAAATCGTACAGGCCGTGCGTCATGAGATGGCCGTGCGGCTGAGTGATATCGTGAGGCGCCGAACTTCGCTCTATCTGAGCACGATGCTCGATCGCTCCGTCCTGGGATCTTGCGCGGCCGCAATGGCGCGCGAGTTGCGCTGGACGCGACGCGAGCTCGCCGCGGAAGTCGATTCAGCCGAAGCGGAGCTCGTCGCTTTCAGAGGCCCGTTGCAGGTTGACTCACGGCCTGCGACGGCTGCGTAAGTCCATCAGGCGGGCGAGCCGAGTCCCTGTTCCCACGAGAGCCGCCCGTTGCTGCTAGAAAGGTGGGATGCGTACACACCCACTCGGCATTCTCCTCGTACTGCTCTGCGCTACCGCACATTCAGCGGACGAGGGCACCCAATGGTCATCGGTCGGGCGCACATCCGACGAGCAGCGCTTCAGTCCGCTCGAGCGGATCAACAAAGACAACGTCGCGAGGCTCGGACTCGCCTGGTACGCCGACTTCGACACGAATCGCGGCCAGGAGGCCACACCGCTGGCGGTTGATGGCGTGATCTATCTGTCGACCGCGTGGAGCAAAGTGAAAGCCTACGACGCGCGCACCGGTCACCCGATCTGGGCCTTCGACCCGAAGGTCCCTGGTGAATTCGCCGGGCGCGGTTGCTGCGACATCGTCAACCGCGGAGTCGCCGCCTGGAACGGCAAAATCTATGTAGCCAGTTATGATGGGCGCCTGTTCGCGCTCGATGCGCGTACCGGTAGCGTTGTATGGCAGGTCCTCACGCTCGACCACGACAAGCCGGTCACGATCACGGGCGCACCCCGGGTCATCAAGGGGAAGGTGCTCATAGGTAATGCGGGCGGCGAGTTCGGTGTTCGCGGTTACATCTCCGCCTATGACGCCGACAGCGGGAAGATGCTCTGGCGCTTCTACACCATCCCGGGCAACCCGGCCGACGGATTCGAGAATCCGCAGATGAAAAATGCCGCGCAGACCTGGCACGGCAAGTGGTGGGACGTCGGGGGCGGCGGTGCCGTCTGGGACGGCATGGCCTACGATCCGCACCTGAACCTCGTCTATTTCGGCACGGGCAACGGCTCACCCTGGAATCGGGGCTACCGGGGCAGCGGCGGCGGCGACAATCTGTTTGTCGCTTCGATCGTTGCCCTGAATGCCGATAGCGGCGCCTATGCGTGGCATTACCAGGAAGTCCCTGGCGAGGAGTGGGATTACGATGCCACCTCGCCGCTGATGCTGGCCGACCTGAAGATCGACGGAAAGCCGCGCCGCGTGCTCATGCAGGCCGCCAAAGACGGCTTCTTCTACGTGTGGGATGCTCGGACCGGCAAGGTCATCTCCGCCAGGAATTTTGTCACCACGACCTGGGCGAGCGCGGTCGACCCACGGACCGGGCAACCCGTCATCACCCCAGGGGCCCGTTATGACGAGACCGGAAAAGCCTTCATCGTGCAGCCGGGCGGGCAGGGGGCTCATTCCTGGCATCCGTTCTCCTTCAACCCGCGCACCGGACTGGTCTACTTCTCGGCCATCGAAACCAGCACCGCCATGAAGAGCGCCGCTCACTTCGTGGCACGCCCGATGTCGGCCAACGTCGGGCTCGAGTTTCCGATGCCCGCCTCGATCTACGAGGACCTCAAATCCAAGGCGCCGCGCGTGGCGCAATCCCGACTCGTCGCCTGGGACCCGGTGCGGCAACGGGAGGTCTGGCGCACGGCCGTGCTCGGTAACATCGGCGGCGGAACTCTGTCGACCGCAGGCGGGCTGGTCTTCCAGGGAACCAACAAGGGCCGGTTCGTGGCTTACGATGCGAGCACGGGCCAGGAGCTCTGGTCCATCGAGGCGCAGACCGGTGTCGTGGCCGCGCCGTCTTCCTTCGAGCTCGATGGCGAGCAATACATCGCCGAGGAAGTCGGCTACGGGCTGGCGCCTTACGGCGTGAGCAATCAATCACGGCTGCTCGTATTCAAGCTCGGCGGAACGGCGAAGCTGCCGTCCGCGCCACCACCACCGCCGGCACCCGTCCTGAATCCACCGCCCTCGACGGCCTCCGCCGCGACGATCGAGGCGGGGCGCCAACAATTCACCAGCCACTGCGCGATGTGCCACGAGCCTGTGTATGCCAACCGCGCGATGTTTCCCGACTTGCGCTACTCGCCGGCACTCAACACCCCCGCGGCGTTCAACGCCATCGTCCTGGAAGGCGCCTTGCAGACCTCGGGAATGGCCTCGTTCAAGGGAAGGATGAGTGTCGACGAGGTGCAATCCGTACGCGCCTACATGATCGAGCGCGCCAACCAGGCCAGGCAGGCGCCGCCCACGGCGGGACGCTGACGGGGGCGGACGTTGGAATAGTCCGCACCTAACACCGAGGTTGGATTAGCAGGCTGCCGCCCAGCGCTGTTGCGTTGCGTCAGCCTTGCGTTTGGCCCAAGGGCCAATGGTATTCAACGCGCCGGCGGGTAAGCTGCCCGGACGTCTCG
This sequence comes from Steroidobacteraceae bacterium, assembly GCA_036834945.1. Classification (GTDB taxonomy): domain Bacteria; phylum Pseudomonadota; class Gammaproteobacteria; order Steroidobacterales; family Steroidobacteraceae; genus 13-2-20CM-66-19. Next base: position 7,719 of record DAITMW010000332.1, read on the forward strand.
CCCCCTGGCACAAAATTCCAATCGCAATGGAAGTCGGAAGGAGCCGCGCGATGACTGTATACCAACTTGCCGTGGGTTCCGCGTGTTTGGTGTTGTTGCAGGCTTGTGCCTCGGCACCGTCCCACACGACCGGTCAACGGCTCTCCTTGAACCAACCGGCCGCGAAGGCACAGAGCGAGTGCCCACCCTTGTTCGGCAAGGTGTGCTACGGCCCGTCGGATCGCCCCGACACCATGCGATGCGGCTGTAGCACGGTGTCGCCGCTCGGCACGCCCTATCCCTAGGTACGTCAGCGCAGGCTGTACTCCGCGGTCAGGTAAACGAACCGGCCCAACGGATCGCCGTAGCCGAGGTCATAGCCACCGATGAAGTT
>DAITMW010000333.1:0-8038 GCA_036834945.1 Steroidobacteraceae bacterium
AGACGCGGGTCATCACCTTCATGATGGCCAAGGAAGTCAGCATGCGGACCTACAACCAGATCGGGGTGTCGGATGCCTTCCATCCCTTGTCGCATCACCAGAACGATCCGTCGAAGCTGGACCGGCTGGCGAAAATCCAGACCTACCACACCCAGATGTTCGCCGGCCTGCTGCAGCGGTTGCAGCAGGTGCAGGATGGCAACGGCTCATTGCTCGACCATTCGATCATTCTCTACGGAAGCAACATGAGCAACAGCGACAAACACAACAACGATCCGCTGCCGTCGGCGGTGTTTGGGCGGGCAGGTGGCCGGATCAGGGGCGGGCAACACCTGCACTACCAGCAGGACACCCCGCACGCCAACCTGCTGCTCACGCTGCTCGATCGGGCCAACGTCCACTTGCCGAATCTGGGTAACAGCACGGGCCTGCTGCAGGAGATCTGATGCGCTTCGTGGCCTGGTGTCTGCTCGCGGCTTTTCTCTGCCTCGCTGAGGTGGGGCTGGCCGCGTCGGAGCCGGCTGTGCCGGATGCGACCAGCCTGGTGACGACGGTCGAGGATGGTGACCGGGCAAGAGCCATCGGGATGATCAAGGCTCATGCCGACGTGCGTGTTCGCGACGTCGATGGGACGACCGCTCTGCACTGGGCCGCGCACGAGTCGGATGCGGAGCTCGCACGGCTTCTGATTGCCGCCGGTGCGGACGTCCGGGCCGTAAATGACTACGGTGTCTCACCGATGTCCGCCGCCGCGGAGAATGGCGATGCGGTCATGTTGGACCTGCTGTTACGCGCAGGCGCGGATGTCGAGTCCGCCACTCCGGAGGGGCAAACGGCATTGATGGCCGTCGCCCGTACGGGAAACATCGAGGCCGCGAAAGTCCTGCTTCGGCACCGTGCGAACCCCAATGCCACCGAGCAATGGGGCGGTCAGACAGCCCTGATGTGGGCGGCGGCCCAATCACAACCCCGCATGGTTCGACTGCTTCTCGACCATGGCGCCAAAGTCGATCTGCGTGCGACGACACGCGACTGGCAGCGTCGTGTCACCGCAGAAGGGCGGCCAAAGGACATGGAGCATGGAGGCTTCACTGCACTGTTGTATGCCGCGCGCGAAGGCTGTGTCGATTGCGCGCGCGAGCTCGTGCGCTCCAAGGCCGATCTGAATCTTGGCGATCCGGATGGCGTGACGCCCCTGGTGTTGGCGCTCATGAACATTCACTGGGACATGGGGAAATATCTCATTGAAGCCGGCGCCGACGTCAACCAATGGGATTTCTACGGCCGAGCGCCTCTTTACGCCGCCGTCGACATGAACACCCTGCCCAAGGGACGGCACGTGGACCTGCCATCGCTCGACAAGACGACCGGCCTGGAGGTCATCCAGATGCTGCTGGACCGTGGCGCCAACCCCAATGCACAACTGAAGCTTCGTGTGCCGTGGCGCCAGATTCCCTACGATCGGTATACCGAGCCGCTGCTGAACATCGGGACTACGCCACTGCTGCGTGCGGCGAAGGCGGGTGACATCCCTGTGGTGAAGCTTCTGTTGGAACACGGAGCTTTGCCGGACCTCGCCAATTTGAACGGCGATACGCCTCTGATGGCTGCGGTCGGGAAGGGCTGGATCAACGCTCCGACGCGGGGTGCTTTCTATAACGAGGAGCAGGCACTGCAAGTCTATAGCCTGTTGCGAGGCGCCGGTGCCAACGTCAACGCCCGAACTCACTTTGATGAGACTCCGCTGCACAGCGCGGCGCTGCGAGGTTGGAACGAGATCGTCAAGCGTCTGGCCGCCGACGGCGCGGAGCTGGACGCGGCCGATGGCAATGGACTCACGCCGTTGGACTTTGCGATGGGCCGGATTCCTAAGGCGTTCAATGCCCTGCAGGCCGAACCCAAGGCGACCACGGTCGCCCTGTTGAAGTCCCTGGGCGCGCACGTCGAGCATCCCGATCTGCCAGCCTGGCCGGCGGCATCCACGCCCCGGATCGGCGCCTGGGTCCCAGGCCCCACGGTGCTATTACCTCCGCAATGACGTAAGTCCAGCGGTGTAGTCCTGGCCGGACGACGTACAATCGTCGTATGAGAATTTTCGGAATCCGCTCCTGGTGGGTGGCGGCCGTCGCACTGCCGGTGCTCATCCAACAGCCGCAGTTGTCTGCAAATGCAGCCACGAAGGTTCCGCCTGGCATTCAGACTGTCGCCCGTGGCATTTACCTAGTGCCCGGTGCCGCCGCCCCCGGCTCTCAGCCTGACGGCAACAGCATCATCATCGATGGGCCCGAAGGACTCATTGTCGTCGATACGGGACGGCACGCGGCGCACACGCAGCAGGTGCTGCATTTCGCTGCCTCGGTGAGGCGACCGATCCGGGCGATCATCAACTCCCATTGGCATCTGGATCACACCGGCGGAAACCTTCTGGTGAGAGCCCAATATCCCCAGGCGCAGGTGTATGCGAGCTCCGCCATCGACGCTGCGTTGACCGGGTTTCTCGCCAACTACCGTAGACAGCTCGAGACCGCCCTATCGCGGGAGGACACGAGCCCGGAGGCAGCAGCCGGATTCCGCGCGGAGATCGAGTTGATCGATGCGGGCCCTGAGCTACGGCCGACGCGGGTGATCTCGGAGTCGGGTCCTCGCGACATCGCCGGGCGAACTCTCGAAATCAACCTGGAGCGCTCGACGGTGACGGCGGGCGATGTCTGGATTCTGGATCACAAGACCCGGGTACTCATCTCAGGGGACCTCGTTACCCTGCCGGCGCCTTTCCTCGATACGGCGTGCCCTTTCAGGTGGGCGCAGGCGCTCTCACACCTGTCGGAGCAGAGGTTCGATTGGCTGATACCCGGTCATGGCTCTCCGATGCGCGCGGCGGATCTCGAGACGTACCGCAGGGCGTTCGTCGGGCTCCTCGCCTGTAGCAACGACACACAGATTCCGGTGGGACAGTGTGTGGACGGGTGGTTGACTGACAGCGGGCGTCTGATTTCCGATGCCGAGAAGGAGTACGCCCGGACGCTCGTCCGGTACTATGTCAGTTCCGTTTTGCGGGGTGACCCGAAAAAGATCGCGAAACAGTGCGAGGCTTGAGTCGCGCGTCTGTTCCGGGTCCCGTACGCCTCAGATGTCCAGCGGATCGTTGAGCCGCTTCAACAGTGCTTCTTTCTGATCCGCGAATTGTGGCGAGACGATCAGCTCCCGTCCGAGCTTGTCCGCGGGCTCATCGACCGTGAAGCCGAGAGTGTGGGTTGCCTCGAACAGCGCCCCGGCGGGTGTGCGGACGTACACTGACTGGAAGTAACCGCGATGCTTGCGGTCCGAGCAGTCAGTGAACCCCAACCCCTCGCACTCGAACTTCACCTTGTCCTGCACGTCGAGGTTGGGTACTCCAAAGGCTCCATGGTGAACCATCCCTTCGCCGTAGGACCAGTTGCCCGCCGGGACGTCAGGACGTAACCACAGGTCCACCATCCTGGAGGCGCCGCCCTGGTCGACGGTGTAGCGGGTGAAGGCGCCTTCGCTGCCCAGTTTTTTGTGGTTCCAGCCCTCGTCCAGAAAGATGGGCATGTCGCCGAACTCGCGCAGCGAGACCGTCCAACTGTGGAAGCCGCGGATCGCGTACTGATCCGGTACATAACTCGACCGGTATGGCTTACGGTTGTCGGATGAGTTCTCGACCAGCTCGAAATGCAGGCTCGGGCAGTCCGGATGCTCCATCTTCAGCACGGGCTCCCCGAACCTTTCATAGCGTTGCACGATCTTGACGTTGTTCTTCGTCAGGTGCTCCTCCCAGAACGACAGGGAGTCCTTGGGTACCGAGTAGCTGCACAGCGAGATCTGCCCGGTTCCGGCGCGAGCCTTGCGCCCGGTCCGTCGCCAGGGAAAACAGGTGGTTAGCGTCCCCGGATCACCGCTATCGTTGGCGAAGTAGAGGTGGTAGACCGGCTCGCTACCGTCGTACAGCAGCGTCCGTTTCACCAGGCTCATGCCGAGCACTTTCACGAAGAAGTTGGCATCGCCCTGCGCCGTTCCCGTACACAGGGTGATGTGGTGAAGCCCTTGGATGCGATCGGACATGTCGTCCTCCTATCTCGGGATTCGGGTACGCTTTTCTTACTATACGCCCGAAACAGGACCAAAGAAGAAGGCGGTGGCTTTCTCCGCTGGGTGGCCGTCAGCCTTCAGCCCGAATCCGCGTCGCGGATGAAGACCCCCTGCTTACGCAGCGCGGCCTGCACGGTGCGGACGTCGACTGCCCGCGGTTGGAGGCCCGAATTGGCGGCGATCGCGGCGGCGACCCCTGCCGCCTGGCCGGTGAGCCAACATTGGGGAATCTCCCGCATGAAGCCGTGCGAGCTGGCGTCGCTGGAGATATGACGCCCGCAGGCCAACAGGCCATCCAGCCGGGCAGGCACCAACACGTCGTAGGGTACCGAGATGACCGGGAACTTTGGTGAGGGGGAGGGGCTCACCCCGATTTCCCCCGGAAGCGCCTTACCTTCCGGCCACTGCGCGCGACTCAGCTTGCTCACGCCCTTGAGTCGCCGCGTGTGACGCACTCCGAGCTGGCTCGCGCTCTGCAGCATGTAGGCGTTCTCGAAGCCCGGCGCGTTCTGGCGGAAGAAGTTGCAGTGAGTCGCCATGAAGCGGTGGGAGCGGATCTCCACTTCCGTCATGTCGTCGATGTCCAGGCCCGACAGTCCCGACTGCCGTGGCCCGAGGAATAGCGCGATGTCCTTGCGCCAGGATACGTAGGGCGCCTGGAAGAAGCCGAGCCGGTCACGACCGCGTTGCATGAAGTCGGAAAACGGGTCGCGCTGCAAGGTCCGGAAGTCGATCCAACGATCCATGTCGACGCCGGCGATCAGGAAGCCGGTGTTCATGCTGTGGTGGACATCGCCCTCATCGATGTCATTCTCGAACTCGGCGCCGGCCCGCGCGAAAATGTCACCATCGCCGGTCGCATCGACGACGATCCTGGCGCGGATCGCGCGTCGGCCGGACTTGCTTTCGAACAGCACTGCTGTGACACGACCTTCTTCAACGATGGGCAGTGCCGCCCAACCGTGCAGAACGATGCGGACACCGGATGTGAGCAACATCTCCTGCGTCGCGACCTTCAGCCGCTCGGGATCGATCGTCGGTGCCCAGGAAACGATGCCGTGAAATGCCGTGGTTCGCGCGGCCCAATAGGCCGCCAGTTTGGGATCTCGCGAGCCCCACTCCTCGGGAGGAGGTCCCGCCTTTCCCTCGGCGGGAAGGCGATCGAGAATATCATCAGCGAAGCCACGGATGACCTGGCGGCCGGTCCAGTCCGTCATGCGGTCTATCCAGATGACCAGACCTCCGGTGGAGAGACCGCCCAGGTGGTTGTAGCGCTCGAGCAGAACGACATCAGCTCCCGCTTTGGCGGCCGCGTAGGCGGCAGCGCTACCGGACGGGCCGCCGCCAACCACTAGCACGTCGCACTCGTGGTAAACAGGGATGTCGCGGGCTTCTTCGCGAATGAAGCCCGTGCCATTGCGTGGTTTCTGGGCGCGGGAGCGCGCTTCAAAAAGATCGGACGGTAGAAAGCGATCTTCGGTCCGCTCGACGGTCTTGATTGTGGGCTTTATCTCGTCCGACACGCTCTGATCATCTTCAGCATCGGGCGCTCGCCGCCCTCAGTTGTAATGATACTCGAAGGTGACTCCGTAGGTGCGGGGCGCCTCGTAGCCGACCGTACGTAGACCACTGACCAGCGTTCCGCCATAGCTGATGACGGCCTCGTTGGTCAGGTTCTTTCCCCAGAGCGTTACGCCGTAGCGGCGATTCGCGGGACGCCAGGCAATCGAGGAATTCAGCCTCGTGTAATCGTCCTGTTTCATGACATTGTCCGGCTCGAGGTAGAAGCGGCCGGAGTGTTGCACGGTGGCGTTGAAGGCGAGCTCGCTATCCTGAAGCTGGACCACGTAGTTGGCGCCGAACGTGAATGTGAAATGCGGTGCATAGGGCAGTTGCTTGCCTGCCGCGGACCCTGTCACGACTTCGGTGAATCCGCCGATGTCCGGATTGGAGAGGGGCGCCTGGTCGAAGGAGGTGAAGTAGGCGTTCAGATACTCCGCGGAGAAATCGAAGTTGAGCGCTTCGGTGGCCACGAGCTTCAGGTCGAGGTCGGCGCCGTTGAGCTTGGCCGCGCCGCCATTGATGATGCCGGTCGCGGCGCCCTCGATCTTCTGCACCTGGATACTCTTGTAGTCATAGTGGAAGCCGGACAGATCGAGGCGCAGCCGGCGCCCGAGCAAGTCGGTCTTGATGCCGGCCTCGTAGGCATTCAAGGTCTCGGGGCCGTATGCCGGGTCGGGGATCGAGCCGGTGTTGAATCCGCCCGCCTTGAAGCCGCGGTTGAAGCTCGCGTAGACCATCGTGTCGTCCGTCAGGTGATGATCGATTGCGATACGGAAGGTCGGCTTGTTGAAGCGCGCCGACCGCTCCGCGTAGAACGTGTCGGCGATCACCGGGCCGTTCGTGATGAACAGGGTCTGCCGCCCCACGATGTTGTGATTCTCGTTGGTATAGCGGGCGCCCAGGGTCAGGTTGGTTCTGGCCGCGAGCGGCAGGGTGACCTGCCCGTAGCCGGCCAGGGAGTTGGCATGTTGCTCATCCGGGGACAGGATCTCGAGCGCGTTGATGTCCGGCGGTCCGAAGATCACGTGGTTCGGGTCGTAGGCGGATTCGGAGTGAAAGTAGTAAAGGCCCGCGCTCCAGATGATCGGCGCGCCCTTCTCGGACGATAGCTGCAGCTCCTCGCTGAACTGACTCTCGGAGGCATCCAGCAGGCCATCGAAGTACTGCGGCACCCCCTCGTACAAGTCCCAGTCGACGGTGCTCGAATTCTTGCGATACGCGACGATGTCCATGAGCTTGGCGAAGCCCAACTCCTGGTCGAGGCGGATGCTGGCGCCGCCGGCAATATTGCGGTTGAGCGGATTGATGTTCTGCGCGGTGTCCCACTCGCTGCGGTAGTTGGGAATCGTCTGTGCGGGAATCGCCGGTGAGCCTGGTCCGCTCGCCGACGGGGGCATCGCGGGTACCGCCGGAAAGTTGGTTGCCCCCGGCGGCAGGCGATCGGCGAGGTAACTGTCCCGCCGATGCGTGTAGTCGGCCGTGAAGGTGAGGGTGGTGATGTCCGACGGCGACCACACCCACTTCGTGCGTACGCCGAGGTTGATGTCATTGCGGTTGACTTCGTCCCCGGTCAGAAGATTGCGGCCGTAACCCTGCCCCTGGCCGCTGGCGGACACCGCCAGGGATGCCGCCAGGTTGTCGAGAATCCCGCCCGCGACGTACAAGTCACTCTTGACGGACTGGTAGTTGCCGTAGCTGATGTCCGCATCGAGACGTGGGGTCTGATTGGGGGTTCTGGTGGTGATCTGGATCAGGCCGCCGGTGGCATTGCGGCCGAACAGGGTTCCCTGCGGGCCCTTCAGAACCTCGACATTGTCGACGTCGACGAAATCGAACAAGGAAGACGTGGTGGACGCGTAATACACGCCATCGACGTAGATGGCGATCGGTGTCTCGACACCGGGCGCCAGCGTCGTGCTGCCTACGCCTCGCAGGTGGGGTGTGGCAAACCCTACGGCGTCTCCGATCTGCAGGCCCGGAACGACGGTCGAGAGGTCCTGGACGCTCTCGACGCCCGCGGTCTTCATTGTCTCAGCGGAGATTGCCGCGACGGTGATCGGTACGTCCTGGATACGCTCGGAGCGACGCTGTGCGGTGACGACGACCTCACTGACTTCGGCAGGCTTTGCCGCATCAGCCGTCGTCTGGGCTCGTGTCGTATTGGAAACGCCCAGGATCGCGCCGAACACGGCAGCGGTGGGCCAGAGATCTCGCGTTCGCATGCTTCCCCCTCTCGAACCCAAGGATTTCTCGGACTAAACAGCTAGCAAGCTAGATATTAATCCGCGGGAAGTCTTGCTCAGGGATCACCAACCATTTGACCACGCGTCGACGCCTGCGTGTGGTTCCGTTACGACAGCCTGGG
>DAITMW010000334.1:0-4120 GCA_036834945.1 Steroidobacteraceae bacterium
GGCAAATCGGGCCGCGCCCGGGGGCAATTCGGGCAGATTGTGGCAACCGAGGTCTTGATGGACCGCTATGGCCCCGCACCCGCGCCTCCATAGTCTTCATGACAGGTCTTAACCCGTTCACTCCGACCTCGCGCAGGATGAGCGAACTGCGGCTAGGAGCGCCACGGCCTGGAACAGGTTTTAACACACATAACAGGCGATGCGGGTCAGCATCACAGGCAGTGCTGCCGACCAGGAGACTTCCCATGGGAACCGCGCCCGCCGATCAGTCTAATGTGACACCCGATGAGCCTGAGCGCCCGCTTCCGAGCGGAGTTCAGCTCGTGCCCATCGACGAGACTTTCAGGAAAGATCCGTATCCGGTGCTCGAGCGACTGCGTGACGCGCAACCGGTCTATTGGGACGCACCCTTTGGGCGATGGTTCATTACCGGTTTCGAGGAGGTCCGTGGAGTGCTGCGGAACAAGGATATGTCGTCGGATCCGCATACAGCGCTCCCCAACTCGTACGCGGCGAAGTTCATCGCCAACTTCAAGCAGGCGGGTATGGAGGACTTCCTGGAGGCCATGCTCTGGAAGGACGACCCCGACCACCGGCGGTTGCGCTCGCTCCTAGGCAAGCCCTTCGGAGCGAAGGAGATCGAGCTGCGACGCCCGCGGATCCGCGAAACCGCTGAGCGACTACTGAACGACATCCAGGACACGAGGTTCGACCTCATCCGCTCGCTCGCCGACCCACTGCCGGTACTCGTCATCGGGGACATGTTGGGCGTGGACGTCGCCAGGCGCGAGGAGTTCAAGCGGTGGTCGACTGACCTCGCTCGCGGGCTGTTCAACCCAGTGCGCACCGAGCAGGACACGCGGCTCGCCGCCGGCGCCGCGCAGAATTTGCGCGACTACTTCGGCGCGTTGATCGCGACGCGCAGAGCGGCGCCGGGAGATGATTTAATCAGCAGGATGATCGTAGCGGAGGACGGAGCTTCGCGACCCTTGACCGATGCGGAGATTCTAGGTCAGTGTGGTTTGTTGCTGGTAGCAGGCAATATCACGACGACCGACTTCATCGGCAACGCCGTCAGGATACTTCTGATGCACCCCGAGCAGTTGGCGGCGTTGTGTGCCGAGCCGGAACTGATCGTGAATGCGATGGAGGAAGTGCTGCGATATGACAGCCCGGTAATGCAGGCGACCCGTGTGATACCGGAAGACATGGCATTCGCCGGATGTCCGTTCAAAAAAGGACAGAGCGTGCAGGTCTCGCTGAGCGGCGCGAATCGGGATCCCCGGGGCCACGCCAATCCAGACCGATTCGATATCCGCCGGACTGAGATCCACCATCAATCCTTCGGAGGCAACCGCCATCTATGCCTGGGCGCTCATCTCGCGCGAGTGGAAGCTCAGGAGGCTGTCGCTGCCCTGTTGAGGCGATACCCGAAGTTGGAGCTCGGCGAAGATGAGTTACGCTTCCGGCCTTGGCCGGGACTTCGCGGAACCTCTGAATTGTGGGTCAGCGCACCGGCAGCCAGCGGCCCAACTCAGATCGGGAAGGCACGCTCCCCGTGATGGGCGCGTTGCTATCGCGAACGAAACGCTCACTCCGTACGCGCGAGCCGGCACGACTCTCGGACCCCTCTCTGCGTTCGCGCCGCGCGGCGAGTTTCACGCCTGACCTCCGCAGTCCGCCGCGTGCATTCCGCGCTTGTGCTTGCGGGGCATGCAACACAAACGACGGACGCATGGTTTAGCGCGGTGCGAGGCGGGCATAAATGCCTACTCCCCAGATCCACTCACTGCGTCTATCCTGCTGCTGGGCGCCATCGGCACTCTAGTGGCTGTCGGCTGTGCCCTGAAATGGCTTTAGCCAACATCGGGCGGGGCTCGGCACAGCCGCCACGTGGCAGCGAGGCTCAATCCGCGAACTCGTTGAACCCCCGGCCACTCAAGATCATAGGCACACACTTCTCCACCCGCGCCACCCGCGTCTTCGCCTGCTTCGCACCCGAAACGTGAAAGATGTACGACTTCCTCCGCCCCGGCGTCAGCGCCTCGAACGCCGCCTTCAGCTCTGGAGTCGCATTCAGCCTGACTTGCAGCTCCTCCGGAACCCGATACTCCGAAGCCTTCCTCAGAGGAACCTTCCTTCCCGACTCCTCCAACTTTATGGCCTCGTCGAGGTAACTCCTCAGGGTCGGCCGAAGTGCCGAAATTTCCTGGGGCGAGGTGAACTTGATCCAGCGGCCCGCCTGGGTATGCTCTCCGATCTTTTTGAGAATGCGCGTCGGGTCCTTGAGCAAGGCGCCTTTGAAAAACGAGAGCGCGCAGGCGTCCTTCAACGGGATGATGATCGCGACGTTCTTCTTCTGGTAGGTGAAGCAGGGCTTGCCCCATTTCAACTCCTCGACCAGGTCGCGGTCGAGCGCAATCTTCCTCAGGCTCTCGATTTCCCTTTGCCACTTTTCCGCGTAAGGCGCCTTCATCATCCCCCCTGTGTGTGCCACATTACATCCGACAGTATCGCGCGTCCGCGTACAAAATGCGCCCTGCAATGGGCCGACGCTGCAATCCAGCTTCGCTCACGTCATGGCGGATGACGGTTCGGCGGCAACTTCCGTCGCGGGCTCTGCGGCTGGCCGTGCGGGGTCCGCTTCCCCGGACGTTGGCGGGGCAGGCCGCGGCCAGTCGCGGAACCGTATCACAACTTTCCCGAAGCGCTTATCCCCCAGACTCCGAGCCCGCTCGTAAGCCTCGAGCGCTTTATCGATCGGGTAGACAGCCGCGATGCGCGCCCGCACCCGCCCCATCCCAACCCAGGCCCCGAGTTGATCATACAGCTCCTTACGCTCCTGAGCCGCGCATCGCGCCAGAGCTCGAGCGGGATTGAACCCCACCAGCCGAATCTCGCGGGACGAGAGAATGTCATGGGTCACCTGGCACGCCTCGCCACTCAATGCCCCATGATGGATGAGTGTGCCGCCTTCGGCCAAACAGCTCGCCAGTCTGTCAGTCGCGCTCCCACCCACCGCATCGAGCGCCAGGCGGATGGGCGCTCCCTGAGTTATGCCGCTTACGCGCTGCGCAAGATCTTCATCATCGATCAGAACGGATGTGGTGCCGAGATCCCCCAACTCCGTGGCCACTTCAGTGCTCTTGACCACATTGATAACGCGCAAATGTAATTCGGTGGCGATCTGCTGAAGGATACGTCCCACGGCTGAGTTCGCGGCATTTTGGATGATCCAGTCGCCATCCGACAGCTTGACCTGCTGGAGCATCAAAAACGCGGAAGCCGGGTTGAGCGCCAGGAGTGCGAGCTGCTCGGCATCCCCCTCGGGCGCGGGGGTCAGATGGTCAGCTTTCACGGTAAACTGCTCGCGATGCGTGCCTGAACCGATTGGACACAGAACGCGCTCGCCCACCGTCACACGTTTCACCCCGGCACCCACTGCAAGTACGCGTCCGATGCCCTCATACCCAGGGGTGCGCGGTAGCGGCTTCCGAAAGCCCTCGCGCCCGGACACTGTGTGCACATCCGCCATTTGAACGACAGCTGCCTCTACTCCGATCAATGCCTCCGCGGTGTCGGGCACCGGATCGGGAGCCTCCTGCAACTCGAGCACGTTTGCCGGCTCTCCGTAGGCCGTTTGGATGAGTGTCTTCATGTGTTATGTCGTAACGAACAATGGCTACGAGTTATCACAGGTCGGACACGGACAGTGTGACGGACCGCCCCGTTCATCCGTGCGGAAGATGAGTTGCACCCCCGCAAGTGTGCAAACTGTTATGCCTCGCTCGGGCTCTCCGGCCGGGCCTTCCGTGATGCACCGCAGCATTGAGCGAGCATGCGATTCCGCCGTAGTCCCCTTTTCGAGCGTCGCGAGCCGGCAGATGCCGGTATTATCGGCCCCCCGTACGGATACCGCCGCTTTCCGCGAATGTCGATTCTCAACATTGCCGCCTACCATTTCCTGCCGCTCACCGACCTGAAAGACCGGCGGCTCCAGCTCACCGCCCTGTGCAAAGACCTGGCCCTCAAAGGAACGATTCTTTTGAGTCCCGAAGGCATCAATCTGTTTGTCGCAGGCACCGAGCCCGCCGTCGAGGCACTGCTGCGACAACTGCGC
>DAITMW010000334.1:4220-7987 GCA_036834945.1 Steroidobacteraceae bacterium
GTGGTCATGTTCTGCACCGGCGGCATCCGCTGCGAGAAGGCCGGCCCCTTCATGGAGAGCGTCGGTTTCGAATCGGTGTTCCAACTGGATGGCGGCATCCTGAAGTATTTCGAGGAATGCGGCGGCGCGCACTACGACGGCGAGTGTTTTGTATTCGACCAGCGTGTGGGCCTCGATCCCAATCTGCACGAAAGCGGCTCAACCCAGTGCTTTGCATGTCAGTCGCCCCTCACGGCGGCCGAGCAGGCCCACGAGCACTATGTGCCGGGAGTTTCCTGCCCCTACTGCTACAAAACTCCCGCCGAGCACCTGGCGGCCACCCTCGAACGTCGTCACGAACAGATCAGGAACCTCACCCGCGAACTTCCCGGCAGTCAGCCTAGCGATCACCACAAGCCCATCACGATTCCGGCTTCGTCCGCTGGCAAGTCGTTACTGGATGCGTTGTGTTCCATGTTCGAACACATTCCAGAGGAAGTCTGGCGTGAGCGCTTCGACTCACAGCGTCTGCTCAACGCTGAGCAGGTACCCGTCAGTGACAGCCAGGTCGTTCAACCCGGAGAGCGTTACCTGCATAAGATTCCTGCAGTGATTGAGCCCGATGTGAACATGCGAGTGCAAGTGTTGCACGAGGACGAAGCGCTGATCGTGCTCAACAAGCCAGCGCCTCTGCCCATGCACCCGGGCGGCCGATTCTTCCGGAATACCCTGCAACACGTACTCGACGCCGTGTATGCGCCCCAGAAACCCCGTCCGTCGCACCGCCTCGATGCAAACACCACAGGAGTGGTCGTAGTGGCTCGAACTCGCCATTTCGCGGGGCAGATCCAACCGCAATTCGCGCGCGGCGAAGTAGAGAAAGTCTATTTGGCACGAGTCCAGGGGCACCCCCAGGCGGACGAGTTTCAGTGTGACGCGCCCATCAGCACCGAAGCCGGGAGACTGGGATCGCGCACCGTGGACTCGGATTCGGGCCTTGCGGCGCGAACAGACTTCCGCGTCCTGGAGCGATCGAGCGACGGCACAGCGTTGCTCGAAGCCCGCCCTCTGACAGGCCGGACAAACCAGATCCGTATCCACCTGGCCCACCTCGGACTGCCGGTGACTGGAGACCCGGCGTATCTGACGGGACACGGTCTTGGTGAAAGCCAGACCTTACCCGTTGACGCGCCCCCGCTGTGTCTGCACGCATGGAAGATCCGGTTTCGTCATCCGTTGACGCGGCAGTTCGTGAGTTACACGGCCGCGCCGCCCCCTTGGGCGGCTACCGCCGCCTCAGTCACTCGCCGCACCCCTCATGAAGCCGAGCGCGTACCCAAGGTCGATGCGGATACCCAGTGAATAGGCAAAAACGTTTCCAGGGATCGACGTGGTGTTGGGAATGGTTGAGTTATCGGGATGTATGATGTACTGCACGCTCGACATGAACTCGACACCGCGTCGGATATGCAAGCTATACGTCAGATCAAAGTCGAACTGATGGGCAGCGTTCTCCCCGCTGCCTCCCGACCTGATCCGTGCATCACGCAAAAAGGCCTGCTCACCGGGAGTGAGCTCGAACTCCGACACTGAGAGTGCAAGCGTATCCTGCCGACGTGTCTTGAAGGGCGCAGTCAACACCACACCAGCATAGAGCTGCTGTCGCATGATCTCCGCCTGCTCCAACATCTGCGCAACGCCGCCAAAGAGATTGAGGCTACGCGTAGCGCCGGGGTCCGGACGCCAGATCACACGATCGGCCATCGCATAAACACCATACCGGTCCGTACCATCCGTCCTGGCGGTCCCACCGTGCAATCCGCGCGAAAGCCCCTTCGTATTGTAAAACGGATCGGAAAGGGGAGAGGTGCTGACGAAAGCACCCACCTTCAGCTCGAAAGGATGAGCGGCAGCGCGAGGATCGGAATTCACCCACGCCCACTCCACCGGAACGGTGAAGCCGGTGGCATCCGCGGTTGACCAATGCAGGCCGTTGCTGGGCGCGACGGTAGGATTGACCTCGAACACACCGCTTTCGATGTACGTGTGCGGTGTCGGACGAAACTTGATGTTGGTGCCCCACGTCGCCGACGGCAACAGGCTCAACCCGGCCTCCGCCACGAGGATGCGCGGCTCACCGCACAGCGTCCCGGAGATGAACTGGCAGTTGGTAACCAGGTGCCCGTAGTAGTTGGTCGAACCCAGACGGCCGAGGAAAATATCGAGACGGTCATCGAGCAGCCGCTGCTCGAAGGCGAACAGCCCCAGGTGCCACTGTGGAAACGCGTTCTTATAGATATATTGCTGCTTGGTGAAGGTGCCGGTGTACTGCTGGTTGAGGGCGAAGCCGTAGTCCCGATAGCCGACGACGTGAAACAAGGTGCCCGGGAGCCCGGCGAGCTTCCCCAGGTTCAAATCCAACCCCACATTGAACTGTCCGACGTTGGTGTGCCCCTGCTCCACCCCACCGGAAGGATTGGCCGCCCACTGATTGATCTCCGAGCCGCGGAAATTGACGCCACGGTCCTCGAGCCAGTTGGCGAAGTCAGCCAGCGGCGCCGGCGCCGAATCCTGTTGCGTCCCTTCCAACGTGGTGGTAGCCGAGTCCGACAGCGGCACCCGGTTATAGGTAGCGACCTCCGAGAGGTCGATGGCCTGGGCGCTGACGCCCGATGCCTCGAGCGCCATCAGGAGCCCAACGACCATCACCCCCCGCGGAACATGGCGAATCATCGACGAAATCCCCCTCGTCGCGAGGCCCCGTAGCCTCCCGAAATACGCACGACCAGTCGTGTTATCGATCAGCTCTTTCGATAACCCATCCGCAGCTGCCTGTGCAGCTGGCCGGTGTTGACGGCCTTCTCCCAGATCCCGATCACCACCGTCGCGACGCAATTGCCCGCGATGTTGGTGAATACGAAGGCAGCCGAGAGAATGCGATGGATACCGAGAATCAACGCGATGCTGGCCACCGGAATGGCCTTCGTTGCGGCCAGTGTCAGACTCAGCACCGCGATGGCCGAGCCGGAGACGCCGGCGCCACCCTTCGAAGTCACCAACAGAATAGCCAACAGTGCCAGCTGCTGCTGCCAGCCCAGAGCAGTTCCCGTGGCTTGTGCCAAAAAGACCGCGGTAGCGGCGAAATAGAGACAGGTGCCATCGTGGTTGAAGCTGTAGGCGGTGGGCAGAACGATCCCTACGATCGACTGGTCGACACCGAGCCGGGTCAGCTTGTCGGTCAGCTGCGGAAACACACTCTCGGAGGAGCTCGTGCCGAGCACCAACACGAGCTCCTCGCGCACGTAACGCATCAGCCCGAGCAGGCTGAAGCCCGCCCAATGGGCGATGGGCGCCAGCACCAGAGCGAAGAAAATGGCGCAGGTCAGGAAAAACTCGCCGATGAGTGCGCCCAGCGGAAGGAGGGTGGCGAGTCCGAACTGGGCCACCGTAAAGGCAATCGCGCCGAAAGCAGCGATCGGTGCGATGACCATCACCTTACGGATGATCCAGAACAAGGCTTGCGTAACGCCATCAACGACCTGCAGAACCGGCCGTGCGCTTTCTCCCACACTCGCCAGGCCGCAGCCAAACAACACGGAGAACACCAATATCTGAAGGATCTCGCCCTGCGCGAACGCGTTGACCGCCGAGGTGGGCACGAGATCGACGAGGAACTCGCCAAAACCGTGTGGCGCAGATGCGGCGCTTTTTCCGGCGGCGTCAGCGCCGGGATGCAATATCGCAGGATCGATGTGCATCCCGACGCCCGGGCGCAGCACGTTGATCGT
>DAITMW010000335.1:0-7949 GCA_036834945.1 Steroidobacteraceae bacterium
CGAGCCCGTTGCACTACCGGATCATTCCGGAGCTGGTCTACGACCGCAATTGCACTGTGCTGTTCGGCACGTCGACCTTTCTGGCCAACTACGGGAAGTTCGCGCATCCCTACGATTTCGGTCGCTTGCGCTACGTGGTGGCCGGCGCCGAGAAGCTCTCCGAGGATGTGCGCCGACTCTGGATCGAGAAATTCGGCATCCGCGTCCTCGAGGGCTATGGCGTAACGGAGTGCGCCCCGGTCATCGCGGTGAATGTTCCGATGGCCTGCCGTTCGGGCAGTGTCGGGCAGATGGTGCCCGGCATGGAATACGAGCTGGAGCCGGTCCCGGGGATCGAGAGCGGCGGCGTGCTGCACGTCAAAGGTCCGAACCTCATGAAGGGATACTTGCTCCATGACAAGCCGGGCGTGGTGCAGCCACCGAAGTCACTTCGCGAAGGCTGGTACTCGACAGGCGACATCGTCTACATAGACGAGGATGACTTCGTACACATCCGCGGGCGCGTGAAACGCTTTGCGAAGATCGCTGGCGAGATGATCTCCCTGGAGGTTGTGGAGAGGATTGCTGCCACCGCGGCCCCGGGGTTCGCGCATGCGGCTTCGACGCGGACCGATCCCGCGAAGGGTGAGGCGTTGGTGTTGTTTACCACTGCGTCAGATCTGGGGCGTGAGCAACTGAGCGCCGCGGCGAAGGGGCTTGGTGCTCCGGAGCTGGCTGTGCCGCGGGTCGTGCAGGTGGTCGGTGAGATTCCATTGCTCGGTACCGGAAAGACCGACTACGTCCGGTTGAAGCAGATGGCCGAGTCGACCAACGCCGCGGCTACCGCCGCCTGAGCTGCAAGGAGTGTCCATCATGACCCCCGCTGAACGCGATCCCCAGGCGCTCTGGACCCGTGGGATGGTTGCCGTCCTGGTCGCGCAGTTCCTTTCCGCAATGGCGGACAACGCATTGTTGTTTGGTGCTCTTGCCCTGCTGCGCAGCGAGCACTATCCCGACTGGGCCACGCCCGTACTGCAGGAGTTTTTCGTCGGCGCTTACATCATTCTCGCGCCCTTCGCCGGTCCTTTCGCGGACGGCCTGCCGAAGGGGCGGGTCATGTTGATTTCCAATGGCCTGAAGCTCCTGGGCGCGCTGGCGATGGTCGTCGGGCTGAATCCGTTCGTGGCGTACGGGCTGGTCGGCATCGGAGCCGCGGCGTATTCGCCGGCGAAGTACGGCATTCTGTCCGAGCTCACGACCCCGGATCGCCTCGTGAAGGCCAACGGTCTCATGGAGTCCTCCACCATCGCGGCGATCCTGGTTGGTGTCGTTGCCGGAGGATTTCTCGCTGACTGGAGTATTACGGGCGCTCTCCTGGTGATAACGGGCTGCTATGGCGCCGCCGCCGTCGCCAACCTCCTCATCCCGCGCCTGCCACCGGCTCACCCGCTGACTACCGTTTCCCTGGGAAGCATCCTCGAGGAGTTCGGACAGGCGGTGAAGGTGCTGGTGCGCAATCCCGACGTGCGCTTTTCCATGACCGGTACGAGCTTGTTCTGGGGAGCCGGTACGACATTGCGCCTGGTCCTGATCGCGTGGGTGCCGATTGCGTTGAGCAACACCACCAACAGGCTGCCCGCCGAGCTGAATGGCATGTGTGCCATTGGAATTGTCGTTGGCGCGGCTCTGGCCGGGAAGTTCATCACCCTCGAGAAAGCCGACCGTGCGCTGCCTGCCGGCGTTCTCATCGGCGTGGCCGTGTGTATCCTGGCGGGCACGACGAGTTTGCCTGTGTCTCTCATCGTCATGGTCATGGTAGGCGCGTGTGGTGGCTTCTTCGTCGTGCCCTTGAATGCATTGGTCCAGGAGCGCGGCCATGCCACCGTGGGCTCCGGCCTTTCCGTGGCCACTCAGAACCTGGCCGAGAACATTGTGATGCTGGTGATGATCGGGCTGTACAGCCTGGGGGTGCGGGCGGGTATGCCGATCACGAGCCTCGTTGCAGTCTTTGGCGGGTCGCTCGCCCTGGCGATGTCGGTGTTGTGGGTCTACCGGGCGCGCTCGCGCGTCAGACCCGCACCGGCCACATGACACAAAACCGGGCACCGCCGAGGGGTGACTGGGTGACCGACACCTGCCCGCCATGCCATTCGATGGCGCGCTTGACGATCGCGAGCCCGAGGCCGAAGCCGGTCTTGCGGCCGGCGGTGCGCTCGAGTTGCACGAACGACTCGAACACGCGCTGCCGGTCCGCTTCCGGAATCCCGGGCCCGTCATCATCGACCAACAGGCGATTCACGCCGGCGTCGCACGTGAATGTCACTCCGATCGAGTGCTTCGCGTAGCGGCTGGCATTGTAGAGGAGGTTCTTGAGGACCGTCTCCATCAGGTGCACGTCGCAACGCACGTCGCTGGCGTTTCCCTGGACGGTGGCGTTGATCTGAAGGTCGGGGCGCGCATCCCGGCCGACGGTCTCGGCGATGGCGGGAATGAGGGTCGTGAAATTGTGCGTGTTGATGTTGAGTGAGACGTCGGCGCGCTCGAGGATCGCGTAGCTCAGGGTCGCCGTGACGAGGTCGTTGATGGCGGCGATGTCCGTCTTGATGTGCTCGAGCGATTTGTGGACTTCCTCCACCGTCGCGGCCTGTTGGGCGAGCTCGATTTCGAACTTCATGCGCGACAGGGGTGTGCGGATCTCGTGCGATACCGCGTTCGACATGTCCTTGTGCGAGGCGATCAGTCCGTCGATCCGGGCCGCCATGCGGCGGAAGGTCTGGGCCAGGGGAAAGATCTGGGAGTGCGGCTTGATCGCTGCGTCGAACGACCAATTGCGATTGCCGAACTGCCCGGCGGCCTTTTCCAGGACCCGCAGGTCGCGCGTCAGTGGCCAGATCCAGATCATGAGCACCAGGGCGATGATGGCGTAGAACACCATGGTCACGGACCACTCGAGCCAGCCTCGCCGCGCCGGCGGTCCGGCCGATTTGATCGCGAGGATGTGGTCATCATCGAGCCGACGCAGCGCCCACGAATCGCCATCCGCGGCTTCCATGTAGGCGATCTGGCCACGCTTCAACTTTTCAACGGTGGCCCCTCCCGCGATGTCACGTGTGGCAAACAACTCCATGTCGCTTCCCGTCCGGCGGGCCACACCGGAAATGACTTCGTGCCATTGGTCGGGCGGGACATCGTGCAGGCGGTCGGCCACGGTCGCCATGGCAGTGGCAACGGCCTTGTCCTCGATGGTGTACGAGCTGCTGTAAGCCTGGAGAATGCGATCCTGTCCCCAGCTGACGACCGCGAGAGTGAAGACGATGAGGAGATACAGGCCCAGGAAATGCCGTGCCATGTCTCACCACGCGTCGGGAACGAACAGGTAGCCCTGCCCCCACACTGTTTTGATCCGCTCGGCGGTCTCCGCTTCGTCACCGAGCTTGCGGCGCAGGCGCGAGATGCGGATGTCCAACATCCTGTCCGTGCCGTCGTATTCGCGTTTGAAGAGGTCCTTGAAGAGCGCCTCCCGCGATTGGATCTGACCCGCATGGGAGGCCAGGTAGACCAGCAGATCGAATTCATTGCCTGACAGGGGTACGGATTGGCCGTCGAGGTGCACCGAGCGGGAGGTGATGTTGATGGCCAGGCTCCCGAACTGCAGCACCTTGCGCTCCGGGAGCATCGGGGCGCGGCTGCGGCGCAACAACGCATTGATCCGCGCGAGCAGCACGCGCGGCTCCACCGGCTTGATGACGTAATCGTCGGCCCCGAGCTCCAGGCCCAACACGTGATCGATGTTGCTGTCGCGGGCCGTGAGAATCAGGATCGGGCTCGAATAGGCCGGACGCAGGTGTCGGCAGATGCTCAGGCCGTCCTCTCCGGGCAGCCCCAGATCCAGGATGACCAGGTCCGGCGGGTCGTGCTCCACCCGGGCCACCACCTCGTCGCCGTTGCTGATGATGGTGACGCTGAAGCCATTGCTTTCCAGGTAGCGGCTCACCAGCTCCGCCAGGCGCAGATCATCCTCAACCAACAGGATCGACGGGACGGTTGTAGTACTCATGCCAGCGCTGCCGCGTTCGCGACTTACTCGAAAATATTCCACGGGTCCCGGCGCCTGTGGCGGTAGTGCAAGGCCTCACGGATCACCCGCAGGACTTCGGAGGCCAGAACGTTTTGCATTGCGGGATCTCGCAGCTGAAACGTGAGGTCGTCCACGAAGGTCAGCACGATGCTGTATGTCCCCTGCGAGTAATGCTCCCAACAGTGTTTGACGTCCGGGCGATCCAGGATGACCAGGCACAGCGATTCCTCGCGAGCTGCACTCCACTGGGCGTGAACCTCTGTCTGGCACTGTTTGTCACGGGCTCCCAGAGTGCAGATCCGGGGGCTGAGCTCCAGGTGGATGTTGTCTTCGCCCGCTCCCGGGGCCGCCTCGGCCGCGACGAGCGCCGCCGGCAGCATTCCGCCAGCCCCGATGTAAATCAGCGCCAGCACGAGCCAAAGCGCCGCGCGAGTCAGAAGTCGCACCGTTCGCTCCTCAAAATGCATACATCGCGCCCACGAAAGTGGTCGTGACGAACCGCTGGGTCACGAGCGGACTGTCGGCAATGGCATTGCTCAGCCATTCGGTCTCGACAAACGCCGTGAGCTTCCACTTACCCTTCAACGGCCGTGAAAATCCCACCTTCACGAAGGGATCGAAGGCCGCGCCACCTTCATAGATGCCGGGCTCGCCATAATAATAGTTGACGATGTTCGCGCTTTTCCAAGTAAACCCGAAGTTGGCGGCCCACGAGCCGCCGAGGTGCCCGAGCGGGACGCCGAGGGCTGCCCGCACCTCGTTGCCGTGGTCGTGCCCGGTGATCTCGTGAAGCAGGTCGACCTGGCCGGTGACGCCGGCGTATTTGAACGTCCACTCGGGGCCGGCCAGGTAGGTGATCTGCCGGGAGCGCGGTGGGGTTTGGACCGCCGGCACCTGGACGACCGTGCCATCGGCGTTGACATGGGTCACGTGAGTCGGGGTCGCTCCGGTGCCGGTGAACGCGTTTTCCACGCCCGTGACGAAAATGTTCTGCGGATCGCTGTGGTAGAAGAACACCCGGTCGTACCCCGGGCTGGCCACCAGGCTCAGGGTGGAGTGCTCGCCGTCGAAGAGTGTGACACCCGCATCCAGATTATCGATGAAGAAATGCTTGCCGTAGTAACTGAACTGCGGGATGACGATCAGAGGGATGTCGCTTTCGTGGACCACGGGATTGGTCCGCACGCCGGCGCCGAGCGAGAGGCTGAAGTTCCAACCGCCCACGGCCACGCAGTCGCTCGAGGGCCCCTGGCAATCGTCGTCCGCCAGGGCCCGCCCAAGGGGAAGGAGCACCAGGAGAGCCGCGAGAATGTACCTGCACCGCTTGCTGTGCATAGAGGGGAGGGTCGTGCCTCGATCGAGCTTTCGGACCAAGATGGCCGGGCATGTTCGCAGAAACAGACGCTCTCTAGCCAATCCGACGTGTAGCCGTTTGTAGCGATCAGGCTACGGACGCATACAAATTGCCGACAGCTTGTGAGCCGGCAGTGCGGCTAAGATTGGAGTTCCGGTCGAGACGGGGCGAGGGGCTGCCGCGATGCTACAGATTTCCGCTGATACGCCAGTGAAGGGCGCACAGGCCGCGTCGGTCCCCGATGACGCGAAGGGCGCGCTGGGACTGGCCTACCTGGAGACCCTGGCGTCCCAGGCGTCGTTCGGCTGCAGCCTGGTTGGCCGTCACGCGGATGGCGCCGGGGTCGATGTGCAATTCGAGATCCACGAGAAGTTGGATCCCCAGGCGCACCTGCTGGACTTCAGTCTCGATTTTCAGTTGCGAGCGACTTCGCGCGGGCTGCCTGTCGTCGACAGCAAGCTACTCTTTACCCTGGAGAACGAGCGCTATGAGACGCTGCGCAGTGCTGTCTCGGAGCGGCCGCGCTTCATTGTGCTTCTCACCCTGCCGACCGATCCCGACGACCGCGATGCGATTTCGGCCGAGGATCTCGTCGCCAGTCGTCGCGGCCGATGGCTCTGCCTCGCCGGCGCGCCCCAGGCCTCGAGCAGCTCAGCAACACCGGTGCGCTTCCCGACCTGGAATGTGCTCACGCCAGTGACCTTGCGGGAGATCGCCCGGCGGACTTCCTTAGGCTCGCGTTTCTTCCACGAGCAATAGTGCTTCGTCCGGTCGCCCGAACAACTGCCGCAGACGCTCGCGCCCCGTGCGCGCGCGTCTGACATCCGCCATCATGGCTCCCCATTCGTGTAGCGCGATCCTGATGGGGTTGTAGCTACCGACCGGGTGAACCAGGCCATACCTGATGGGCGTTCGTGCCTGCTCGGCGGCGAATGTGCCGAACAGCCGGTCCCAGATGATCAGGACACCACCATAGTTGCGATCCAGGTATTCAGGGTTCGAGGCGTGATGCACCCGGTGATGCGAGGGTGTGTTGAAGACCCACTCGAGTGGGCCGAGCCGGCCGACGATGTCGGTATGCAACCAGAACTGGTAGAACAGGTTGAGCGCCATCATCCCGCCGACGGCCAGGGGTTGAAAGCCCGCTGCGAACAACGGCAGGTGGAACAGCCATCCGCCGGATAACACCTCGGTGGGCCCCAGGCGATACGCGCTGGCAAAGTGGATCTGTTCGGGGGTGTGGTGCACGACGTGCGACGCCCACATCCAACGGATCTCGTGGCCGGCCCGATGGGACCAGTAGTAAGTGAACTCTGTACCGAGGAACAGTAGCGCGATGCCCCAGGCGGTGTTGAGAGGGATGGTCGTGATGCGATGTGACCAGACAAAGTAACTCACGGGTCCCACGACCAGCGGCACTACGAGCAGGCGCGCCGGCAGGCGCATCAGGAAGATGGCTGTGCTGGTGAGCGTTTCTTTCCACGGGTAGGTCCGCCTGCGAATCAGCAGGTACCAGGCGATCTCGGCCATGATCGCGCCGATCAGGTAGGGATAGAGCGCAAGGACGAGTTGCCGGTGAGTGTGCATTAGTAGCCCTTCGGCGGTGGCAACGGGTAAGCAGGGACAGCGACGGGCGCCGGCGCGACGTAGACAGGGGGAGGCGGTGCTACGTACACCGGCGCCGGCGCATAAATCACAGCAGGCGCAGGCGGTGCAGCCGGCCGGTATACCATTCGCGTCCGTAGGGCCGGCTGAGAGATTCGATCGCCGTTGGCGACCATGCACTGGGTGTACGCCATGTTGTATTGGTGTTGGATCGACGTTGCAGCCTTACGGCCCGACCTGGAGCCCAGGAGAGTACCGGCGAGCAGCCCGCTTCCGGCACCAATAGCGGCGCCGTTACCAGCGTGTCCGGATGCGGAACCGATCAGTGCGCCCGCTGCCGCGCCGACTCCGGCGCCGACCACCGCGCCGCCCACAGCATTCCGCGCTGCAGCCTGCTCAGGCGCCTTGCCGCCGCTCTGCTCGGCGGCGTAACTACGGCATGTGATGTCGTGCTGTTGGAAAACCTCGAAGCCCTCGCCTTGCGCCGGTAGTGCCATCACGGTGGGACCTGTTGGGCGCGGGGTTGCGCAGCCTGACAAAGTGAAGCCGATCGCTATCGCGGCGGCGCCTAGACGGTGCTCTGGTAAGAATGACAGTGTCACAGGATCGCCTCCCGGGTTGTTACGGTACGAAGTAGTAGCCGCGTAACGGCGGTGCTGCATAAACGACGCCAGGGACAGTGAGAACCAACGGTGGGGGCGTATAGACGGGCGCGTAGACGGGCGTATGGACACGTGGCACGGTGGCAGCCAAGCCAACTGCTACGCCGGCCGCTACACCAACAGCGGGTCCTCGATAGCAACAATAGTGGGGCACGGGGCCGACATAGTGCGGACCGACGTAGTAGTGCGGCCCGTAATAGCGATAAGGTGCGGTGCCGTGCCAGTAAACAGGCCCTGCGAACGCGGGAGCCGTGGCTACGGTCGCCGCCAG
>DAITMW010000336.1:0-7941 GCA_036834945.1 Steroidobacteraceae bacterium
GTCTGGCAGACCTTCCTGGTGTTTGCGGCTTGCTACTTCATCTTCATGATGTCGGGCGCGCTCGGCTATCGCCTCCCGGCCTCCAACTGGAAGCCGGCGGGCTGGAAGCCACCGGCGCGGCAGACCCTGGTCACCGACGGCCAGGTGCATCCGGACGTCGCCTGGCGCACGCCGCAGTTCTGGCTGTTGTGGGCGGTGCTGACTCTGAACGTGACGGCCGGTATCGGTATTCTCGGCATGGCGTCGCCGCTGCTGCAGGAAGTCTTCGGCGGCCGCCTGCTCGGTGTGAAGAAGGCGTTCGATGAGCTGACTCCCGCGCAGTTGAGTGTCATCGCGGCCATCGCGGCGGGTTTCACCGGGTTGCTGTCACTTTTCAACATCGCCGGCCGTATCTTCTGGGCCTCGCTGTCGGACAAGATCGGCCGGCAGGAAACCTACATGGTGTTCTTCCTGTTCGGCGCGGCGCTCTATGCGGCGATTCCCTGGACGGTCGATGACGGCAGCCTGGGACTCTTCGTTGCCTTCTTCTGCGTCATTCTCTCGATGTACGGTGGTGGTTTCGCGGCCGTGCCGGCGTATCTTGCCGACCTGTTCGGCACGAAGATGGTGAGCGCCATCCACGGTCGCCTACTGACCGCCTGGGCCACGGCCGGTGTGCTCGGCCCGGTGTTGGTGAACTACGTGCGCGAATACCAGCTCGAGCATGGTGTCGCGCGTGCCGAAGCCTACAGCATCACGATGTACGTGCTCGCCGGCCTGCTTGCGCTCGGGTTTGTCTGCAACCTGATGATCCGGCCCGTGGCGAAAAGGCACTACATGACCCGTGCGCAGATCGCCGAGCTCGATGCGGCCAACAACGCAACTTCCGGTGGCGGCCGGGCAGAATCCCTGGCCGCGGGGCGCGGTGGACCTACTCCTTCGTGGGTCGTGGGCGGGGCGTGGCTGGCGGTCGGAGTCCCGATGGCCTGGGGAGTCTGGGTGACGCTGCAAAAGGCCTGGTCGATCTTCGCTTAGTGTCAGAACGAGTGTAGCAGCGCCCGGAACTGCTCCGGGTTGGTCAACAGGACGAACACGACGCCCGTGAGGGCTCCGAAGATGTGGGCGTCGTGGTTGACGCGATCCTGTGACTGACCCGAGGCGCTGCGCCCCGATGAGTAGTAACTGAAGGCCAGGTAGGCGAGCGCGAAGAGCGGCGCCGGAATCGGCAGCGGAATGGGCAGAATCAGGATCCGCTGGTGCGGGAAATACGCGATCGAAGCGAACAGCACCCCGAGAATCGCACCGGAAGCGCCCAGGGCCGCGTAGTTCGGCTCGTTACGATGCTTGATGCAGGTGCCGATGTGGCTGATCAGCATGGCACTGAAGTAGAGGATGACGAATTGCGTGGTGCCGATCGTCCGCTCGAGCGAATACCCGAACGAATAGAACGTGATCAGATTGAACGCCAGGTGCCCGATGTCCGCGTGCACGAAGCCGCTGGTGAGCAGCGTCGGGTAGGCCTGCCCGCGTGCGATCAGGTAGGGACGTAACACGGTCCGCTCGATGAATTGACGGGACGACAGGCCGATGGCGCTGACAATGATCGTCAGGGCGAGAAGGATCGTGGAGGCTGACAGCATGGTCAGCATTCTCGCAACACTTGCCGTCGCCTTACAATCGTCAGTGTCGCCAGAAGGGTTGCTGCCGCGATGCCGTAACAGACGGCGACCGTCAGCGTGATCGCCGGTCCCAGTCCGGCGTTGGCGCCGAACAGGTGGTCGCTGGTGAGGGCTACGGCAGTGGGACCCACGCCGGCGCCGAGCGCCACATTGAGGAAAAAGCTGATGGCCATGGCCAGGCCGCGCGAGCGATTGGGCACCGCGTCCAGGATGGCCGAGAACCCGAGGGCCGTGACGCTCCCTGAGAGTGCGAAGTACAGCGGCACGGAGATCAGCACGACGTAGAACTCCCCCGCGTTGATCAACAGGGACACCGGCAATATCAGCGAACTGAAGACCAGGCACATAGCCAGTTTGCGAGACCATCCGCCGCGTGCACCGGCGCGGTCAGCGAGCCACCCTCCCACGAGAACGCCGCCGCCGAAGCCCGCGGTCAGCAGCAACCCGAGCACCAGGCCTACCTCGGCCGCGTTTCGGGCGAACTCACGGATCAATAGAGTAGGAGCCCAGGCGCCGACCGCGTTGTCGACCAGTGATGCCAGCGCCACGACGAGATAGATGGGAACGACGAGCGCCCAGTTGGCAGTGCCGGTGGCATTGGTTGGGCCGCTGGCGGTGACGTTATCCGTTGCCTGCCTCACGGGCTCACGGATCGCGAGGATCGCCAGCGCCCACAACAACCCGGGCGCCCCGATCACCAGCAGGACCAGTCTCCACGGGGCCTGAGCGGCGAGTGGGGTTCCGGCGAGCGCGCCCATCTCCACAAACCGCAGTACGCCACCGCCGATCAGGATGGAGGCGCCAATGCCCATGGCGATGCCGCTCAGAAAACAGCCTACCGCCGTACCGCGACGGGATGGCGGAAAGTAGTCACTGATCAGGGAGATTGCGGCGGGGGAGAGCACGGCCTCTCCCAATCCCACTACGATTCGCGCCGCGAACAGTGCGCCGAAGCTGTGCGACAGGCCGCAAGCCAGCGTGCCGAGGCTCCACACCAACACGCCGCCAAAGATCAGGTTGCGACGCGAGGTGCGGTCTGCCAGGTAGCCCAACGGAATGCCCGCGAACCCATACACAACGGCAAAAGCCGTCCCGAGCAGCAGGCTGACCTGGGTATCGCTGATAGCCAGGTCGGCCCGGATGGGATCGACGAGCAGGCTCAGCACCTGCCGGTCGGTATACGACAGGATCGCCGTCGCGATCAGTATCGCGACGACGGTCCAGGCATAGGACCGCCTGGGATAGCTGCTCTCGTCCACGTTGGTGTCAGAACCGGTAGTTGAGGTCTACTCCGTAGGTGCGCGGCTGAACGGTGGCGACGCGGTTGAAGATCGAGACGTTCGCCGACAACGCGCCGGTATCGCTCAGCAAGGCCCTCTTGTTCGCCAGGTTATCGACAAACAGCATGGCCGACCAGTGATCCGCCTCGACCCCTACCCGTGAGCTGACCAGGTCGTACGAGGGGAGGGTGTTGCGGCTGAACGTGATGTCCTGGATCGAGTCGATGTAGCTGTTGGTAATTCTGGCGACGAGACTCATTTCCTGCGCCCGGCTGACGGGCAGCGGATGGCGATACGAGACCGTCGTATTGGCCGTGACTTCCGGGACGTCGAGCAGGCGATCCCCCGAGACGACGCCGGCTTCCGGCAAGGTCGTTGAATTCGTCGCATGCGTGTATCCGACACTCTGCGACAGGATCAGTCCCATGACCGGTGACGCGACGATCTCCAGCTCCGCGCCGTAGACCTTCGCTTTGCCGGCGTTGGTCGTGAACTTGTAGCCGCAGCCCGGAGCGACCTGCTGCTGCAGGTTCGACCAATCCTCGTAGTAGACGTCCCCGTTGATCGAGAGGCGCGAGTCGAGCAGGCGCAGCTTCTCACCCACTTCGTAGCTCCAGACGCTGTCCGGGCCGAATTGCGTGGGCGCCGGAGCGCACGGCGGCGGGATCGGCGAGTTGGGTCCGCCCGGACGGAAGCCCTTCGAGATTGTCGCGTACAGAGTCGTGTTGTCGTTCGGGATATAGGCCAGGTTGACCTTCGGTGAGACTCCGGAGTTCTGCGCCAGGCCGTAGAGCGTTGCACTGGTGCCGTTGGCCGAAACGCCGCTGACCGATGTCGCCGAGTCGCTGTGATAGGTGTAGTAACGGAAGCCGACCGTCGCCTTCAGGAAGTCCGCGAATAGATACGACGTCTCGCCGAACACAGCGTACTGGCTGACATCGATCAAGCGGTGATTGTCGGCGAGATTGTTCGTACCAAACAGCGCGGTAAACCCGTCGTAGTATGAATACACGTGCGAGGTCGCGTGGAATGCGCTGTAGTAGCCGCCCAAGAGCCACTGCCAGGGGCCGTTTCCGGTCGAAGCGACTCGCAACTCCTCGCTGACCTGCCGTGTGTAGTCGTCTTCGGAAATGGAGCCGGCCCCCAGTCCCCCGTCGGCCGTCGAGAACGGGAAGTCGGCCGGGGGCCCGAGGAAGCCGCCGATGTAGTCCTGCATGGCCTCGGAGATGTCCTGGGTCTGCAGTTGGTGCCGGGTCCAGTTCGAGGTGGCCGAGACGATCTGAAAGCTGTCGAAGTCGTACTTCACATCCAGGGTGTACAGATTGAAGTTGTCCTCGAACGGCTCGGCGACGTCGAACGGCTGGTAGTGAGTGTCGTTGCCCGGGGGTACGTCGATCGTGTTGGGGGCGCCCTGGTGAATGCTCTGGTAAAGGATACCTGCGGTGATGCTCAAGGCTTCTGTGGGCTTCACCAGCAGCGAGGCCCGGCCTCCGCGTAGTGTTTCCCAGTTCGCATCACTGAATCGCTGGACGACCGGAGCGGCGGCAACGTCGCCGCGCTGCGTGCTGTTGTTGACCTCGAGCGGGAAGGGGCTGATGACATCGCGATTGATCCAGCCGCTGATGTTCTCGTTGGTCCCGACGATGCGCAGTGCCGCGATGCCCGATGCCAGGGGCAGGTTCACCATCGCATTCTCGGTGTGGTTGAATCCACCGCCGTCGGTACCCGACAGAATGGCCTGGGCGTTGGCGCCGAAGCGTTGCAGATCGGGCTGGTTGGTCACCAGCTTGATGGTGCCACCCATCGAGCCCGCTCCGTACAAAGTCCCCTGGGGACCGCGCAGGATCTCGATACGGTTGAGGTCGAACAGGTTCGGATCGATGACGACCTTGCCGTTCTGCGCCATGGCCGGCGGTGTCAGCGCGGTCTCATTGAGATAGAACCCGACCGTGGGCGATTCTCCGCCGGTGGAGGTCAGGCCGCGCATCTCGAACTCGGTCTGACCCGGGCCGGAGGTCTTGAAGGAGACTCCAGGGACCTGCTGTGCGACAGAGGTCAGGTCGTTGACGCCCTGCGCCTGCAGCTCGGCGCCCGAGATCGCGGTCATACTGATAGGTGTCTTTTGCACCGTGGAGTCGCGCTTCTCGGCGCTCACGATGACTTCCGCAAGCTCGCCCTGCGAGCGGACCGTGTTTTCGCTGTCGCCTTGATCGGCGCCCCATGACGCGCCGCTGAGCGCAAGGGACCCGGCCAAAGCTGCCGTGACGGCGCTACGTGGACTCGCGCCACGCGCCGGGACGGTTCGTTTTCTGGTCATTATCCGCTCCCCGTGTTGGATGAATTCAACTCATACTTCATGATCTGCCCGTGCCGTCCGGTGCGATCGCGTTCCAGGGCGTACACGTCGCCCTGCGGTCCCTGCCTGCGGCGGGTGACGGCGGCGATCGCTGCCAGGTCGTCGGCGTCGAGTTGTAGTGAGGCGACCTGGCCATGGGCCTGGAGGTGCGACGTGTTGGTCGCGCCGACGATCACAGCCGCGACCTGCGGCCTGCTCAGCATCACGTGCGAGGCCACGGAGGCCACGTCGGTATGGTGCCTGGTTGCGATCCGGGCCAACACGGTCAGGAGCTGTTGAAACAGGTGCCAGCCGCCGAAGTCCTCGATGATGAGCTGGTACTTGATGAGTGAGCGGTTGGTAATGCCCTCGGGCCCGCCACCGCGGCGGGGCTCGGGTTTTCCGAGCCAGCGCTCTGACAGAAAGCCGCCCGCCACCGTCCCGTAACACAACACGACGATGCCGTGGGAGCGGCAATAATCGATCATGGCGGCGGCCGGACGGTCGTCGATCAGCGAGTACTGCAGTTGATGGGATACGACCTGAACTCCCGCGGCCACGATCCGGTCGAGGTGCGGTTTGTCGAAGTTTGTAACACCGATGTGTGCGATCTTGCCGGCACGGCGCAGCCGCTCGAGCTCGAGTGCGGCCTCGACGTAGCGCGGCACGCTGTAGTCCCACCAGTGGAACTGCACCATGTCGAGGCACTCCATGCCCAGTCGCTGCAGCGACCGATCGATGATTCGCTCCACGTGGCGACCGTCCAGGGAGTCCAGGTCCGACAGGTCCGGTACAAACTTCGTATGCACCTGCACTCGCGAAGCGAGCGTCGGGTAGGTGCGACGGAACTTGCCGATGAGTTCCTCGACCCCGGTATAGATGTCCGCGCAATCGAAAGTCGTTATGCCGGCATCCACGAACAAAGCCATATCCTTCACGGCCTGCTGGGGATCGATGTCGCCGTGGTCACCGGCCAGGTGCCAGCCACCCTTGACGATCCGTGAGATCGTGTAGCCGTCCGCCAGCGTGTAGCGCGGGATCACTTGGAATCCTGCTGTGGAAGCGGTACGGCCGTGACATCGGAGCGCTCGAAATAACGCCGCCCGGTACGGGTGATCCGGAACCGGGTCGGGCAGTTGGGGTCGGGGCAGGCCACTTCGGCATCCGAAGTCATCCAGTCGTTGGGGTCCGTGACGCGTTGTTTGGCGGGCAACAGCGGCAGCAGTGCCGCGAGGGAGTAGATGGAGAAGCCCTGTCCGGGCGGAAGTTTCAACATCTCGCCGTGGAGCTCGAAATAGTCACCGGGCCGGGCGCCGCAGTAGATTGTCTTGTCCGGAGGGCAGACGACCTCGACGCGGAGATCGTAGAGCTCGAAGCCTGTCATGCCGCACCTCCACGGCGCTCCCACAACGCGTCGTCATCCATGACGAGCTTGAAGGAACGCCCGATGTCGGACTCGAGTGCGACCCGCGCGGCCTTACCGTCGCCGCGCGCCAGGGCGGCAACGATCTCGACATGGAAGTTGGTACCGCGGCCTTCGCGGCCATCGAAGCGCTCCGACGCCACGCGCAGGTAGGGGCCGAACTGCAGCCACAAGCTCTCGATGATCGGCAGCAGAACTGTGGACCCCGACTGCCGGTAGATCGTGAAATGGAAGGTGCGATTGCGCTCGGCGCTGGCCTCGGAGATGTGTTCGGAGTCAGTCTCACTCTGCTCCTCGATGAGCTCACGTAACCGGGTGAGCGTTTCGGCCGTCATGTTGGCGGCCGCCCTGGCGACCGCCAGGCCCTCTACCGCGAAGCGGGTTTCCATCAGGTCCTGCAGGGCATCCCTGGACAAGGAGGGGACCCGCACGCTTCGGTTCGGAAGGGACTCGATCGCGCGCTCGGCAGCGAGGCGGTTCAAGGCTTCCCGTACTGGCATCGCGCTCGTTCCCAGCGCGCTCGCCAGGTCCGCAATCTTCAGTTTTTGCCCGGGCTCGAATCCGCCGCGCATCAGTCGGTCACGCAGCACCCCGTAGACACGCTCCTGCACGGTCTCGCGCTCGATGCGAGCCAGGCCGAGCTGGGAGCGGTCGGGTAGGCGGTTCGCCATAACGTGCCTCTTTGATTTTTGATCATAGATTTATAATCAAAAAGGAGGGGCGGTGGCAAGCCCGGCCCGGAGCGGCAAGCCCGGCCCGGAGCGGCAAGCCCGGCGACCCCGGGGCGGCAAGCCCGACGAATCCGGCTGGCAAGCCTGGCCCGGAGTGCCAAGCCCGGACTCTTGGCTATCATCGGGGGATGGCAAAGCGGGCAAAGAAGTCGTTTGCGGCGCTCTTCCGGCCCTTGAGCCTGGACGGGGCATCGACCGGGCGCGGCGAGGACAATCCGGCACTCGAGCAGATCTGGAATGTCGTCGCGTCCATTCCGCGTGGTCAGGTATCAACTTACGGCGCGGTCGCCCGCGCCGCCGGTTTGCCCGGTCGCGCGCGCCAAACGGGATTCGCGTTGAGAGTGGCGCCGGAGGAGTTGAATCTACCCTGGCATCGGGTCCTGGGCGCCGGCGGACGCATTGTGTTTCCCAGGACGTCGCGTCACTTCAAGGAGCAGGCGCGCCGCCTGCGCGCGGAGGGTGTGACGGTGAAGGATGGCCGGGTGGCGCGTTCCGCGTTGACGGAGCTCGAGGA
>DAITMW010000337.1:0-7832 GCA_036834945.1 Steroidobacteraceae bacterium
GTATCAGCACCGAGCCAACGAACGATGGTCGGCCCATGATTGGCCCACACCGCCAACGCGACTGTTTGCCCAGTCTCCTCCCGGAGCTCAGCGAGCGCCGGCGCCGCGACGGTAACCGGCTCGAGCCGAGCCAACGCAGCTAAGCCGAGCTCGAGAGCGAAAGTGCCAAGGTCATAGAGACCGGTATCGGCCTGCTGCTCCACAAGCCCCATGCGCGCGAAACTGACCAGGTAGCGATGCGCCTTTGCCGCGGGCATTTCGGCGGTGGCAGCGAGATCGCGCAGCATCTGCGGCCGGGATGCTTGTGCGAGCGCCTGCAGGATCCGGGCGCCCACCTCGATCGACTGGATCCCCTGCTGGAGCTTGGGCCGGCGCGGCGTCAATGGAACCTCCAGTCTTGCTTCGCAAACGAACCCATGAACCCCCGTGCTCCCATCAAATCTGTGGCGTCACCCGTGCCGGACGTCCGCAGGCACCACAAAGCCGCCGCTAAGACCATCCTCCGGCAGCGTTGACCCTCTCGGCGGATCGGATTACGCTAATCGTAATCGATTTCCTATTCCATAACCATAGCGGGGCGAGACTCATCCCATGGCTGAGAAAACTACTGGCGGCGCGCGACGGGGACAGCAGGTTCTGGAGAGACTGAAGGAGCAGCCGCCCGCGCTCTGGTACCGCGGAGAACTCGTGAAGGATGTAACGGTGCACCCGGCATTAAGAGGTGGCGTGCGCACTCTCGCGAAGCTATATGACCTGCAGTGGGAGAAGCCGGAACTAACGCTCTACAACTCGCCCACCACCGGCAATAAGGTCGCGCGGTCCTTCATGATGCCGAAGACTCGGGAGGAGTTGGTCAGCATCAGTCGAGCGATGAAGGTCTGGGAGGACTACACACACGGAATGATGGGTCGCGTGCCCGACTACATCAACCGAGCGATGACAGGATACGCCGCAGGCGCGCCATTTCTGGCTGAAGCCGACCCGCGCTTCGGCGCAAACGCGGCCCGCTACTACGAATATCTGCGCGAGAACGATCTTTGCCTCACTCACACACTGATCCCGCCGCAAGCAAATCGCGGGGTGAGCTCTTCGAAACAGGCTGATCCATTCCTCGCAGCGCGCATCAAGGAAGAAACGGATGCCGGCATTGTCATACGCGGCTGCCGAATGTTGGCGACGCTACCGATCTCGGATGAGATCATGGTGTTTCCCTCGACGCTCCTGAAGAATCCCGAGGAGGACGCGCCCTACGCCTTCGGTTTCTCCATCCCCAACAACACCCCGGGCCTGCGATTCATCTGTCGCGAGAGCGTGGATTACGGACGCTCGCACTTCGATCACCCGCTCGGGTCGCGCTTTGAAGAGATGGATGCGGTCGTCGTATTCGACGACGTGTTCGTTCCATGGGAGAACGTCGTTCTCTATCGCGATATCAAGCGGTGCAACGAGGCTTATGCCCGCACGGGTGCCGTCGTTCACATGACGCACCAGGTCGTGGTCAAGAACATCGCCAAATGCGAATTCATGCTCGGCCTGGCTCACCTGATGGTGAGCACCATCGGTGCCGAAATCTTTCAACACATCCATGAGAAGCTCGCCGAGCTGTGGGTGAACCTCGAGACCATGAAGGCATTCCTGCGCGCCGCGGAGGCGGACGCGGAACTCGATGAGTGGGGCGTGATGCGCCCAGCTTGGAATCCTCTGGATGCCGCACGCAATCTCTTTCCGCGCCTCTACCCCCGCATGGTCGAGATCATCCAGCAGATCGGCGCCAGCGGCCTGGTCGCAATGCCGACCGAGCAGGATCTCAAGGGACCCCTCGCCGAGGACATCAAGAAGTATTACCAGGCAGCACGCGCTGAGGCCTTCGACCGCGTGCCGTTGTTCCGCCTGGCTTGGGACGCGTCAATCTCAGCATTTGCCGGGCGCCAGGTGCTGTACGAGCGCTTCTTCTTCGGCGATCCGGTACGGATGGCTGGAGCACTCGTCACGGGCCATACGGCGCAGATACAGCAATACGCCGAGAAAGTGCGCGCGTTTGTCAAGGAGGGCAAAGACGAGGCGTTCGCGACAGCTTCATGACAAAACCTCACGACGAAGATCAATCTGCCCGGCGTGTCACCCGATCTCACGGTCCACCGGACGTACGCCGCTTCCGGGACACGATCGGACTTTTCGCTACAGGCGTGGCGGTCGTCGTGGCGCGCGCCGAGCTCGGCGGACCCACAGGCCACTCGGAAGTGCTCGCCATGACAGTGAACGCCGTCTCGTCGGTTTCGTTGGAGCCGATGTTGGTGATGTTCTGTCCCGGTAAGAAGTCCAAGTTGGCGCGGCACATCGCCGGCCTGTCAGGATTTACGATCAACGTCCTGCGTCACGATCAGCAGGCGTTATCCACCTACTTTGCCGGCGGCTGGAAGGAAGCCACTCCACCACCCTTTCGCCTCGTGCCGTCCCATTGCGCCCCGCGACTGGAGGGAAGCCTGGCGTCAATCGGCTGCGAGCCCCACCAGGTTATCGAGGTGGGAGACCATTGGATGGTGATCGGCGAGGTGAAGGAGTTGCACACCGGAATACATCCGCACCGCCCGTTGCTATTTGTTGGTGGACGGTACCGGCATGTCGACTCCGCCGACAGCACGCCGGCGCCCGACCTGACGAACGTTCATGACGAGCCGGCGCATATCTACTACGACTGAGTGCGTTGCTGACCGGCGCCTGCACTCGCCACAATCGACGGCTCGAAGCGCTGAGTTGACACCACTGCCGGTGCCGGCTGTCGCCTCATTCGCTTCATCCGCTTCATTTTCGAATCATACCGATCGTACTGAGCCACTCGTCCACGAGCTGCGGCCACTTCGTGATCGGAAGACTCGTGCGACGCAGCCCAAACGCGTGCCCGCCTTGTGCGTACAAATGCATTTCGACCGGAACGCCGGCGTCCTTCAGCGCAATGTAATACGCGAGTGACTGGCTCACGTCATCCACGTTGTCATTTTCGGCCTGCAGCAGAAACGTCGGTGGTGTCTGGTGCGTGACGGGTACGTTGGGATTCAGTCGGTAAGTCTTGCCGCCAACCCAGAGATGCCCCGGATAAACCGCCACAGCAAACTCCGGGCGACAGCTCACCTCATCAGCGGCATCCACAGGGGTATAGAGACGATGCTCGTATCTCGTGCTGATTTCGGCCACGAGATAACCGCCTGCCGAAAAGCCGAGCACGCCGATCTTGTGCGGATCGACATGCCATTTGGCCGCATCATGTCGAATCACGCCTATCGTTCTCTGCGCATCCTCGAGAGCCAGCGTCGGCGTTACGCGATTGTCGGGACGGCACTTGCAGTGCCAGTCGTATGGCAGGCTCGGTACGCGATACCTCAGCAGCACGCAGGTGATGCCGTTCGACGTCAACCAGTCGCAGACTTCCGTGCCTTCTAACTTGATCGCCAGTCCTTCGAACCCACCGCCGGGAAATACGACTACCGCGACGCCGGTATTCTTTCCTTGAGGCGGATAAACGGTCATCGTGGGCTGCACGATGTTGGTCCAATCTGTCGGCGGCCCTGGAGCGGGTTGCGCGTCGGGGGGTGTACCCGGCCAGATCGGCAGTTGCGCAGGCTCAGAAGCCGAAGACCCGGAATTGCGGGCGGCCGGATCACCTACGTCGGTACCGATGAGGGGATCCGCCTGGGCACTTCCAGCACCGACTGCAGCGGCAACCCAAAGGATGACGAGCCAGGTCAGTGGCCTCCCTAACCGCATCGAATACTCCTATTGCGCGTCAACCGAGGTGCGCTGGTGGAAACAACAGGCCCGCAGTCGCCCATCGTGCGCCCACTTTCTGGCGTATCGATGACCAATTCTGATGAATTGTGGCGCGAGGTGTCGCCGACCTGGCGCCCTCGGGGATTTGATCGAGCGCGTTGCCGACCTCGCGCCTTCCGGGGACTTGGTCGGGCGCGCCTTGCCGACCTGGCGCCCTTGGAGACTTGGCTGGCGCGCTCGCGCCCATGGCCTTGGCGGACGCCTCTCCAGAGCTCAGCCCCGTCTCTTATCCGACCGTCAGGCCGCCATCCACCACGAGCGTATGCCCTGTAATAAAAGACGAGGCGTCCGAGCACAACCAAAGGATCGCCCGCGCACTCTCTTCCGGCTCGGAAATCCGTCGCATCGGGACCTTATTCGCGATGACGGACAAATCGATGTGACCACCCACCATCCGGTGCAGCAAACCCGTGTTGACCGGACCGGGTGCAATGGCATTGACTCGGATGTTGGACTCCGCGAGCTCGAGGGCCGCGGCCTTGGTCAGTCCGACAACGCCGTGCTTGCTGGCAGTGTAAACGGCGACATTGGCGATTCCGCTCACACCCGCGCTCGAAGACGTATTCACTATGGCGCCGCCGCCATGCGCCAGCATGTGAGGAATCTCGTATTTGAGTCCCAGCCAGATCCCCTTCAGATTGACACCGATGATGCGATCGAACTCGGACTCCTTCAGCTCGTGCACCGGCCCGAAGCGGCCTTCGATACCCGCATTGTTGACGGCCGCATGAATGCGGCCAAATCGCTCGGCGGCCTGGCTCACCACCGCTTGCACTTCACTCTCGCGAGTGACATCAGCTTCCATGAAAACGGCGTCGACACCCTGACCGCGCACCTGCGCTTCTACTTCGCGTCCTTCCGCGGCGCCCAACCCTGAAATAAAGACATTGGCGCCCGCCGCACCGAATGCGATCGCAGCCGAACGGCCGATGCCGGCCGTGCCTCCGAATACGAGGACAGATCTTCCCGCGAAAGAGATCGCGGAAGTTGTGGAAACAGGTGGATGAGACATGATTGAGCGTCGCGGCTATGGGTTGCTGATCGTCAGCGGCCGCCGCCAAGCCAGAGCGGGCGCGCGCCGCCCCTCAATATACAATACTGCCCACCGACGTTCCGCCGCAGACGAACAATGTCTGCCCGGTGATGAACCCGGCCTCCGGCGCAACAAAGAACAACACAGCCCGGGCCACGTCCTCGGGCCGTCCGAGGCGCTTCACCGGTATGGACTCGATGATGCGGGGTATCCTGGGGCTGTCGACAGGAATGATCTCATGAAACATTTCCGTCGCCTCGATCGGCCCGGGAGCGACGACGTTCACCGTGATGCCATCGGCACCCAGCTCGAGCGCCCAGGTCCGGGCCAGACCCAACATCCCGGCCTTGGTCGACGAGTAGACAGTACGCTTTGCCAACCCCAACACGGCCCGCGTCGACACCAACACCACGCGACCGTAGTGCCGTTGCTTCATGGTCGGCAGGCACGCCTGCATCAGCGACAGAGAGGCCGCCAGGTGAAGGTTCGTCAGCGCCTGCAGATCCTCGACAGTGACATCCTCGAGCGGCTTCTCCCGGATCGCCCCGGCGTTGTGAATCAACGTCGTGATTGGAAAGCGCCCGGAAACTTCCTGCGCGGCCTCGCGCGTCGCGAGGGTATCCGCGAGATCGACCTGCACCTCGTGCAGCCCGGGCAACGGCCTTTCGCTGGTGCGTCGCGACAAGGATACAACCTGGTAGCCCTGCTCGAGCAGCGATTTACAGATCGCCGCGCCGGTTCCAGAGCTGCCGCCGGTCACCAGGGCAAACTTTTCACTCGGCATGTCTTCCAATTAATACGACCTCATTTGTAGGACAAGTGACCCTCGATGTCCTGGCCATCTAGCGGTCTGTGAGCCCGTGTTCCTTGGGATTGTTGCACCACCGCGCGACCCAGTCTCGCGGGAGCTCGCCGCCGGGGTAAAGATCCTCGATACCGTCTTGGAGGGCCTTTATGACCGCGCGCGCGAGGGCGACGGGCGTCAGTTTCGCTGCTGGCGGGCCACGATCGCGCCCGTCGTTGAGAGGGCCAGCGAACACATTGAGCACTCGTATCCCGGCCGGCCGCATTTCGGCGCGTAGAGATCGGGCAAAGGAGTACGCCGCCGCGGGCCCCGAGGCAGGAAACGTGGATTGCGGAGCGACCACAAGTGTATCGAAAGCGAACAGATTGACCCACGCCGACAAAGGAGAGCCCACGGGGGCCGTGGCGGCGGTCGTCCGCATCGGCTGGCCAAAGGCCTGCGCCAGCCGCATTGAGGCGAAATAGGTCGCATGCGGCTCAACGCGCGCGGAGTTGGAGTCCGGACCGGAGGGTACGCGGGGCGCGGGGCTCGCTTGAGGCTCGGTGCCCGCATGAGGCTCGGTGCCCACATCGCCCCTGGCATCAAACCCAACGTTGTCGATCAGAACATCAACCTGCGGCCCAATCTGGTCCGCCAACGCCCTAACCGACCCCTCACTCGTCGCGTCGAGCGATACAAACCTGACCTGCTCGAGCCCACCGAGCAGATCGCTCAACCCGCCTCGCCTGGCGCTCTCAGGACCGCACCCAGCCCAGACGACATCCGCCCCAACATCGACCAGACTGCGAACCAACGCCACGCCTGATGCGCTGCCAGCATCGGCCACCAGCACCCGGCGGCCCGAAGGATCGCAACTCATTTCCCGCAGATGCGCGCTTCGAACCAGCGCGCCATCCCCGGAGTTCGCCACCAAAACCCCTTGCCCCGACTTGTCGAGCCGTGCCTCGACTCTGACGCGACAAGGCGGCGCCGCGACCCCATCGCCCAGGTAAACCACCGCGGTCGGCCCAACATCGAGCCTGACGAGCCCCAACCGAATAGGCAGTCGCGCGCGAAAATACTCGTCATGAGAATGCAGTAGCGTGGTCTCGGACAACAAGTCCGCCCCACCTGCCTGCGGCACCCATTCGACCGCAGAGGACAGACAGCGATGACACGCCTCACGCGGCGGGTACTGAACAGCCCCGCAATTCTGACACACCTGCAACTCGAACCGCCCGACGGCGGCAGCCGCGGTCAGGCGAAGAGCCTCCGGGCTTCGAACCGAAGGAGGCAGCGCTCGAGCCGCGTCCCGCACCATCGCGTCTGGCTTCATCATGCGTCCTGCCCAGCCAGAATCGCCGCACCACAACACAACCCGCGGTCATAGTTGATCATTCCAAAACCACTGACCAACGCGACGCGTGCCGCCGGCACCGCGGCCCCAAGGCATCGGCCCGTCAACTGCCGCACGGCCTCAGTCAATCCCAGGTATCCCCCGGCCGCCCCCGCCTGGCCCACCGAAAGCTGCCCGCCCGAGGTGTTGAGTGGAAAATCGCCATCCGTCGTGAACGAGTGGCTGCGAATGAACTCCGCCCCCTCCCCCTTGGCACAGAACCCGAGGTCCTCGATCTGCATGACACTGATCACGGGGTAATCGTCGTACGTCTGCAGAAGATCGATGTCGTCATGACGGACGCCAGCCTGCGCGAACAATTCATCCCGGTCCAGCACCCAACCGCCCCGACTCTGGATCGGGTCATCGGGAAACGAGTTGTGTCGCTCCATGGTCCCCAGGACACTGACGAACGGCAACCCGAGATCCAACGCCCTCTGACGCCGCATCACGAGAAACCCTTCCGCCCCCGCGCACGGCATGACGCAGTCGAACAGATGCAAAGGCTCCGCAACCGGGCGCGCCGTCATGTACTCCTGCAGAGTCAGCGGCTTTTTGAACAGCGCGTGTGGAAACCGAAGCGCATTCTCCCTCTGCGCGACACAGAGCTTCCCGAAATCCTCCCGCCGTGCCCCGAAAGTGCGCATGTAATGAGCGGTCAGGAACGCGAAACTCGCATTCGGTCCGCCGGCCCCATAGGGATAAGCCGCATCCTGCGCAAAGCGGCTGAACTGACCGACTGTCGTTCTGAAAGTGTCCTCCTGGTTGGTGTCAGCGGCGACACAAGCAACCAC
>DAITMW010000338.1:0-7824 GCA_036834945.1 Steroidobacteraceae bacterium
CACCTACTTGAACCTGAGCGCCCTGGTGAAGCGCGGACCCAAATTCAGGGCCCAGTGGTTGGGAGTGGTCGCCATCGACGGGGTTCCGTTGAACGCGAACGGCAGCCCGGGCCATCGCACCGAATGGCTCCAGAACATCGTCGTAGCCCCCGGCGCGCGCGTTGAATTCATCATGGTAGGGCCGCCCGCCGGAGCGCCGGCGATGCTGGTGACTCGATGGGTCGATACGGGCGAAACCGGCGAAAACGACCCGAACCGCCCGCTAGTCTCGATCGTTGCTACCGCCGACGCCCGGGAGCCTCACTCCATTCTGCCCGTGACTTCAGAGCCCTTGTCTCCACCCGCCCGCCCGTGGCTTGGAGGCGTGCAGCCCACACGCGTCCGTAAGCTCTACTTCTCGGAGGACGCTCCAGACCCGACCAATCCAAGCGCCCCGACTCACTTTTATCTGACTGTCGACGGTCAAACGCCGCGGCCTTTCGACCCTGCTTCAGCAGAGCCGGGCATCGTCGTCAGGCAAGGAGACGTCGAGGACTGGATCATCGAGAATCGCTCCCCGGAGCGTCATGCATTCCACATCCACCAGATCCATTTTCAACTGGTCGAGTGGTTGGGACTCGCCGTCAACGAGCCGTTCCTGCGGGACACCATCAACGTTCCGTTCTACAACCCGGGCATGAAGTCCTTCCCGAGCGTGCGGCTGCGCATGGATTTTCGCGACCCGAATACGGTCGGCACCTTCGTTTATCACTGTCACCTCCTCGATCACGAGGATGGCGGCATGATGGGTCTCGTCAGGGTAGAAGCACCCAACGCGAGCTCCGCGGCGGAACATTAAGACAACGTCATGGTCATTTTTCAGTCACAGAGCTTCGGTAGGTTCCCCGGGTCATCAACATAAAGAGCCGCCAGCGGCGAACAACCAACACTCCTGGCGCACCGGATTTTTGGGAGCTTACGCAAATGAAACGTCTGGGCATTGGGCTGAGCGGCCTCGTGGCTGCCTCG
The DNA here is from genome assembly GCA_036834945.1 of Steroidobacteraceae bacterium. Taxonomy (GTDB): domain Bacteria; phylum Pseudomonadota; class Gammaproteobacteria; order Steroidobacterales; family Steroidobacteraceae; genus 13-2-20CM-66-19. The sequence goes on from DAITMW010000338.1 coordinate 1,009, forward strand.
ATCGCAGGCGCGGCCATTGCCGCGGAGGGGCCGGTTCCAACCGGCATGCCCCATCTCGACCACGTATTCGTGATCATGATGGAAAACCATACCTATCAACAGGTTATCAGCAATCCCGCGATGCCGTTCATCAACGGCCAGATCGCGAAACACCAGGTCAACCTCGCCACCAACTACTTCGCGGTGGGCCACCCCAGCCTCACCAACTACCTGGAAATCGTCGGCGGCTCGAACTTCGGCGTCCGCAGCGACAACAACCCGGACTGGCACAACCACAGCTGTCAGCCCAACCTCGCCTCCGGGGTCCCGAACGCGGACAACGCCGGCGGGAGCGCTCCCTATCCCGTCGAGTCGGGCAATGTGTGCCCGATCTCCGGCGTGGGCACCGACGCCCCCACTGAGGCCGTCGACTCGTGGAACGAAGTCGCGCCTCCGATCTTCAATTTCCTCGCCAACATCGACGGCGTGCAGTCCGTACCTGCCGCATCGCACACCGTTGGCAAGTCCATCGGCGACCAGCTCGCGCGAGCCGGCTTGCGCTGGAAGTCGTACCAGGAGAGCCTGCCGGTCTCCGGCGCTGACGGTATCGACAGCAGCAACGGAACCGCCACCGACCAGACTACCTACAACGCGAGCGCGCCCCTGTCGCCCACCAACCTTCCGCCGCTGACGTCGGCCGGATTGGTGGCGGCCTACGCGGTGAAGCACAACCCCTTCGCGTACTTCCAGAGCGTGCAGGAAGGTTGGAATCCCGAGAACAGCCTGCGCAACATGGTCGGTTTCGACGGTCCGCGGGGACTCTACGCGGACCTGGCGAGCGGCCACGTTCCTGCACTGTCCTTCATCGCCCCCAACCAGTGCGACGACCAGCATGGTCGCGGCAATGGCGATGCGTTCTGCCAGTTCGACCAGGGAACCGCTGCATTCCAGGGCCTCACGAATGGAACCCAGGTCGGCCTGAACCCGGGACTGGCCGCTCAGGCCGACACGACCGTCGAGAAGATCGTCTCGAGCATCACCGGATCTCCCGCCTGGGACGACGGCAACAACGCGATCGTGATCGTGTGGGACGAGAACGATTACAGCGGACTTGCCAACGCGCTGCCCGCCAAGAGCCTGTTTCCGGTGCAAAACCAGAACGTCGTCGTGCTGACCGTCCAGACCAACAGCAAGGACAAGCACTCCACGGGCACCAGCAGCGGGACTTACTACAACAGCTACTCGCTGTTGAAGTCACTCGAGGGCGCCTTCCGCCTGCCTTGCCTCAACCACGCTTGTGATGCGAACGTCAAGGTCATGTCCGACCTGTTCGGGTCGAGCCACGGTGACGACCACGGCCACTGGTAGTTGAGTCAGCCGAAGCCGGCGCGCTTGTCACAACCTGTGAGGCAGGCGCGCCGGTTGCGCACTACGCTCGAGTGGTGCGTGCCCGGGTACCCTGGATGAAATCCCAATGCGTCGGCATTGATTCGACACAGCGCTTGATGTCCGCGCGCAGGTCTTCGAGCCTGGAGTGAATCTTGCCCGCATCGAGGCTGTCCACCAGAGGGTCGTAGCGGCGCGGGATGATGTTCTGTCCGACCATCACCGACAGCCAGCTCATGACCGGAAACAGCTCGGCCTCCTCGCGCAGGATCCGGCCGTGACTGCGGAAGAGCTCGATCTTCTCCAGCAGAGTGTCCGTCAGCTGGATCGATCTGCAGTGATCCCAGAATGCTCCAGTGCGCTCGGTCTGCGTGTAATGCATCAGCAGGAAATCGCGCACGCGGCTGAATTCGAGCTCGAGCACCCGGTTGTAGCGCTCGATGTCCGCCGCCGCGAAGTCCCGATCCGGGAAGAACCTCAACAACATGGCGATGCCGCGTTGTATCAGGTAGATGCCAGTGGCCTCCAGGGGCTCCAGGAATCCGGCGGCCAGACCCAGGGCGACGACGTTTCTGCTCCAGGTCTTGCGACGCCGCCCGGGCGTGAACCGCAGCGTCATCGGTGCGCTCAGCAACCGTCCCTCGGCATTCGCCAGCAACGACGTTCGCGCAGCCTCGTCGGCAAGGAAAGCACTGCTGTAAACATAACCGTTGCCGTTTCGATGTTGGAGCGGAATACGCCACTGCCAGCCCGCATCACGAGCGGTAACCAACGTGTAAGGCGCAGGTACTGCGCCAGGATCGCTGTGGACGACGAGTGCCCGATCGCAAGGCAGCCAACGACTCCAGTCGTCGTAACCCGCACCAAGGGCTTCCTCGATGAGCAGGCCGCGGAAACCACTGCAGTCGACGAAGAGGTCGGCGGCAATGACCTCACCACTCTCGAGTCTGACCGACTCGACGAAGCCGTTGCGCGGGTCCAGGGAAACACTCCGCACGTCACCCTCAATTCGCTGTACGCCGCGTGCCTCCGCAAACCCCCTCAGGTAACGCGCGAAGCTGGAGGCGTCGAAATGCAGGGCGTACGTTATCTTGTTCAGGGGCGTGTTCGGTGCATGCACCGGGCGGGCAAAGCGCCCCTCGATCGCCGCCATGGCTTGAATTGAATAATCCTCGAGCGGCGCTGCCTTTCCCGCGAGAAACATCTTCAGCCAGTAAGCCTGGAAGGGGATGCTGCTGATGCCGGGCCCTGTCGGACCGAAGGGGTGGAAATAAAAGTGCCCTGGCCGCGTCCAGTCGCGGTAGCCGATGCCCAGCTTGTAGGTCGCCTTCACATCCCGGACCAGGTCGTCCTCGGCAATGCCGAGCTGGCGGATGAAGTCCATGATCGGGGGGATCGTCGCCTCCCCGACACCGACCGAGCCGATGTGGGCGGATTCCACCAGCCGGATCTGGATCCCCAGGCCATCGAGGGATTTGGCGAGCCCCGCAGCGGCCATCCAGCCTGCTGTGCCGCCTCCAACGATGGCTATATTACGTATCCGTCTGTCGGTCATGGGGTTGCCTATCATCGGACAATAACGCAATACTCAGGTTGCTGCACGAGCTCGAGGGCCGTGCCGAAAAAAGCCTTGGGATACCGGCCGGAATCGATGCCTGACGCCAGGGCTTCAGAGCCCGACGCCTATGACCAGTTGCGCTGCTACACGCTGGCGCATCGTGATCCGTGCTTTATTCACCAGCATGTCGTGGATGCGTTCTCAGCACAGCATGCGGATGCCAAGACCAAGCCAATTGCCCTGACTTTCGCCCTCGTTGGCCTGTACCTGTGCGTGGAGAAACAGCTCTCTGGAAGGCAGGTCCAACGAGTGCACAGCGATCTTGCCAGGCACAAGCGATCCTGGCCTGCGTTCGCGCTCCCGGCCCAACGAGGAGTCATGACGGTACTCGATGTCATGGCTGCGCCTGAGGGACCCGAGCGAGACCAGGCCATCCATGCATGGTGCTCATCTGTATGGGAAGCGTTTCGTCTCAGTCGTCAGACGGTTGTAGACGTACTGCGTCAGCACGGAGAGATTCCCTAGGGCGCTTGCAGTGCATCCGTATTTCGTGACTCGATCGCCTTGAAGGCACCGATGAGGTCCCACGCCGAAAGGAGATCGGGCTCGAGCGAGGCGATGACGTTGCCTCGATTGTCGTTCAACAGCTGCTCGAGCTCGCACGATAACGAAAATAGAGCCCGGGCATCCTCCTGGAGAGCTGCGACCGCGCTCGCCGTGTGCGAACGCAACCAAGCGCGGAAATCGTCTCCATCACGTTGCGCGGCTTCCAGAGCGATGGCGGAGATGACTCGCGCGCGATCCGTGGCTCGTTCGAGGCTGTTGTCTGTGCGGTGCCTGTTGCTAATGGAAAAAGCCTTCGCCGCACACCCGGCGGCCAGGGCGAGCGCGACGGCGCCGGCTGCACCAGACCCGGGCGAAGGCGTTGCCGAAGCCAGGCCATTCGCGAAATCGGTGAGGGTTTGCCTCGAGATCGTTGGTTCGGGGTCGGGCATGAATTGTCAGGGCCAGGCTGGGGTTGAGGGGGCAGTCAGGTATCGCGCCGCGCTTGAGCCGAGCTCTGGAAATTGATGCTGACGCGGCGCTCGGCAATTCCCGGATCCTTGGGTACGCAGTGTACCCAGTCCTCCTGGGCGCGGCCGCCCATTACGACCAGGTCGCCGGACCCGGGTTTGAACGCGATGGAGGCGCCTCCAACACGCGGCTTGATGAGGAAACGGCGCGTCGCGCCCAGCGTGAGCACCGGAACGATACACTCAGGTCGCCGACAAGAAAACCGATCGCGGTGCCAGCCTGTGCTGTCCTGACCATCGCGATACAGGTTCAGCCACAAGCTGTCGTACACGATGCCGTAGTGCTCCGACAACGCGCGAACCGCGTCTGAGAGTGCGTTGTCCGGCACATCCGCGAGGTGTTTGTATTCAGCCGTCAGACGGGGCTCCCGGAATGTCTGCTCGAACATGCGACGGTCATGTTGTCGCCACGGTACGGCCGTCGTGAGGCGCTCGAGCAAGAGGCGGGAGCCTGACATCCAGCCAGGCACGACTTCCACCCACGAATGGGCGTCGATGGAAACTCGCCTGGCTGTCGCGAACGTTGTGTCTATCGCGAGACTGGATGCCTCGCTCGCGAACAGGTCCTCTTGAGCATGCAATGTCTTCGCTCTCCGCGCTGGTGGCCGACGCCACCAGATGACCACATCCCGTACGGCCCCACTATCGAATTCTTTAGCGGCCCTGGCCACAACCTAGCTGGCTGCGGCCGCGACCCGGCTGCTTTCGAGCTGAGGAGCGGGCGGCAGGCCGGTCACTGACAGGATCTCCTGCTCATCGAGCGTCTCGCGCGCGAGCAAGGCGGTGGCGAGTGCATCGAGTTGTTTGCGATGTTTGCTCAGCAGGCTCTTCGCGGTTGCGTGGCTCTCGTTGATGATCCGGAGCACTTCGGCGTCGATCATCCGAGCCGTCTCTTCGCTGAAGGGCTGATCGCTGCCGTAGACATTGCCCAGGTATTGATTCTGGCGGGGTGCGAGCTGGACCATCCCGAGGGCATCACTCATGCCCCAGCGCGTGACCATGTTCCGGGCAAGGTTTGTGGCCTGCTCGATGTCGCTCTCGGCGCCCGTGGTTCTCGTTCCGTAAACGACCTCCTCAGCGGCGCGGCCGCCGAGCATGCCTACGATCCGGGCGCGCAGGTAGGCTTCGGGATAGTTGTAACGGTCGGTCTGCGGGCGTTGATAGGTCACACCGAGCGCCTGGGCGCGCGGTACGATCGTAACTCGATGCACCGGATCAGCACCCGGTACAACCAAACCGAGGATCGCATGCCCGCTTTCGTGAAAGGCGATGCGCTCGCGGTCTTCCATGGTGAGCAACAGCGGACGCTCCGGGCCGAGTACGATCTTTTCGAGCGCGTCCAGGAAATCCTTCTGGCGTACGTCTTTCTGATCGCGGCGCGCGGCGAGCAGCGCGGCTTCGTTCGCCAGGTTCTTCAGTTCGGCGCCTGAGAATCCCGGTGTTGCTCCGGCCAGCTCCTCCAGGTTCACGTCGGCGTCGAGCGGCACATTGCGCGTGTGGACTTTGAGGATGGCTTCCCGGCCGGTCTTGTCGGGAAGATTCACGATGACGCGGCGGTCGAATCGGCCCGGGCGCAGGAGCGCCTTGTCCAGCACGTCGGGTTGGTTGGTGGCGCCGAGGACGATGACGCCTTCGCGGCTGGAGAAACCGTCCATTTCGGTCAGGATCTGGTTCAGCGTCTGTTCCTGCTCGCTGGCGCCGCCGATCGCGGCGGGTCCACGCGCCCGGCCGATCGAATCGATCTCGTCGATGAAGATGATGGCGGGTGCATTCGCCCTCGCCTCCCTGAACAGATCGCGCACGCGGGCCGCGCCGACTCCAACAATCATTTCGACGAACTCAGCCGCGCTCATGGAGAAAAACGGCACGCCTGCCTCACCCGCGACCGCACGCGCGAGCAGCGTCTTGCCGGTTCCCGGCGCGCCGACGAGCAACACACCTTTCGGTGCGGTTCCACCGAGGCGGGTGTACTTGGCAGGGTCCATCAGGAAATCCACGATCTCGACGAGCTCGCTCTTGCTCTCGTCGATACCAGCAACATCGTTGAAGGTGACCTTCGTGCCTTCCTCCTGGTCGTAGCGGCGCGCTTTGCTCTTACCGATGCCCATGAGCGCGCCTCCCAGGCCGCCTCCTTGCGAGGCTCGTCGGTACATCCAGACGTAGAAGAGAATGATCAGCAGCGCGGGCCCGAAGCCGAACAGGAAAGTCGCCCAGGGGCTGCTGCCCTGGATGGGAATCGCACTGATCTCGACCTTGTGTCCGATCAGAAAGGACTCGAGGCCGGGGTCCACGAAGGCGGGCAGCGTCGTGGTGAAGGTTTTCGCGGTGCGCGGCTCGGTTTGCTCCAGCACGCGTGCGAATCCCTTGTTTTGCTGCGCCGCCGTGCCCTCCTTGCCTTTATCTTTATCGCCTGGCGGCGGCCAGGTCACAGGCTGTTTGAAACGGCCCTCGATGCTCGCGCCTTTGCTGTAGATGGCATCGACGTTCGCCTTCTCGACCTGCTCCTTGAAGGTCGTGTAGGGAATGGTGAGGGGCTCTTCGGCATTGGGGACGAGCAGCCGCATTACCAGGTAGTTCACGCCCAGGATGACCAGGAAGGTGAGCCATGCCCGGCGGCCCGGCATGCGCGAGGGCTGTTTCGCGTCCTGCGAAGGCTTGGAGCCGCTACCTGGGGGCATCCGCTGACGTCCTACGTCACGATCGCGCTGCATGGCTTGGGTGGGCCGATTCATGTCGCCTCCGCCGGCGGGTGATTTAGACGCATTCTAGTCTCTCCAGGGAGCGGCCTGTAGGTGGTCGCTTCCCATGCTCGGCATTGGC
>DAITMW010000339.1:0-7803 GCA_036834945.1 Steroidobacteraceae bacterium
GCTATCCTGTAGCCCGTCCGCGGGTCATCGGGTGAGGAGCCGGAATGAGGGTGCTGGTAGTAGAAGACGAGGTCGTGCTGCGAGATACCCTGAAGTCGCGTCTCACAGAGGCCGGGTTCACGGTCGATGTGGCGCAGGATGGTGACGAAGGGGTCTTTGCCGGTCTCGAGTATCCGCTGGATGTCGCGATCGTCGATCTGGGATTGCCGAAGCTGCCCGGCCTCGAGGTGATCCGCAGGCTGCGCGCCGCGCGCAAGACCTATCCGATTCTCATTCTCACGGCGCGGGATAACTGGCAGGACAAAGTGGAAGGCCTGCAGGCGGGCGCCGATGACTACGTGTCGAAGCCGTTCCATTTCGAGGAAGTGCTCGCGCGACTGCAGGCACTCCTGCGCCGTGCGGGAGGGTGGGCGAGTCCCGAGCTGAAGTGCGGCCCGATCCTGCTCGACACACGCGCCCAGACCGTGAAGGTGGGTGGTGCCCCCGTTGAGCTGACGACGTTTGAATATCGGATTCTCGAGCACCTGATGCTGCGGGCGGGCGAGGTCATCTCGAAAACAGAGCTGACGGAGCGCTTGTACGATCAGGACTTCGAGCGCGACAGCAATGTGATCGAGGTGCTCGTGGGACGCTTGCGCCGCAAGCTCGATCCCCAGGACGCATTGAAGCCGATCGAAACTCTTCGCGGCCGCGGCTATCGGTTCGCGTTGGCGCGGGACCAGGCGGGGCCCTCGGCGTGAGGCTCGCCGGGCGCGGCTCGAGCGCCGGATCTGACACGTGCACTCCCTAAGCCGGCGACTTCTGTTTTCGGTATCCGTACCGCTCGCGCTCTTCTTCGGCGTGATGATGTACGTGCTCGACACCAGCGCACGCGCCCTTTCCGATCAAACGATGCAGCAGTTGCTCGACACCCAGATGGTCGCGCTCATCGCGGCCTCCGAGCGACAGCCGGATGGGGGCTACGCGCCGCCCGTTCATGACATGGATCCCCGGCTGGCCCGGCCTCGATCAGGGCTCTTCGCGCAGATCCGCTCCATCAAACTCCAGTGGCGCTCGCCGTCCACGGCGGGCTCGTCCATCGACTTCGGACCCTTGCTGGCTCCGGGCGCCCGGAGTTTCTCCTACACGGAGTTCGGCAACGAGCAGATCGCCGTCGAGAGCCGCGGGCTGCAGTTCGAGGACGATCCGAGCAATTCCCGGTCCTTCACGTTCAGCGTGGCGGTGAGCCTGACTCCGTACGAAGAGCAGCTGTGGCGCTTCAGGAGCCAGATGATCGGGTGGTTGATCGGCCTGATGGCGCTGTTGCTCGTCACGCTGGCTGCCTTGATGCGTTGGGTGCTGACGCCTGTGCGGCGGCTCGAGCGGGAAATCCACGAGGTGGAGGAGGGGCGCGCCGAGACGCTCAGTGGTGGCTATCCCCGTGAGCTGAGCGGGGTGGCCACGAATCTCAACACGCTGCTCATCGGTGAGAGAAAGCGTGTTGCCCGGTATCGTGACACCTTGGGGAACCTGGCGCATGGTCTGAAGACGCCGCTGGCGGTGATGCGATCGAGTTTGTCGACGGAGCCGGCCGCTGCCTCCGGGACGTTGAGTACCGAGATCGACCGGATGTCGGACATCATCGCGCACCAGCTGAAGCGTGCGGCGGCCTCGGGTGGCGTACTGTTGGGGCAGGCTCCCGTCGACGTGAACCAGCTCGCCGTGGATCTCCGCGCTGCGCTTCTCAAAGTATACGGGCGCAAGGATCTCTCACTCGAGCTGGCGATCCAGCCCGAGAGTCAGTTTGTCGGCGACCGTGGCGACTTCACGGAGCTGCTGGGCAACCTTGTCGACAACGCGTGCAAGTGGTGCCGGAGCCGTGTTCGGGTCACCGTCTCCATCGATCAGTATGCAGGCGCTCGCGAGCGCTTGAGTCTCGTTGTTGAAGATGACGGACCTGGTATTTCGGAGGAGGATCGCGCGCGCGTAGTCGAACGAGGAGTGCGCACGGACGAGAGCGTGCCGGGGCACGGACTGGGGTTGGCGATGGTTCACGACACCATCGACTTGTACGGTGGCTCTCTGAATATCGACGCCTCGCCTCTGGGTGGCGCGCGCTTTTCGCTACGCCTACCGGGGCGGTAGCGGCGGCATGTCTGCTCGCTTGGTCATCGGGACAAACCGGATGGTGAGTCCACCGGGCAAGGGGTGGGTCACGGATTCTCCGGCCTGGTAGCCGAATTTCTCGTAAAGCCTCACTCCTGGCAAGGTTGCCATGAGCTCGAAGACCGAGAAGCCGGCATTCATTGCCTCAGTTTCACTGCGCTCCAGGAGTGCGCGACCTAAGCCACGTCGCGCATGCGCGGGATCGACGAAGAACGCACGGATCTTTGCCGCATCGGTGGTCGGGTCGAGATTGGACTCGTCGCGACCTTCGCGCGCATCGCTACCGAATAGCGTGCGACGCTTGCTCCATCCGCCGCACGCCACGATGTCGTCGGTGTCGGTTACGACGACGAAGTAAGTCCCGTCCTTGATTAGAGCGGAGTCGACGCCAAAAGCCCCGCGAAGGGCCGCGTCGATCTGTTCGCGGGAGTAATCGCCCGATCCAAGTTCACGGATGGATCGAGCGATGAGCTCGCGCAAGGTCGGCTGGTCCTCCAGCGTGGCTTTCCGTAGCCTGTAGTCCATTACGGTGCGACCTTGAACTCGATCCCCTGCGCCAAGGGCAACTCGCGACTCCAGTTGATGGTGTTGGTCTGGCGTCGCATGTAGGCCTTCCAGGCATCCGAGCCGGATTCCCGTCCGCCGCCGGTGTCTTTTTCACCGCCGAAAGCACCACCGATCTCGGCACCGGATGTGCCGATGTTGATGTTGGCTATGCCGCAGTCGCTGCCGACCGCCGAAAGGAACTGTTCGGCGTTCTGCAGCCGATCGGTGAACAAGGCGGATGACAGCCCGTGCGCGGAAGCGTTTTGCTTCTCCAGGGCTTCGGCCAGCGAGTCGACGTGGATGACATACAAGATCGGCGCGAACGTTTCCGTCTGCACGATCTGCCACTCGTTGCGGGCCCGGACGATGGCGGGCTCGACATAGTTGCCGCCGCCCTTCGACAGAACCTTACCGCCGCAGAGCAACTCCCCGCCGGCAGCCTGCGCCGCCGAAATCGCAGTTTTGTACGCGTCGACCGCTCGCGGATCGATCAGGGGTCCCATGAGCGTACCGGTCGCCAAAGGGTCGCCGATCTTCACCTGCGAATAGGCGTGAACGAGGCGGCGTTCCAGCTCTGCCGCGCGGGAGGAGTGTACGAACACGCGTCGCGTAGTTGTGCAGCGCTGACCGGCCGTACCGACCGCGCCGAAAACGATAGCCGGCACGGCAAGGTCCAGGTTCGCCGTGTCGTCCACGATGATGGCGTTGTTGCCACCGAGCTCGAGGAGGCTCTTGCCCATGCGTGCGGCAACGCGCTCCCCAACCTTCCGGCCTACGGCAGTAGATCCTGTGAACGAGACCAACGCGACCCGCCGATCATCCACGAAGCGCGTCGCCAGCTCTGTCCCCGAATCGATGAAGAGCTGGAAGATCGGCGGCAGCTTGGCCGCTTCCATCACACGGTTGCACAGATGTTGGACAGCGAGCGCGGTCAGGGGTGTCTTGGGCGAGGGCTTCCAGACGGAGATGTTACCGCAGATGGCCGCGAGGAATGCATTCCAGGACCACACGGCGACCGGGAAGTTGAATGCCGAGATGATGCCGACGACACCCAGCGGGTGCCACTGCTCGTACATGCGGTGTTGGGGCCGCTCGGAGTGCATCGTGTTGCCGTAGAGCATGCGCGACTGCCCGACCGCGAAGTCGGCGATGTCGATCATTTCCTGCACTTCGCCCAAGCCTTCCGGCAGGATCTTGCCATTCTCCAGGGAGACGAGCGTGCCGAGGTCGGTCTTGTGCCGGCGCAGCTCCTCACCCAGGAGTCGGACGGCTTCACCTCGCTTGGGCGCGGGAACCGTTTTCCAGATCCGCGCGGTCTGCAGGGCGCTGGTGATGACGTTTTCGTAGTCGGCCGCGCTGGCAGGGCGAACCTGCGCTATCACGTTTCCGTCAGCGGGATTGCGGACGTCGAGAAGCGTGCCGTCCTGACTGGTGGACCAGCCGCTCGTGCCCGACCAGGCGCCGGGGTTGAGTGCTTTCAGGCCGAGACGGGACAGGAGGGACTTGATGTCGACTGAGCTCATGACGCGACCTTCTGACGGCGCTGGTGGCCGGTTTTACCGGCGACCACGACTTCGCCCGAGATGTCTTTCGTGCCACCGGGCGCGTAGTACCGGCCGAAGCGGTTGGCGAGGATGTCGGTGAGCCGGAACTGCTCCTGCGCGACAAAGCCGGAATATTTGCCGCGACCCTCGAGGACCAGGTCCACCACGGCCGTGATACCGGAGGCGGTGGTTACCTGGATGGCGGACCACAGGCGTCCCGCGATCATCTGCGGGTACACCTTGTTGACGTAGTTTTCTTCGCGCAGCTGACCGTCCTGAGTGCCGGTTACCGCGGCATAGACGATGACGACGTCCTGGAGGGTCTGCGGAACCGCGTTCTCCAGGATGTGTTTGAGCGTCGTGCGATCGTGATTGAGCTTCAGGTCGTTCATGAGCAACCGCATCTGGTCGCAGTGGCCCGGATAGCGGATGGTCTTGTAAGTCATCTGCTCGCAGGAGGCACCGTGGGTCTCGGCGAGCGAGCCCAGGCCGCCCGAGGTGTTGAACGCCTCGTACAGGGTGCCGTCGATCTCGATCTCCTCGAGACCCTCCAGCGGTGCCACTTCGATCATGCGATGGTCGACGATCGCCTGGCAGGGGTTGCCATACTCGTTGATGAGTCCCTCGGTGGACCAGGTGAGCGAGTACTTCAACACGTTGTTGGGATGTTGGGGGAGCGCGCCGACACGGAGCTTCACGGCGCGCAGCTCGTCGAAGTGCGTGATCAGCTCCGCCGCCGCGATGCTGATGAAGCCCGGGGCGAGGCCGCATTGAGGCACGAAGGCCTGTTTGGCGCCCGTTGCGATGGCGCGCACCGCCCGGGTGACCTCCACGTCCTCTGTCAGATCGAAGTAATGGGTGCCTGCTTTGCGGGCCGCCTCGGCGACCGTGACATTGCAGTAATAGGGCAGGCTCGAAATCACCGCATCCACGGGGTTTTCGGTGAGGTGCTTGAGCAGGGCGTTCCCGTCCGAGGCATCCAGGGCAAAGGCGGTGAGGTGGCCGGTGCCGTGGGCGCGCACGACGCCCTCGGCGGCTGCTCCATCGACGTCGCCGAGGTTTACTTTATAAGCACCTGATTCAGCTAGTAATCCAGAAATGAGTGCGCCGATCTTGCCAGCGCCGAGAATGAGTACACGATGCATAGGGGCCGACTCTCCAGGCTCGCCCGGGCGAGCTTGCTTGTTGGGCGTTCGTTCAATTACGCGGAGCCGAAAAAGGCGCGCATTTTGGCTTACCGGGAGGGCTTTGGCCACCCTGGGTCCATCCGGAGGCCACCCTGGGCGGCTGGGCCGGCTGACGGCCCGTTGACGCCCCCGACACGGCTTTTTCACGACACCGTGTTACGATCCCTGCAACCATGCGCACCCCCGACACCTCCTCCTGGCACGCTGCCACCTGGCAGAGCAAAGTCGCTCAGCAGCAGCCCACCTACGCCGATCCCAAGGCCCTGGAAAACACCGTCGCGAAGCTCTCGCGGCTACCGCCGATCGTGGTGTCCTGGGAAATCGAAGCCCTGCGGGAGCGTCTTGCTGCGGCACAGCGCGGGCAGGCCTTCTTGCTCCAGGGGGGCGACTGTGCCGAGACATTCGCGGATTGCGAATCCGACACCATCGCCAAGAAGCTGAAAATCCTTCTGCAGATGAGCCTCGTGCTGCTGCACGGGTTGAAGAAGCCGATCATTCGCGTGGGGCGCATGGCCGGGCAGTACGCGAAGCCGCGCTCTGTGGATACTGAAACGCGCAACGGCGTGACGCTGCCGAGTTACCGCGGTGACCTCGTTAATCGCCCTGAGTTTACGGCTGAGGCCCGGGTGGCCGACCCCGAGTTGCTGCTGCGTGGTTATGAGCGCGCCGCTCTCACTTTGAATTTTGCACGTGCGCTCGTTGATGGCGGATTCGCTGATCTGCACCACCCGGAGTATTGGGACATCGGGTTCGTGAAGCATTCGCCACTGAAAGATGCCTATCAGAGCATCGTCAATTCGATTGGCGACGCGCTGGATTTCTTTGAGGGCATGAGCGGTCGCGGCGTTTCCGAAGCCACGGTTGTCGATTTCTACGCGAGTCACGAAGGTTTGCATCTGCTGTACGAGCAGGCGCAGACGCGTTTTATTCCACGTCAGAATCGCTGGTATAACCTCTCCACACACATGCCGTGGATCGGAATGCGTACGGCGCAGCTGGATGGCGCGCACGTCGAATTCTTCCGCGGAATCTCCAACCCGATTGGAGTAAAGGTCGGGGCCGCAATGGATGCCGCGTGGTTGCAGGGCTTGGTGACCACACTGAATCCGCAGAACCAGCCCGGACGTCTGACCTTGATTCATCGCTTCGGCGCCAAGGACATCGAGGCCTCGCTACCGCGCGCGATCGAGGCGGTTCGTCAGACTGGGCAGACCGTGCTCTGGGTCTGCGATCCCATGCACGGCAATACCGAGACCGCCGCGGGCGGCCTCAAGACGCGGCGCTTCGAGAATATCCTCAAGGAGCTGGATCTGGCTTTCCGGATCCATGCGGACATGGGCTCGTACCTGGGCGGCGTGCACATCGAGCTCACGGGCGATGACGTGACCGAGTGCACCGGGGGTGCCCGGGGCCTGACCGATGCGGACCTGCAGCGGGCCTATCGCTCTTCTGTCGACCCTCGCCTGAACCACGAGCAGGCGCTCGAGCTGGCCATGCTCATTGCCGAGCGCAGCCAGAGCCGTCGGGCGGACAAGCGAGCTGCCCAGGCGTAGCGATATCTTGCGCGGCGTCTTAGCCGCCTCAATATGGGGTGTGTAAAATCGCGCGCCTCAAATAGCAGGCAAAGGCAGCACCCCGCCGCATGCAATACGAGCACATCGTCATCCCTCCCCAGGGAAGCAAGATCACCGTCAATCCCAATACGACGCTGAACGTCCCCGACAACCCCATCATTCCGTACATCGAAGGCGACGGCATCGGCATCGACGTCACCCCCGCGATGCTGCGAGTGGTAAACGCGGCGGTCGAGAAGGCTTACGGCAAGCGCCGGCGTATCGAGTGGATGGAGGTCTACTCGGGCGAAAAGGCCACGAAGCTTTACGGCCAATTCTTCCCCGACGAGACGCTGCACGCTTTGCGCGAGTATGTCGTCTCGATCAAGGGTCCGCTGGGCACTCCCGTTGGCGGGGGTATCCGCTCACTCAACGTCGCCATGCGCCAGAGTCTCGACCTTTACGCGTGTGTCCGGCCGATCCGCTATTTCCCGGGCGTCTCCAGCCCGATGCAGGACGCGAGCCTTACTGACATGGTGATCTTCCGTGAGAACACGGAGGACATTTACGCGGGCATCGAGTGGCCCGCCGGCTCCGCGGAAGTGCACAAACTCATCGCCTACCTGCAGAACGACCTCAAGGCCACCGGCATCCGTTTTCCTGCGAGCTCCGGCATCGGCATCAAGCCGGTCTCCAAGGAGGGCAGCCAGCGCCTGATCCGCAAGGCGATTCAGTACGCCATCGACACGGATCGCACCTCGGTGACCCTGGTCCACAAGGGCAACATCATGAAGTTCACGGAAGGCGCCTTCCGCAACTGGGGCTACC
>DAITMW010000340.1:0-5467 GCA_036834945.1 Steroidobacteraceae bacterium
GCAACACATAGGGTGCCAATGGCGCGGCGACGGATGCAATGACAGCGATCAAGAGAAGGCCGGCCAGCGCCCGTCGGGCGCCAATCCGCTGGCCGACCACTCCGCCAGGCATCTGCAGCAGTCCGTAGGACAACACGAACGCCCACTGCAGCCAACCGATCTGCATCTGGCTCAAGTGCAGCTCCGGCATGATACGTTCGGCCGCAATCGACAGCGCGCGCTGCTGGAAGTAGACGACCGCCCCCGCCAGCACCAACATGGTGAAGATACGCCAACGGATCCTGATCCCGTGGATCCGTGTTGGCATCATCACGGGAAGAGCTTCCACTAGGAAGCCGGCGGCGAGCCGCCTTCCTCGATACGCCGCCGACGGTACGCCTCGAGTGCCTCCGCGATGGCTGGATCCATCGGTGGCGGGGTAAACGTCTCGAGTGTCGAGCGCCAGATTTTCGATGCTCGCTCGGTCGCCGTCTTGCTGCCGTCATCGCTCCACGCGCCGAAGTTGCGCCAGTCGGAGACCAGAGGGGAGTAGAATGCATCCCTGTAGCGGGCCATGGTGTGTTGGGTCGCGAAGAAGTGACCGCCAGGCCCGGCCTCGGCGATGGCATCCAGTGCGAAGTCGTCATCGGTCGCGCCGACGGGCTGTAAAACTTCCGCTACCATCTGCAGCTGTTCGATATCCAGAATGAATTTCTCGTAGCTGGAGGACAGGCCGCCTTCCAGCCAGCCCGCGGCGTGCAATACGAAGTTGGCTCCGCCGGCGAGCGTGCCCCAGAGGCTCATCTGCGACTCGTATGCCCCTTGCGCGTCGGGCGCGTTGGAAGCCGTGGCATTCGAGGACCGCCATGGCAGGCCCACGAATCGCGCCATCTGGCCGGCACCGATTTGCGCCTTGAAGTACTCGGGGGTGCCGAACGCCGGCGATCCTGACTTCATATCGACGTTGGACGTGAAGCTGCCATAGACGACCGGCGCCCCGGGGCGGGTAATCTGCGCGAGAACGAGGCCGCCCAGCATTTCGGCGTGCGCCAGCGTCAGCGCGCCGGCGATCGTGACCGGAGCCATCGCACCGGCGAGCGTAAACGGCGTGATCATCTGCACCTGGCCAGCGAGCGCGAAGTCCATGATGCCGTCAGCCATCGGCGTGTCGAGCACGCGCGGCGAATTGGTATTGATGATCGTGTAGGTGCACGGTGTACTACGGAAGGCTTCCTCCGAGAGCCCATAGGCAATCCGGACCTGCTCAAAACAGTCTGCGACCTGGGCGCGCCCGCGGCAGTACGTATGTGGGATTTTCTCGGACAGGGTCAGTTGCGCGTGCAGCATCTCGAGCTGCCGGCATGCAACCGCAATATCCTGTGGCTCGGTAAAGGCACCAAGCACCTGTATGACTTCAAATGCCTGACAGAGGCGCACGCCGTTTGCATAGTCCACCAGGGTTCCGGGTCGGCGCACTCCTGCTGAGTCGAGTATGTGGGGCGGACCCGACACTGGAGCGAACACCAACGAGGTACCGTCGAGGGGAATATGACGCGCCGGGTTGCGGGAGTGGAGCGTTATCTGGCGTGGGGCGCGCGCCAGACAAGCCTCGACCAGGCCCCGGTCGATCCGGACACTCTCAGTTGCTTCGTCGACCGTCGCCCCCGCCGAGCGAAAGCGCGTGCGTGCATCCGCGGACAGCACCTTGAGCCCCTGGTTCTCGAGAACGCCGAGCGCCGCATTATGCAATGCCTCAACACGGTCGTCCGAGAACACGCGCCACGGTTCAAACCGATTCCTCAGGGTTCTGTAGCGACGACTGCGACTGTCTGTCGTCAATGTCGATGCGGGTGCAGGTCGACGCCGTGTGCGGCGTATCGCATCGCGTTCTGGCTCGGTCATGGTGTTACCCCCTTGCCTTACATCCGCATCCGCGTGCCCGTAGGATCGAACAACGGCTGGCTGAGGATGGAAGCTTTGCGTCGATCGCCCAGGATCTCAATCTCGAACGCGCCGTCCCGCAAGTCTACGGCGAGGCTCGTGGGGATGTAACCTTGCGCGAGTGATCTGTCGACGCAGTGACCGTAGCCACCGGAGGTGACCCAACCGATCACCTTGCCGTCGTGCCAGATCGGCTCGTCACCGAGTACGTCGGCATCCAGGGCATCGACCGAAAAGCTGACGCGCCTCAGTTTGCCACCCGTAGCTTTCTCGGCGAGGGCGGCCTCGCGGCCGATGAAGTCGGGTTTGTCGAGGTCGACGAAGCGATCCAGGCCCGCCTCGAACGCTCCGTAGATCGGTCTGAGCTCGCGGTACCAGGTGGGGAAATTCTTCTCGAGGCGCAGCGACAAGAGCGCCCGCATGCCGAAATGGACGAGCTCGAGATCCTGCCCGGCGCTGCGGATTCGCTCGTAGAGACGGCGTTGGTATTCCGGTGCGACCCAGATCTCGTATCCGAGGTCACCTGTGTAGGTCACGCGATTGACGAGTGCAGGGCAGTGGGCTACGTCCATCGCACGATGGTCCATGAAGCGCAATGCGGTAGCGGAGACGTCCTCGTCCGTCAGGCGCGCCAGTAACTCGCGCGAGCGTGGTCCGGCGATGGAGAGACCAACCAGTCCCATGTCGAAGCGGCGCAGACGGACCGAGCCGTCGGCCGGCAGATGCGCCTCGAACCAACGCATGTGGTAGATCTGGGCTTGCGATGAGCCCCACATCAGGAATCGTTGCGGCGCGGCGCGGGCAATCGTGAAGTCGCCGATCAACTTGCCCGCCGGGTTGAGCATCGGCGTCAGCACGATGCGGCCGATTTTCGGCATGCGGTTGGTCATCAATCGCGACAGGTAACTTTCAGCGCCCGGCCCGGAGATCTCGTACTTGGCGAAGTTGGCGATCTCCGTCACGCCAACCGTGTTACGCACGCCGAGGCATTCCGCCTTGACGTGCGGGAAGTCGTTGGAACGATGGAAGGACACTACATCCCGGGGCTCGACGCCCGGTGGGGCGAACCAGAGTGGCGTCTCCAGGCCCCAGCTGTCGCCCATGACGGCGCCTGCTGCGAGCAGGACATCGTAGAGGGCGGTCGTCTGCTGCGGCCGGGCGGCGGGCAACTCCTCGTTGGGGAAGCGGATAGAGAACCGCCGGGAGTAATTCTCGCGGACCTTTTCGTTGGTGTAGCTGCGCGTTGCCCAGGGACCGTAGCGCGCGACATCCATGGCCCAGACATCGAAACCCGGGTCACCGTTGACCATCCATTGAGACAGCGCCAGTCCGACTCCACCGCCCTGACTGAAACCCGCCATGACGGCGCACGCGCACCAGAATCCGGGCAGGCCCTGAACGGGACCGACGAGTGGATTACCGTCCGGCGAGAACGTGAATGGCCCGTTGACGATGCGGCGGATGCCGGCGCGGGCCATGGCCGGAAAGTGTTGGTAGCCGATCTCCAGCGAGGGCGCGATGCGATCGACGTCCGGTTCGAGCAACTCCGCGCCAAAGTCCCACGGAGTCGCTTTGGGACTCCAGGGTACGCAGGCACGCTCGTAGGTGCCCAACACCATGCCCTGGCGCTCCTGGCGCATGTAGATCTCGGCTTTGAAGTCGATGGCGTGCGGCAGCTCGTGGCCGCGCTCGCGGTTGAAGTCGATGACCTCCGGCATGTCGGCGGTAACCAGGTACATATGCTCCATCGCGAGGACGGGCAGTTCCAGGCCGACCATTCGCCCGACTTCGCGTGCCCAGAGCCCGCCGGCGTTGACAACGTGTTCCGCGTTGATGGTCCCCTCCGGTGTCACTACGTCCCAGGTGCCGTTCGAGCGGCGCTCGAGCGCGGTGACCCGTGTTTTGAGGAAGATCTCGGCGCCGGCGATCTTCGCCGCCTTGGCGTACGCATGGGTTGTACCGTACGGATCGAGGTTGCCGTCGGCTGCATCGAGCATCGCGCCGACGAAGTACTTTTCCTCGATCAGTGGCAACAGCTGCTTGGCCTCGCTCGGGGTCAGGAGCGAGGTTTCGAGCCCGAGATAGCGAGCTCGTGCATGGGCCATCTTGAGCCATTCCATGCGCTCCGGCGTGTCGGCCAGCAACAGTCCACCCGAACGATGCAGGCCGCAGGATTGGCCCGTGATTCGCTCGAGCTCGTCATAGAGGCCGATTGTGTAGCCCTGCAGCTTGGCGACGTTGGGGTCCCCGTTCAGAGTGTGAAACCCGCCGGCGGCATGCCAGGTCGAGCCCGAAGTCAGCTGGTCGCGCTCGAGCAGCACGACATCCGTCCAGCCCGCCTTGGTCAGGTGATAGAGCACGCTGCAGCCAACGACGCCGCCGCCAATGACGACTACCCGGGTGTGTGATTTCATTGTCATGAATCCTCAAATGGACGCGCGGCATCGACCAACACTTCCCAAGTGAAGGCTGCGAAGGTGCGTAGCGCGAAGAATTCGTAGCGGTCCTCATTTGCTCGGAGCAGGAGTCCCGCGACGTGGTGGATGCCGGTCTGGGCGAATCCTCCTACCGGGAAGACGCTCGGGTGGAGGTCGATGGGTACGAGCCTGCTGAGTAGATCCCGGGCGCGCGGCCCCTCCGCGAAGAGATGTGTGCGCGCTCCTTCGAGTGACGTAACGCAGCCAGCGTCGGCCGGGATCGCTGCACGCAACCGGGCTTCGAGGGCGAGCTCACCGCCTCCGACTACCCAGTATTGGTCTGGAGCAATGCGAAAGATCAGGTGATCTCCAGCGGTCGCGGTGCGGACCGGAGAGTCGGGAAGGGTTCCGCCAAGAACTGCTGATGCGCCTGCGGCAACGCGGGCTGCGGCGTCCGCGCCTGGGTAGACTCCAATGTGGAGGATGGAGGTGTTGGGCACTTCGCCGAGGCGCACTGAACGCGACTTAAGCACGCATGCGCTCCCCACTCGGGTCGATAAATACCGGCGACACTACGCGTGCACGGACCTGTTCGTTTCGCAGCGGATAGGCGCAAACGATTTCCTGTCCCTCGTGGCGTAAGCCGCCCTTGTAGAGCGCTAGTGCAATCGTCTTCTGAAGGACGGTCGACCACGTAACCGAGGTGATGTAACCGCGTCCATGACCTTCGATCGGTTCGTCCTTCGCAAACAGGATCGCGCCTCCACGTAGCCTGGCGTTGCGATCGAGACACTCGAGGCCGACCAGGCTCCAGCGATCTGGCGCCTGCAGTTCCTGGCGCTGGCGCAGCTCGCGCCCGACGAACACTTTTTTTTGCGACGCCAGCTTCCCGAGTCCCAGGTCGTCCAATGTCGTGCGGTGATCGAGCTCCAGACCCGCGACGTGGCCCTTTTCAATGCGCAGGGAGGCGAGTGCCTCGAGACCGTAGGGCCTGATTCCCAGTGACGAGCCGCTCTCTAATAGCCTTTCCCACATCGCCGTGCCGCGGTCGGCTGGCACGTACACTTCGTAAGCAAGCTCGCCCGAGAAGCTCAGTCGCGCTACCCGCACGGGAATGCCGTCAACTTCAT
>DAITMW010000340.1:5567-7748 GCA_036834945.1 Steroidobacteraceae bacterium
ACTTCGATCTTGCCGAGCGAGGACACGTCGGAAATTCCAACGCCGGTGCGCACCAACTTCATTTCAGCCACGTAGGCTGTCCCCACGTCGGTTCCAGCCCACGAGTAAAACCAGGGTCGAAGCCATGGACCGGCCTCGATCATTGTCGCGCCGTTCGCGAGATGCCAGTCGTGCATGGGCGTACGGCGCGTGGGTCGGAAGTGCACGCCGACGCGCCGTCCTGCGAGCGCGCCAACTGAAACAGGCGTGTATGGCGGGCGGTAGGTTGTGATGCCGGCGGTTTGGGTGTCCATGCCACGCAGCGCGGCCATCAACTGTGCGGCGGCGATGTTGCTCGTCTTGCCCTGGTCCGTTCCCATGCCGAGCGTCGTGTAGCGCTTGAGGTGCTCCAGAGACTCGTAGCCTTCTTCGTGCGCCTGAGCCAGGTCGTGGGTTGTTACGTCGTTCTGAAAGTCGACGAAGACTTTGCTCTTTCGGCCGCAGGGTGCCCGCTTCTTCGCCGGGCTCGCCCAACCCTCGACCCAGGAGGCGTCCGCAGCGCGCGGTGGCTCACCTGGATTTGCGATATTTGCCGGGAATCCCACCCATCCGGCGGCAGTCGTACCGGCTGCATGTCCGTTGGCGAGTGGATCACCACGCCCTGTGACTGAACCGGCTCCCGTGACGCCGGCTGGCCAGGGCCCGGGGACCAACGCGCCAATCGCGGCGTCGTAAACGGGACGCAGACCGGTGTGCGAAGTCAGGTGTACGGTAGGGGACCAACCACCGGACATCCCGATCAGGTCGCAATCGACGGACTGCGCCTTGGATTTTGATGGATCGGCGGTCTGCAGGTCGGCCCCTTGCACTGTGCGGCCTCCCTGCGCGCGCACCAGATGCGTGGCGAGCCGAATGTCGATGCCGGCTTTCTGCGCGATCGCCTCGAGAGACGTGTTTGCTGTTGGCCGCTCATCGGCGATCGTCACGCGAGCACCAGCGGCGGCGAGGTCGATGGCTGTCGTCCACGCGGAGTCATTGTTCGTTGCTATCAGCACCCGCCGCCCGAGGACGAGTGCATAGCGATTCAGATAGATACGGACCGCGCTGGCGAGCATTACGCCGGGGAGGTCGTTGTTACCGAAAAGCAGTGGACGCTCGATGGCCCCTTCGGCGTGAACAATCGCTCGAGCACGCAACGTAATCAGAATCTCTCGTGCTTCGCCTTTGGCAGGGTCGGGGCGGGCGTGATCACGCCTCTCAACCAACACGGCCGTCAGTCCGTCATAAATGCCTATGACCGTCGTGCGCCGAAATATCTCCACGTTCGGCATCGACGTGACTTCGGCTTCGAGTGAGCGGCGCAAGGCTTCTTCCGGCGCAGCGGCGGGTGCGGCCAGGAGGCCGCCGCCGAGCAAAAAATCCTGCTCGACCAGGGTGACCCGGCAGCCCGACCGGCCCGCGGCGCGCGCAGCGGCCAGACCTGCTGGACCCGCACCGACAATCAGCACATCCGTGAACGCGTCAGCCGTCTCATAGCGGTCCGGGTCCGGCAAATGAGTGGCTTCGCCGAGACCCGCGGCGCGGCGAATGAACGGTTCGTAGAACATCCATGAGCCACGACGCGGTCCCATGAAGGTCTTGTAGTAGAAGCCGGCCTCAAACAGCGGTGCAAGGAGCTTGCCCGTGATGGACATGAGATCGAACTCAACCGAGGGCCATCCGTTCTGGCGTTCGCAGACCAACCCTTGGTACAGCTCCGTCGTCGTCGCGGGCACGTTCGGGGTGCGGCGTCCCTCCGTACCTAACGTCAGAAGGCCATTCGGCTCCTCGACCCCTGCGCTGACGAAGCCGCGCGGCCTGTGATATTTGAAGCTGCGGCCGATTAGCCCGATGCCGTTGGCAAGCAGCGCCGCAGCGAGCGTGTCACCCACATAGCCGTTCAGCTCGCGGCCCTCAAACAGGAATGGAAGCGGTTGAGTGCGGTCGATTCGGCCGCCGGAAGGGCGACGACGCGGGTCACGTGGGGTCATGACTTTGCCCCCTTACGTGTTGGCGCGCGAGCCAGCTACGACCGACCGTGTTCGTTGACGTATCGCGCTCCAGCACCAGCCACTGCCGGCAGCCCTCTACGTGTTGCCAGTATTCCTGGTGCGTGCCTTTCGGATTGTCGAACAGGAAAACATAGTCGTGCCAGGCGTGCAG
>DAITMW010000341.1:0-7711 GCA_036834945.1 Steroidobacteraceae bacterium
CTCCTCATTGTTTTGTTCGCCATCCACGCCCTGTCCGGAGTGTTCTGGGCCGGGTCGACGTTCTTGATGGCCCACACCGGAGGCGAAGCCTCGGAGTCGCTATCCCGGTCTCAAAGAGGAGCTGCGACACTGGCCATCGTGGCGGGCGTCGGGTTGTGGGGCATTCTGCACCGAGGTCCACCGGGTCCGATGGAAAAGACACTTGCCGTCGGCGCGGTTTGTGCCCTCGTCGCAGCGGTGGCGCAAATCGGGCTGCGCAAGTCATCACCGGCGCGGTCCCAACGGATCGCGGCGATACTGTTGTCCATTACAGTCGTTTGTATGGTGACCGCGCGTTACGTTGGTTGAGCCCGGCCAAAACGCCACCAGAGATAGAGAAAGAGCAGGACGATCGTCGGGTACATCAGCAAGCTCGCTTCGGTTCCCAACACCCCGCCGGTGACCCAATCCGGTCCCTGGAAAGACACATCCAGAAGGTGGCCGGTGGGCTCGACGTTACCGTTTCTGGTTCCGATGACGAACAGCTGCATGTAGTCGAACGCCGCGTGGTACCCCACGGCCAGCCACAGCGTTCCGGTGCGCAACAGGGTGTAGCAGAGCAGCAGGGAAAAGGAAATCAGTGTAATGACATCCCAGATGTTCTCGCCTTCCTTGAAGAAGTAGTGATCGGCGGCAAACCACAGGGCGATCAGTATCGCGGCAGGCCAGAAGCCCAGGCTGCGCCAGAGTGCCTGGAGGAGGTAGCCTCGAAACAACATTTCTTCTGCGAGACCTACCAGCAGGTTCGCTCCAAGCCAGGCCAGCGCGCCCCACAGGATGGCGCTGCCCTGCAGCGCCAGTCCGTGAACCGTCATTCCGCCCAGGGCGATCATGCCCAAGGCGACCACACCGGCATGCGCGACTCCGAGGGCGAAGCCTTCCCAGAAGCGCCCCCTGAACGCCGCCGCGATCGGTAGCCCGTAGGAGTCGACTCGCCGCCGCTCATACGTGGCGAAGATCCAGGTGAGTAACAGGGCCGTCGCGAGATTGACCACCTCGAAGTAGGTGATCCGACCGGCGGACATTCCGCTGAGGTGTAACCAGCGGCCGAGGCGATCCAACATCGGGCCGAGGAGCCAATCGTAAGACAGCAGCCAGAATGCAAGAGCCGCGTACAGGAGGGCGCAGACAAACGACCTCAACCGGCCGTCGGTTGCGGCGGAAGCGTTGGAGGCGTTGACGCTCACGCGGTAAGTCTAACCGCGCGACCCTTCAATGGCAGCCTCGGCCGGCCGCAGGATCTGAACCGGTCAGCCCGCGCCGGTCGAGCGCCCCGGCCTGGACCGGCGCCAGCTGGGTCGGCTGCGCCACCTGACCCCACCGCCTCGCACCGGCCAGCCGTGCGGGACTGCCGGTGCGATGGCGAGTGTCCGGGTCTACTGGCCGGACAGGCGCTTGGCGTAGGAGACGGCGTACGCCGGTGAGCGGAACAGCAGGATGGGGTCGTTGGTCGGGGCGATCCCATCCGCCATGATCAAGGGGTCGAAGTTGATGGGCTCACAGGCCATGCCCTTCTGCTGTGGCGTGGCTTGCGAAATCGTCAGGGTCCCGGCAGCGAAATGTTTGCGGGTCTCCGGCCAGGCCAGTGTCGGGTTGTCCTGCGGGTCGCCGGGCTCACCGACATAGACGACCATGTCCCACACCGCCGGTCCTTTGTGGACGCGCTCGATCAGGTTCTTTTCCAGGAAGTCATGCGGCGCCGACTTCATTTCCGCGGCAGTCAGCTCCTTGTTGCCATCCCGCGGGACGAACCGCCACTTCACCGGATGCTCGGTGCCTTTCGCATCGATGAACTTGAACGTGTGCACGCTGAAGTAGGTGGTCTGATAGTAGTTCGCGGTCGGATTGTGGCCTTTCGCCAGCTCGGCCAGCGGCATCGCGTCCGGATGGGTCGCGGCGTACTCTTTCAACTTCGCCGGATCCGGTTGTCCGGTCTTGGGATCGGGCTTCGCGGCGATAATCGCATCCCGGAATGAAGCGGGGGTGGACGCGGCGAAAATCGGCACGTTGATCATGGTGATGTGCTGCAAGCCGCCGCCCGGAAGGTGAAACTCCATTCCGAGGCCACGCGGAGCCGGCGCCGCATCCGGTACCTCCGGACTACCCCCGCCGAGCGAGAAACGCGCGACCACAGGGACGGGCTTGCCCGAAAAGAGGGCGGACCGGCTGAGAGCCGCGGCGTCCTTCGTGCCAACGAACTCGCCGGCGGCGCAAGTCCCCTTGATGTGATTTCTGCGTTGCCCCTTGTGCACGCCGAACGTACCTTCGAAGGCGTCGATCATTTGCGGGGCGGTGATCTCGGGGGCGGTACCCGCCGCCGTAGCTGGGGCTCCCAAGGCCAACAGGGGCACGCTGCACAGTGTTGATGTGAGGGTGACGAGCGCACCGCGGCGCAAGGAGGACGACTGCATTACGGGATCTCCATCGATGGGCGAGGCGCCGATACTAACCTGTTCGGGCTCACCTGGGGTTACATCGGATCGTCGGGAACGCGAGGGGGGTACAATACAGGGGACTCACGCAACCCACACGTTGCACTAGTTGATGCCGTGATGCGCGCAGGTCCTTGCCTGCTGATTTTCGCCCGCTCAGCGCGCACAATAGCCGTATGACCGCCAACACGTATCCCTTGCGATGTCAGTGCGGCACAGTCCAGGCAGTGCTGAGCGACTTGCGGAAGTCGAATCGGGTCGTGTGCTATTGCAAGGATTGTCAGGCCTTCGCGCGCGCCCTGGGGCAGGAAAGCCGGGTGCTCGACCCACTCGGCGGGTCGGACATCATCCAGGTGCCTCCCAGAAACCTGTGCTTCACACAGGGCATCGAGGCGCTGGCCTGCTTGCGCCTGACGCCCAAGGGGTTGTTCCGTTGGTACGCCGGCTGCTGCCGGACTCCCATCGGCAACACACTGCCAACACGGAACTGGTCGTTCATCGGGCTCGTTCACACCTGCCTCGTCGCGGATCACCTGTCGCTGGACGAAGCGTTCGGCCCCGTCACCGCATGGGTGCACACGCAGGGTGCCAGCGGCAGCCCGAAACCGGAAGAAAGAGGTCTGGGCAGGACGATCGGCTGGTTCCTGAAAACGACCTGCATGGCCCGGCTGAACGGCGACTACAAGCGCACCCCGTTTTTCCAACAGGAAACGGGTGCCCCTGTCGTGACTCCCGTCGTGTTGGCGTCCTGAGCCCCGGGGGCGAGGTCAGTTTTTGGACGGCGGTGGCATGACGGCGATCAGTGACTTCGCATTCGGATTCGTCACCGTGGCGTCGAGGATCTGTTGCACCGTGACGTCGCGATTGTTGTAGTAGACCTGGTTCACTGTCGTGTCGCGCGTCACCTTGCTGGCGCCGACGGCCGCGCCACCAAACAGCCCCTTGGTGTCGGACCAGACGACGACATCACTGAGGGTCTGCGATTGGGGTGTCTGCTTCGAGTAATTG
Organism: Steroidobacteraceae bacterium; assembly: GCA_036834945.1. Classification (GTDB taxonomy): domain Bacteria; phylum Pseudomonadota; class Gammaproteobacteria; order Steroidobacterales; family Steroidobacteraceae; genus 13-2-20CM-66-19. The sequence goes on from DAITMW010000341.1 coordinate 3,480, forward strand.
ACGGCGTTGAGTCCCGCGCCGGCACTCAAGGACCAGGTGCTCGCCTTGTTGACGAAGGCGTCGATAGCCTTGTCACTCATCAGCAACATGACCAGCGCACCCTTGGTGCCGCCGATCTGGGCGCCGAAAGTGCCGCCACCGATCTTGTAGAAGACAGGGCTGCTCCAGGTCTGGTTCCGTCTGACCAGCAGTACGCCGGCACCGCTTTTACCGCCGAACACCAGGGCAGCCTGCACGTAATGCGGGACGATCACGACCCCCTTGGCTTTCCCGAGCAACTCGTTGACCGCGGCGTCGGCCTTCATCTTGCCGACCACGGGGATGGCATCGTCCACCCTCATTTGCGCCTCGGCCGTGACGTCGTTCGTTTCTTGCGCCGTCAGCGGCTTGGAGTCAGACGCGCCGCCGGCCGCGCAGGTCGTGGAAGCCACGAGCATCGCGAGTACCAGCGGAGCCAAACGCACGATCAACCGGTAGGTCATGGGTGATACTTTAGCTCACCTCTATTGCAACGCCTTGTCGTGAAGCTCAACCTTGGCAAGATTATAATCACGCAATGAGCAATATCCCTGCATCGCTCTCCCGTCGGGCGACACTCCGCGGCCTGGGGGCGCTTGCCGCGACGTTCACGTTGAGCATGCGACGCGCGCAAGCGCAGGCCGCCACGTCCATCATCGGCGATTCGTCGCAGCTTTCAGACCTCGGCATGCCACTCAGCGACGAGCAGCGCGCCGCTGGAGTTGCGTTCCTGCGGCGCCATCCCTCGGTCGACCTGCACTGCCATCCAGGTCGGTTCTTTCTGAGTAACCTGCCGTATCAGACCGCGACGACCCGCGCATTCGGCGAGCCCTTCGAGCAGCAGGCGCTTGCGGATCTCAACGCGGGGAATGTCAGCGGTGCACTGTTTTCAGCCGTGGCGGACATGCGCCTGCTCGAAATGACCCCGACAGGGGGCATGCACGCGGGTCAGGACTTCAAGCCCGGGGAGGCCTACGCGGACTACCAGCGGCAGATCGCTCTGCTCAAAACGCTCCTACGCGATCCTCAGTTGGCGAAGGGGTTGAGTCCGGGAGATGTCGACGCGGCTCATCGCGGGCACAAGACCGCGGCGGTCTTCGCCGTGGAAGGTGGAGACTTCATCGAGGATAAGCTCGACCGCGTGCACGAGGCTTCTCGCGACGGAGTACGCTCCGTCACGATCGTCCACTATCACGTGAACCAGATCGGCGATATCCAGACCGAGTCGCCCGTTCACCATGGCCTGACACCGCTCGGCAAATCCATAGTCCGCGAAATGAACCGTGCCGGAATCATCATCGATCTTGCCCACGCCACGTTCGATGTCGCGAAGGGTGTGCTGGCGGCGTCGAGCAAGCCTGTGATGATCTCGCATACCAACTTATTGACCGCGACAGTCAATCATCCACGCCTGATCAGCACCGAGCACGCCAAGATGGTGGCGGCGGCGGGCGGCGTGATCGGTTCCTGGCCGTCGGCTGTCGGACAGGCAACCTTCGCGGACTACATCGACTCGATCCGGCGCCTGGTGGATGCCGTGGGCATCGATCATGTCGGGATCGGGACCGACATGGATGCGAACTACAAGCCCGTTCTGCGCAGCTATCGTGATTGGAGCCTGGTGCCGGCAGTCCTCCTTGCGAAGGGCATGAGCGAGACGGAGGTCGCCCGCGTCATGGGCGGCAATTTCCAGCGCCTCTTCGCGGCGAATTCGTAGTCGATCGCTACCTCGACTGCAGGCCCACCCCCGCCGGTGGTACCGGTCGCGCCGGAGTGCCTGGTCCGGCTGGCGACTGGCCTCGCGGCCGTAGGCCAACGGTGAGCACGCGATTGCCACCGTGACGATCCCACGTGCGCGCGATCAGAACCATGACGAGCGCGACCAGCAGCAGATAAGACAAAGCCAATACCGGGCTGGCGAGCCATTCGTCAAAGCCGAGGCCTCGCGGGGTGAAGTCGATCATCCACTGCAGACTGACGTACGAAATGAACGACGCCCGGCCAACGGTGGCAGGTATGGATGCGGCTGTCTGCAGGTGGCGAGGGAGCCGCCCCGCACCCCGAGGCAGGAGGCCGATGAGGCCGACCAGCGCGATGCCGATGCCACCATAGAAAAGTGCATACGCGGGGGTCGGTGGTATCTTGTGACGGACGTCGAGCAGGTTGAGCCAGGCGTCATCCCAGAAACCCGCGTCAAACGTCCCGAACGGCGGATGTTTGATCAGGTAGCGCGTGACATTCAGCGCGACAGCCAGCGCAATCGCCGCCCCACCGCACAGCAACAGGGGTTTCCAGGCAGCGGCCCCGGAGCGCTCGCGCTGCAGCCTGTTGATGAATTTGCCGATGCCCGCACCGATCAGAAACAGTCCGGCAAGGGGCACGGTAGCGCTGACCCAGCCGTTGTCGGGTAGCATTCCGACATCGATCCCGAACAAAGGTCCCGCGATCGCGGCGCCCAGCATCGTCGTGGGCCGCCATAGCTCGCCGATCGTCGTGGCCGCCACGAACAACACGGCGCCCGCCTGGAGCAACCGCCGGCACGGTATGTGTCGCAGCAGTGGCGCCATGCACAGGATGAGACCGATGCTGTCGGTAATCACGATGTGCACGAATGCGGTACCGGGACGCACGAGGTAGGCGAGCGACCCCGCGACGAGAAAGTGCCCCACCAGGAGCACGAACAGACCTCGATCCACGATGCGCCACGCCGCCGGCGCGGTGTCGAGCCGCGCCAGTTGATAGCCGCAGGCGAGCCCGCTCATCAACAGGAAGTTGGGTGTGGCAAAGAATCCCAGCGCACGCAAGGTCGCTGACAGGTGCGGAGCCGACGACAGGATGTAGTAGCTGATGTGACTGATGCCGACAAAGAACATCGCCGTGCCCCGAATCGCATCCACGGGCAGCAATCTCTGGTTTTCTTTCATGTTGGCCGCTTCCCCGCTCGTCCCAGGTAGAACCCATGGCCGGAAAAGAGGCTACGAAGGCGGCGCACGCTGGCGCGGGATACCACACCGTACGAACCGGAATAGATTCCGGATACGCGGCCGTCGCAGCGCCTTTCTTCAGGGAGAGGGGATTTAGGGTGGGGTCGTCGAACGCAGGCAGGCGCCGTTTGTCGCGGTGACCGCGCAGAGATCCGCGGCTTCGCAGTGCTGCCCGGTGCGGTTGTCGAAGAAGCGCCAGATCATGGTAGAGATAACGTTATAGCTTTGGGCGCCGGCTCGTTCTGGGTCGGCCGCTTCATACTCAGCAACGCGTTGAGTTGCAGCGGGTTCCGCCGGCGCCGAATAACTTTCGAGCGCGGAGTACGCTAAATCGAATGTTGAGTGCTCCCGAGCCGGTGACGGCGACCGGCCGCTGACCGGTCGAAGCCCGGCCACCGGGTGTGTATTTGACATATTCTGTTTTTTACCTAGAATGCTAACTAAAAGCAGTCGATCCGGCTCATATGAAAACGGCGCACGAATGCGGCCAGTCGTTACCCCGGTCCCAGGCCACACCCGTGGTGTTGGTTGTGGATGACGACATCTCGGTGCGCGAATCGCTGCAGCTGCTGGTCCGATGCGCAGGTTGGAGTGTCGAGACGTTCGCCTCGGCGAGGGAGTTTCTCGCGCACGAGCGGACCATGGCGCCGAGTTGCGTGATCCTCGACATGAATCTTCCGGACCTCAATGGCCTCGAGCTTCAGCAGCGCATTGCGGCGGACGGGGCGGGAATACCAATCATCTTCATCACGGGTCACGGCGACGTCCCGATGACCGTGCGTGCCATGAAGGCCGGGGCAATTGAGTTTCTGACCAAGCCGTTCGGTGACGACGCGTTGTTGAACGCCATCGAGGAAGCTCTCGCCCGCAGTCGCGCGGCGCTCTGTGACGTGGCTCAGGTGCGGGAGCTCCGTGATCGGTATGCATCACTCAGCCGCCGCGAGCGTGAGGTCATGCGCCTGGTGGTGAGCGGCTTGTTGAACAAACAGGTCGGCGGTGAGCTGGGAATCAGCGAGATTACGGTGAAAGCGCATCGCGGCAGGATGATGCGCAAGATGAAGGCCGGGTCGCTCGCCGACCTGGTGAGCATGGCTACGAGACTTCGCCTGCCATTCGAGCCGAAGACCTGACGTTACCGTGTAAGGTCATGAGCGTCTCCATGATGCTCTCGTCCGGACTCGAGCAGACGGCCAGGACGGTCGCCTCCTCGCATCCTGCGGCGACGTAGGC
>DAITMW010000342.1:0-7649 GCA_036834945.1 Steroidobacteraceae bacterium
CCCCGATCACCCGCAGATCCGGCTCCCGCGCGCAACACTCCCGCAGCGTGCGCCGGGCGATCGGCTCATCATCGACAATCATGACGTCCATCATGCCGATGCACCCACTCCTGCCGTCCCAACACCCGCCGCCGGGTTGGAAGCGCTGTCGCGCGAGGCCTCGGCGCTCCAGTTACGCGCCGGCACAACAGGCCCGTCGCGCAGCAGAGGCAATCGAACCTCCGCTATCCAGACATTGTCATAGCCTGGCATCGCGCTGAAGCTGGCGCGATCGCAAAACTGGATCGCCAGGCGCTCGCGCACGTTGCGCAGGCCGATACCGTTGCCCCCGGCCGTTTTCCCCGGCGCTATCGTGTTGACGACCCGCAGCGACAACATCTCATCGCTGACCACGGCCTCGACCCGAATCGTGACCGGACCTTCGTGACCCGCCAGCCCATGCACCACCGCGTTCTCGACCAACGGCTGCAGGATGAGACTGGGAACCCATGCCCCGACAACCCCGTCGGCATCCGGAACCTTGACACTCAACCGGTCGGCGAACCGCTGTTGCTGCAAACCCAGGTAGAGCCTCACGAACTGCAACTCATCCTCCAGGCGGGAGAAGTCGCGCTCGCCGGCAGTCAACAGCCGCCGCAGCAGGTCGCCGAGCTGTACGACCATGGCTTGAGCGGCCGCGGGGTCCCACGAGATCTGGCCGCGGATGGTGTGCAGCAGATTGAACAGGGTATGGGGCGACAACTGCATTCGCAGTGCCGCGAGATGCGCCGCGCTCAGTGCCCGCTCGAGCGCGCCGGAACGAAGCTGCGCGTCGCGGAAGCGCTGGTAGTACGCGAATGCCATGATGAGCGCCAGCGCGAATCCGTACTGCAGAAGGAATGTGGTCACACTCGCCGTCCACGACGGGATGTCGTACTCATTCCACCACCCCATCGGACCCGGCTCCGTGATGTGCTCTTTCATCTCCTTGGGGCCTGCGATGAGCTCCCCTAGAGCCAGGGCCGGCTTGCCCAATATGGCCAGAGCGAGGGCCAACAGAAGTTGGATGGGCAGCTTGCGCCACAGGGACTGCCAGCCGATGCGCATCGAAGCAAAGGCACACAACAGGAATACCGGGTAGAGAAACAGGTGTTGGAGCAGCCGCGCGCCCCACGAAGCGAACACGTGGAACTGGCCGGGCATGGAATCGAAGCTCGCCTGCATGCTGTTGGCATACAGCACGTTCGAGAACGCCACGTATGCCCAGAACACGGTCAGGATCAGGAAATTCTGCCGTGCACCCGGTGCCGCGAAGAGCCGCCACACGGCGAAGCGTGCGCGGGTACGGGCCTGGACGGGCGACTGCGAGGTCACGGTATCCGCGATCGCGGCTCCCATGTCCCTCGCCGGGCTCGACGGTAGGACATTCACTTCGGACTCTCCGGAAAAGGGGTCGTTTATGGCCGCTATCGTACGCCAATGCGGCCTCCGCGTTGCATCCGTGGCGGTTTTTGGGACGAACCCGTTGCCGCCGGGGATGAAAGCGTGGCCGCTGCCGTCCAGGCCCCGGCGCGGCGCCCAGGAACGGTCCGGGGGTGGGACGGCCACACAACTGTCAAATCCGGCCGTCGGTACGAATGCGTTGGCGCCGGGGATCAATGCGAGGCCGGGCGGCTACTCCGGCGGGGCGTGCGGGAGTCTCATACACACCGTCGCAAGACACGACGCTTTCAAACACTCAACCGCACCGAAGCAACTTCCCGAGGAGAGCCACAATGATCGCAGCCACTGTCAACTCCAACCGCAGCACGCTGGGCCGTGTCACCGTGTTGGCCGCCTGCCTCCTGGCGGGATCACTGGGAGTTGCCCAAGCCGCAACGCCCGGCGCCGGCGTGCCGCAGGTGGCCGTGTCATACGGCGATCTCAACGTCGCTTCCGACACCGGCGTGCGCGAGCTCTACAAGCGCATCTCCATGGCCGCCGCGCAGGTCTGCCCCTATCCGCACTCCCGCGAGCTGGCCCAGGTCGCGGTGAACTACCGCTGCCGCGAAGCAGCGATCGCCCGTGCCGTCAATGAAGTCAACAGTCCGCGGCTTGCTGCCCTGCGCGCCGACCGCGCCAAGCGTGGTTGAGCGCCGAGCCTTTGAATCGGGCTCCATTGGCACCCCCGGTCCGGGAAAGGTCACTTCCCGGGCCGGGCTTTTAACCGGCGGCACCCGGCACATCGATGCACTGCATCATGAGTTTGCCGTGTGAATGTGTCATGCACGGGTCACGCGAATCCGTTAGCATGTCCGTGTTGGATGTCATTTCTAGCGCCGGTGTGAACAAAAATGAGTTGTGCTCGCATGATGCGGGCTGTCGCGCTGACCGTGCTTTGCGCGGGCCCCTGGATGGGAGGGGCCAGGGTTGCGACGGCCGATGGTTTCCTGGGTGGCGACCAAGGCAAATTCCTGCTGACAGCAGGCTTCAGCCAGTTGGAGGGAGCCGGCGGCGGCGGTCTCGTGCCGCTCGCGCTCATCACCGGCTACGGCTCGAGTGACAGCTGGGGCGCCAACGCCCATTTCACGAACATTCAGCTGAAAGACTTCCAGCTGCGCACCTACGGTGTGGCCGCCGGCGCGCTCGATCGGGTGGAGCTCTCCTACACCCGTCACGAGTTCGATGTCACAGGGACTGCCCTGGACGGTCTCGGCACCGCGCAGGACATCATCGGCGTCAAGGTCAGGCTGTGGGGCAACGCAGTCTATCTTCAGGACTCCTGGGTACCGCAACTCGCCGTCGGCGCGGAATACCAGAAGAACCAGGGCATCAACGATGCCGACAAGGTCGGCCTGGCCGGGGTCGTCAGTGCCACCCAACTGGGTGCGCGGTCGGACCACGGCACCAACTACTACATCGCGGCCACGAAGATCTTGCTCGCACAGAGCCTGGTCGTGAACATCGCCGTAAGGGCGACCAAGGCCAACGAGTTCGGCTTGCTGGGATTCGGCGGGGACCTCAAGAACAGCTACTCCTACAAGCCCGAGGGGACGGTGGCCTACCTGTTGACCCGACGGCTGGCGGTCGGCGGCGAAGTCCGCACCCGGCCGCACAATCTCAGTATCGACGACGAGACGACCGGTTACGATGTCTTCGTGGCGTGGACGCCAACGAAGAATCTCTCGCTGGTGGCCGCCTACCTCAACCTTGGAGGCATCCTGGGACCGGTGACCACAGTGAACCGGCACCAGGACGGTCCGTATATTTCAGTGCAAGCGGGCTTTTGACGGGAGATGACCATGACTAGCCGGATGCCGGGCGTGGTGGGGTGTCTACTGTGGCTGGCGGCCTCCGCGGGGGCCGGAGCGGCCGGCGGCCCTACCCTTTACGAGAGGATCGGCGGCGAGGCAAAGCTGCGGGCCACGGTGCACGAGTTCGTGTTGATCATGGAATCCGACGATCGCATCAATTTCACATTCGCCAACACCGACCTGAAGAAATTCGAGCAGCTGTTGTTCGAGCAGATCTGCAATCTGACGGACGGGGGCTGCAAGTACACCGGGCGTGACATGTATACGTCGCACGCGAAGTTGAATATCACCAACGCGCAGTTCAATGCACTGGCGGAGGATTTGTACGAGGCATTCGATCGCGTGCACGTGCCCTATCGGTTGCAGAACAGGGTGGTGGCGCTGTTGGCACCCATGCAGAGGGATATTGTGAAGGATCACCTGGTGCCGCAGGATGTGGCGGCGCCGGGGACGGGGCCGCCGCCGAAGTGACGTGGCACCGCAGTGAGCGGCGCCGTAGTGCACCGTAGCCGCACTGACTCAGGCCGCGCGAGCCCTGGCGTCAGTTGGTTTGGCCCGCCCTCGCGTCGTTCGAATAGCTGCTGGGAGTCGGCGACTGCGAGGCCTCAGCAGGCCTGGTGCTCGCGACGCGCGCTTTTCGCCTGGCCTCTATTTGCGCCGCCTGCTGGGCGCGAGCCAATTGCGCCTTGATGCCGGGTAGCGCCGGGGCAAGGGCCTGCGCCTGTTGGAGCGACTTGATGGACTCCGTTGGCCGGCCCAGTGCCAGCAGCGCGGAGCCCCGGGCGGCGAGCGCCAGGGCATCCTTGCGGCCCGTGCCGTCTGTCAGGGCGACAATGGCGACCGCTACGGCCGGGTCGTCCTGTTTGATGACGTCCGCTGCGATGAAGGCGTCGAGGGCCGGCTCATATCGATCCATGCTCTGCAGGAGGATGCCTTTTCGCTTCAGTAACACGAACTCGTCGGGAGCTCCGTGCAGAAGCGCTGCCTGGCACGCATCCACCGCAGCGGCATCGGCGTGGCCCTCGCATTGGGAAACCAACGCCTGGCGCTGCGACTCGGCCTCGGCGAGTCTTGCCTTGATACCCTCCTGCCCCGGCTGCAACTCCTGGGCATGCCGGTACACGAGCATGGCGTCGGCCGCCCGGCCTCCGTGCAGGAGCGCGTCGCCTTTCGCGATCGTCATCTGGGGGTCGTTGGGCTTGGTCCGGAGCGCGTCGTCACAAGCGCCGACATCCGAGAGTTTCGTGCATCGGAGCTGGTTGTGCTGGAATCTCGCGGTCTCCTGGGCGTTACCCAGTCCCTCGAAGAAGTGCTCCTCGTTCAGCATGCTACGGGCGGCTCGCAATCTCGATTGCAGCTCGCCGCTGCGGGGGCGTTGGCTGAGTCCTGCTTCGAGCACCGGGACCGCGTCCTTATAACAGCCCCGGTCGATCAGGGCGTCCGCCAGCTTGAGTTGCGCCTCCAGGGAGTTGGGATTGCTGTTGAGCGCGGCACGCGCCTCCATGACCTCCGCAGATTGGGACTCGGAGTCACAGGAGGCCTGGTGAGCGCCGTCCGCCAGCGCCAGTCTCGAGAAACACAGCACCGCCAGCAGCAGCGCGGCGCTGGTCCTATTTATAGCCGTCAATGTTGCCGCCACGTCCAAGCTTGTCGAACACCCACTTCCCGTTGGGGAGGCGTACCAGGTTGAACAGGTACCACTGGGGCACCGTTACATAGGCCGGGCGCTCCCGGCCGATCACTGCCTCCAGCTCCTTGCGCAGCTGTACGAGACCATACTCCGCGGCGGACCCGACGACGCCGTCGCCATTGGAGTCATCGCCGGCGACGTTCGCCTGCGCGAGCTTGCCGAGCTCGGCAATCGGGACCGAGGCATCCTTGACAGACTTGCTCGCCTGGATGTCCTTGCCCAGTAATACGATGAGCTCACACCTTTCGACCACGCGAGTGATGTCGGATGCGAAGGTCGGAGCGGCGCGTTGCAGGTTGAGACTGGCATCGTCCGAGGTCGCCGCGAAAGTGACATGGTTCGCCGCCATGACGATCGCTTGTTTCACCCCGAATCCGTCCTCGAAATCGGTGTCCTGCACGGCGGCCGCGATATCTCTTTTGATTTCCGCGAGATCATTGCTCGCGGCGGCACGACTCGCCAGGTCGACCGCCTCGGCGGCGCGCCTTTCGGCGGTCACCAGGTAGCCCTCCTGATTCGGCGTCACGTGCACGCCGGTAATCGCGTGACCGATGTGAACATGCGCGATCGTCGGAGCCCGGCTCACACAACCGCCCGTCGCCAACATCACCAGCAAGACAGCAACACCCCCCAACCACTTCATTCCAGCTCCCTCACTAGTCGGAACCCGATCGTATTGCTGCGATAGCCTTCCGCGAAACGATTCCGCGCAGCAACGCTGACATACTGCGGAGACGTGAACCAGGAGCCGCCCCGCAGGTCACGCTGCGAGCAATCCCCTGTCAGCCACGCGGAGCCATCGCTCGGTGAGCCGCGATAGTCGGTGTGCCAGCAGTCCTGCACCCACTCGAACACATTCCCCAACATGTCGTACAACCCGAACGCGTTCGGCGAGAACGATCCGACCGGAGCCGTGTAGACGTAACCGTCATTGCACTCGTGTACCTTCCACCCCGGATAGCGCTGTGCGGCCGCCAGGTCGGCCACGTTCGCCGAGTTGCACGCCCACTCGGTATTCCCACCCCAGGGGCGCGCTGCCTCCGCGCCCGCCCGGGCCGCATATTCCCATTCGGAGGCACTCGGGAGCCGGTAACGGTGGTGGGTCTCGTGTGACAGCCAGACGGTGTAATCCAACGCGTCACGCCATGAGACGCAGGCAACCGGGTGAGTGGCGGACTGCGGATAACCTACATCATTCCAGCCCAGGTCCGACCGCTCGCCCCATTGGCCGTCGTACACGGTGCATCCTGTGATCTTGCGCCCGGTGGAGGTGACGAATTCCCGGAACTCTCCGACCGTGACTTCATAGACACCCAATCCGAATGGCCGGGCAATGGCGACGGCGTGGCGGGGCTGCTCGAAAGGCTGGGCTCCCGGATCATCGGCGGCGGAGCCCTGGTTGAACCGGGCCGGTGGCATGACCTTCATCAACGGGCACGTCGGACAGTCGCGAAAGATTTCGAAGCTCGAAAGCACAGTCGCGGCCGGCGCATGATGGGCAACCGGCGGAGCCGTACCGACCCGCCCACGGAGCGCGAAATACAAGCTCGCTATCATGACGAGCGCAATAACCACCGCGAGCAGCGTGTGATCGAGGGACCGCTGACGTCGTGTGCGAAACTCACGCAAGAATTGGCCCACGGTGGGGGTGCGCCGCTCGCGATCGAACTCGAGTCCGTGTGCGATTGCCTTGAACCGGCCGCGAGAGACATCCCGATGCCGTTGGGGTCTCATTCCAGCATCGCGTGCTTCGAGCGCGGATCGCTCGTCGAACGGATGTTGGCCAGTCAGCAACTCGTGAGCGATACACGCGAGCGCATACACGTCGTCCCGCGGATCAGGCGCTCTCTGCTCGAGCATCTCCGGGCTGGCATACAGGGGGGTCAGGGCCGTCACCCAGGGATGCAGCGCACCTCCCACCGGGCCCTGTTGGACCGGATCATCAGGCACCTGACCTGCATGCTGGCGCGAGATGAGGCGCGCGATGCCGAAGTCGATGACCTTCACCTCACCCTTGTCGGTGATGATGATGTTGGCGGGCTTCAGGTCACCGTGGACGATCCCATTGCGATGCGCGAACTCCAGGGCCGCGGCGACCTGCTCGATGATCCCCTCCGCTTCCGCGGGCGGCATGCCCTTGAAGTCCGGCGCCATGAGCCGGCGTTTGAGGGGCTCGCCGTTGAGGTATTCCATCGTCATGAACACCGTGCGGCCGTCGCGGTCGCAGTCGATGACACGCACGATGTTGGGATGAGGGAGGCTCTGCAGCTTCTGCGCTTCGCTTTGCAGGAGGGACAAGGAGTGGCCGAAGCCGCTCACGGGGACGGTCAGGAGTTTCACCGCGACGTACGGCTCGGTCGAGCAGGCCTCGACCTTGCGCAGGTCGATGGCCTTGTAGACGGCGCTCATACCCCCCTGCCCGATCGGCTCCAGGAGTTTGAATCTGCCTTGCAGCACGCCCCCGAGGGTGAGCGGCTCGGGACGGCGCGGCTCACCTTCCAAAGGCGGTCCGGAGTTCGAATCCACCGCGGGATTGTCGGCTGCGCGCTCGATGACGACGGTTTCGGCGCCTTCGTGCGCCGTTACATGCGGGATGTGATTCCGGTGGGGTCCGAGGTAACCGGGCGGCCGGGGGTCGCGCCAGTGGAGAATCCGGGCGGCGATCGCACTATGGAGGTTGTCAGGTA
>DAITMW010000343.1:0-2935 GCA_036834945.1 Steroidobacteraceae bacterium
GCCCGAGCAGCATTGCCGTGGTGGAGAGCATCTACTCGGTCCAACACTTCAAGACTACTGAAGCCGTGGGCAAGGGACCGCCCGCAAAGAATGTCAACCTGGGTGGCACATGATGTCCCCGGTATCGAGGAGCTCTGTCATGATCCGCAAGACACTCATCGTAGTGGCCACCGTGACGCTCGGCGTCGCGCTCACTTCCATCTCGCAGGCGCAGACGACCGCGGCAATCGTCAGCGAGGATTTCACGGGCCAGAAAACCTCGCAGCCGTGGTATTTCTTCAATGGCGCCTGCCTGACGGCGGGCACTTCGACAGATACGGCAACCCAACCGGGCACAGTGCCGAGTTGCGTCACCGTGCTGTCCTCCTATTACACCTTGCAGTCGGACAAGGACCCGGCGCTGGTGGGCGGCAATAGCGGCTACCTGGGATCGAGCAGCAAACCCACGGACATCACGAAACAGCAGGCGGACCCGGACGGCAAAGGTGCCCTGCGCTTCACCAATGGCTATCCCTACGGGCATAACCAGAGCGGTGCCATCGTGTCAGGGGGTGACCCGTTTCCCACCAGCCAGGGTGTGCAGGTCACCTTCAAGACACTCACCTATCGTGGCGACAAGGGTGGTAACGGCGCGAGCGGAGCCGCCCATTCCAACGACGGTGCCGACGGAATGAGCTTCTTCCTCATGGATGGCAGCCAAGCCGCGGGACTCGGTGCGTTCGGTGGTAGTTTGGGTTACAGCTGCTCGAACAGCAACGATCCGCACGACGGACTGGTCGGCGGCTACCTTGGCCTTGGTATCGATGAATTCGGCAACTTCCTCAACGGTAGCGTCAACACGCTGGGCGTGAGCAATCCGCAGAGCCTGGGCGACAACACCGCGACCGGCGGCGGCCAGTATGCGAACCGCATCGGCCTGCGCGGAGCCGGCAACATTGCCTGGTCCTGGCTCAACAAGAACTATCCCACCAAGTTCCCGTCCACCTGGACCTCGGGCAAAGGGAGTCAGCAGGCCCTTGCCGTGAAGTACACTTGCGCGAACGGCTATCTCACCGACTACAACAACAAAGCAATCACCGTGAGCGGCGCGAAGGTCACTGTGCCGGACTATCAGGCCCTCCCGGCCGCCTTTGCCACCCTCCCCGCAGGTGTGCAGATCGCGAACGAGACGGCCGTGACGCGCGCCGATGCGGTCCCGATTCTGTACAACCTCAAGATCACGCAGGATGGCCTGCTGAGCCTGTCTTACAGCTACAACGGCGGCGCGGCATCCAACATCCTGTCGAATCAGAAGATCTCCAACGGTACCCTCCCCGCCAGCTTCCGCTTCGGCTTTGCCGGTTCGACCGGTGGCGCGAGCAACATTCACGAAATCCTGTGTTTCAAGGCAACCCCGGCGGAGTCGACCAGTACTTCGGGCGCGGTCAACGTCTATGAGGACCCCACACTCAAGAAAGGCACGCAGCTGTTCCTGGCGTATTATTACCCGTCGGACTGGGCGGGCTCGCTGACCGCGCAGACCGTTCTCTACGACCCCAGCTCCAACATCCTGTCGGTGAGCAAGAACATCAACTGGGATGCGCGCTGTGTGCTGACTGGTGTCACCACCAAGACCGGCAAGTGCGCCACCGGGGTCGCCTCGATGGCCGCGGAAGCGCCCACCAGTCGTGTCATGCTCACCTGGGATGGCACGCAGGGCGTTCCCTTCGAATGGGGCAGCCTCAGCTCGGATGAGCAGAAGGCCCTCACTGCCGGAGGAGATGCCACTCCAGGCCTCAACAGAGTCAACTATCTGCGTGGCGATCGCACCAACGAGATCGATTCCACGGGCAACTGTCCGCAACATACGACGTCGTCCTCGGTGCCCTGCTTCCGGGCACGCGACAGCGTTCTCGGCGACATCGTGAATTCAAGTCCCGTTACGGCCGGCCCGCCAGGGCAGCCGTACACGTTGGTGGACGCCTGGAAGGACTGGGTCTATCCGACCGCCACGATGCCCGAGAATGCCGACGACGCGGAAAAATACTCCGACTACATGACTTCTCAGCAGGGCCGCGAGAACGTCGTGTACGTTGGCGCGAACGATGGTTTCGTCCATGGCTTCCGCGCGGCCAAGCAGAACGCCAACGGCGATCTCGACACTTCCGATCCGGCCATGCCCAACGACGGCAGCGAAGTGCTGGCCTACATGCCCGCGGTCGTGCTGAACAGCATCCATCCCGTGGATTCGAACGGCAACGTGATCGCGATGTCGGATTTTTCGAACACCCAGTACTCGCACGCCTACTACGTCGATGCCAGTCCCACCACGGGCGACGTGTTCTACGGAAGTAAATGGCATACCTGGGTGGTCGGCGGACTCGGCGCCGGCGGTGCCGCGTTCTACGCCCTGGATGTCACCACTCCCACGGACTCGAGCTCCTCAACGCAGTTCGTCGAAACGAACGCCAAAAATATCGTGATCGGCGAATGGACCACGACGCTGCAATGCGCGAACAAGGATGCGGCGCCCAACTGTGGTCAGAACATGGGTCAGACCTATGGGAGTCCCCAGATCCGACGCTTCCACAACGGACAATGGGGTGCGATCTTCGGTAACGGCCTCAAGAGCGCGAACGGCGCGTCCGGCATTTACATCATGCTCATCAATTCGAGCGGCACACCCTCCTTCTATTACCTGACGACCGGTCTCAAGCCGAGCGCCGGTGTCGCGAATGGCATTACCAATCCGTCATCCGCGGATTACGACCAGGACCACACCATCGACTACATCTACGCCGGCGACCTGCTGGGCAATGTGTGGAAGTTTGACGTCACGAGCCAGGACCCCACGCAATGGGGCGTGACGACCTCGTCACCCCTGTTTAGCGCCGGTGCAGCCCAGCCCATTACGACTCACATCACCGTGAGCACCGTGAAAGTGGTCACGGGCACC
>DAITMW010000343.1:3035-7646 GCA_036834945.1 Steroidobacteraceae bacterium
CCAGCCCATTACGACTCACATCACCGTGAGCACCGTGAAAGTGGTCACGGGCACCAAGAATGCGGTCGGCCTCTACCTCGACAACGGTGCGGAGCGGGTGGTGCTGGCCTTCGGCACCGGCCAACAGGTTCCCCAGACCGCAACCAGCGCCGCTTCCTATGCGACCGGTCAGCAATACCTGTACGGTATCTGGGACTGGGATCAGGGCAGCGCTTCAACTGGCGGCTGGAACAAGATCACCGCCTTGCAGCCGACCGTCGGACTGACGACGTCGACCACCATCACTCAGAGCAACCTGCAGGTTCAGACGTTGACGCGGACCGGCAGCAACGGCACGCTGAGCAAAAATGCCGTGTGTTGGAATGGCGACAGCAATTGCGGCGCCTCCGGCACTCAGAACAAGATGGGTTGGTACATCGCGCTGCCCGGATCCGCCGAGCAGGTCATTTTCGACCCGTTCGTCAGCGACGTGGACGGCTCGCTGCTCGTGAACACCTACGTGCCGTCCTCGAGCGACCTCCTCAGCTGCACGTCGAAGGCGTCGACGGGATTCAGCATCGGGCTGGCGGCCCAGACGGGAGCCGGGCTCGCGATCCCGATGTTCAGTGTTGGCGGGCAGTCCTACGATTCCGTCGAACTGGACGCCATGGGTGCCCCGATGGTGCTGCAATCCGGCCAGGCGGGAGACAACAACGCCAGTTATCTCATCACGCACAACAGCCAGACGGGTGCCACAGCGACCAAGCTCAACGATACGAACATCACGAGCGGTACCCGTCTCTACTGGATTCAGAAACGCTAACAGGCCCGCAAAATGCGTACATTCGTCACATCACGCCGCAGCCGCGGATTCACCCTCATCGAGCTGATGATAGTCGTGTCGATCGTCACCGTTCTCGCGATGATCGCCATTCCGTCCTACAACAGCCAGATCCGCAAGTCACGGCGTAGCGAAGCGAAATCCGCGCTGCTGGATCTCGCGGCCCGGGAAGAGCGCTTCATGTCGACCAACGGCGCTTACACCGCTGACGGCAAGCTGTTGGGATACCCCGCGTCAGGCTGGCCACAAACTCTGGCCAGCGGGTTCTACAGCATCTCCGTGAGCAACGTAGCCGCCGGTACGGCAGGTACGGCGACGACCGCGGGAGCGGCCGCCACGTTCACTGTCACAGCAAGCGCCGCTGGTGCACAGGCGAAGGACACGCAGTGTCTCGCATTGCTCGTTGACCAGACGGGCGCACAAACATCCACCGGCACCGGTGGCACCGCGAGCACCGGTTGTTGGTAGTCTCCTAGGCCACCTTCAGGGAGTCACGGGACTTGTAGACATGGTCGACGAGTCCCCACTCCTGCGCCTCCTCCGCGGTCATGAAGTGATCGCGGTCGAGCGTACGCTCCACTTCGTCATAAGTCCGGCCACAGTGGCGCGCGTAGATCTCGTTCAGGCGCCGCTTGGTCTTCACTATGTCCTGGGCGTGACGCTCGATATCTGACACTTTGCCCTGGAACCCGCCCGAGGGCTGGTGCACGAGAATACTGGCGTTCGGCAAGGCGATACGCCGGCCGGCAGTCCCCGCCATCAGCAGAAACGACCCCATCGAGTACGCGGTACCGATGCAGACCGTGGTGATCGGACACTTCACCCATTGCATGGTGTCGTAGATCGCCAGTCCACTGGTGACCACGCCACCGGGTGAGTTGATGTAGATCGCGATGTCCTTGGCCGGATTCTCCGCCTCGAGAAACAACAACTGCGCGCATACCAGGGCCGTAACGCCATCGTCGATCTGGCCGTTCACGAAAATGATCCGGTCGCGCAGCAGCCGCGAGAAAATATCGAACGACCGTTCGCCACGAGCGGACTGCTCGATCACCATCGGGACGAGATTGGTGCTCATGCGGCCAACCGCAAAGCCAGGATGCCGCCGCTGCCGCAGACGCGCTTGCGGCGCCGGCCCGCGAGCGCCACGATGTTGGTCGCCTCGGCCTGGGGCAGCAGCCGATGAACGACTCTGAGGTGCGTCCCGCCGGCCGATGTACCGGACAGCTCAAAGGTGACCACGGATTCCAACGTCCGCCCCGCCCCATCCCGCTCGTCATCCTTGGCGGGCCAGCGGTAACGCAACAGGCGATTGGGCTCGGCCCTGAGAATCTCGCTGTTGACCGCATCAGGCAGCCAGGCCGTCAGCAGCTCAGGAACGGTCAGGGCCTTCCAGACCTTGTCAGGCGCTTGCGGCAGATCGCACTCGGTGATCACGGAGTTCTCAGGCCGGGTCTCACCGGCGGCCAAAATGGGGGCAACCGATTTAGTCATGGCTCCATATCCTTCAGCACGGTCTTCAACTTCTCGAGCCGCTCCGGCCAGAACAGCCGGTAGCGGTCCACCCAATCGATGAGAGGCGCGAGGCCCTGGGGCTCGGCGCGGTAGTAGGCAAAGCGGCCCTCACGGCGCTCGCAGACCAGCCCCGCCCCCCGTAGGGCGGCCAGGTGCTGGGAAATGGCCGGCTGCGAGATGGCAAAGCCCGCTTTGAGCTCAGAAACGCTCATTTCCCTCCGGCACAAGCGCTCGAAAACGGCGCGCCGGGTGGGGTCGGACAAGGTGCGGAAAACGTCTGCCTCGATCATGGCCGAAATATAAGTCGTTACTTATTTGATGGCAAGCGGGTGACCGCCCGAGAGCGCTTGTTTTTGTGAGGGTCTGCGCTATATTCCACGCGTAGAGGATTGACAAGACGAACAATAACCGTCCTTCTGCTGCACCGCACGCTTACGCTTGGGCGCTGGCGCGTCAGGGGAAGGGCTTTCTCTCGTCGAGGTAGTGATGAGCACTACACTGGATAAGTTCCGGGGCGCCGCTCTGTCGCTCGCACGCTCGGGTTCGATCAAGGATCGTTTGACCGATGCTTATCGAAACCATCTCGCATTTGTGGATGAAAGCGAGATCCCGAGAGAGTTGGTTGCGGAGTTTCGCGCGGTGAATCGCGCACTCAACCGCGAGCGGCCTTTATTACGGGGCGAAGATACTTTTCGCGCGACCGTGCGCAAGATGTCGAGCATGGAAGCCGATGAAGTGGCATCCAGTGTCGTACGACTGTTTGGCGCTATGTCTGCCGAGGATCAGTCGAGCTTGAACTCGATCGTGTCCCATCGCGTCGTGTCTTCGTGGCGTGCCTGACGGCGGATCGCATCCACGAGAGCTCGCTCGTCCCAGTCGACAATCTCGTTCGCGAGATCGGTTACGGCCTTCGGCAACTGCGCGTGTGAGCCGAAGGGCTTCATGAGGATCACCGGCTTCTGGCTCGCCTGGGCGAACAGGAGCTGGAACGTGAACATATCGCGATGCGCCTGCAGCAGGCTCGGAATGGCCACCACGGCCTCGACCGGCGCCATCTGCTTGCGCAAATCCTCCCGCAGCGCTTCCTTGTCCCCGGCCGGTGGATGATCCGGCGTGCTGTAATTGCGATAGAAGAAATTCTTGGCGCTCTCGAGGTACTCGAAGACGCGCAAGTAGTCGTCGTTGTCCTCCCACATATGGGTGACAAAGAGACGGATGGGATTGGCCTGCGACATGTGCGTCAGTCTCGCATAAGCGTGAGCGGCGCGAAACTGAAGCTTGCGACTCTGGCCGGCGACAGCGCGGACGAACAGGTCGCGGCAAGGTATTGTCCCCGCACGCGGACCGGCACCGGCTAGAATGCGGGCTTTGCGGCGGCGGGAGCCCCTTTCATTGCGTCTGCTCGTCTATAACATCCGGTACGCCACGGGCACCGGCCCCGCGTTCCATCTGCCTCTGCCAGGCGCGGGCTACCTGCGCAGCAATCGCAAGGTCCTCGCCGGAATCACCGAATTCATCCGCGCCGAGAATGCCGACGTCGTCGGTCTCATCGAGGTCGATATCGGCTCGATCCGCACGGGAATGGTCAACCAGGCGGAGTACATCGCCGGTCAGCTGGGTCACTACTCGACCTTCCAGTGCAAGTACGGCACCGGCTCGGTCAACAATCTCATGCCCATCGTGCGCAAGCAGGCGAATGCATTCCTCTCCGCGCCGCACGTGCATGGCGAGCGCTTCCACTATTTCGATACGGGTATCAAGCGCCTGATCATCGAGCTCGAGCTCGAGGATGTCTGTGTGTTTCTCGTGCACTTGTCGCTGAAGTTCCGCCACCGCCAGTACCAGTTGCGATCGCTGCACGACCTCATCGTCGAGTCGAAGAAGCCTGTCATCGTCGCCGGCGACTTCAACACCTTCTGGGGCGCGCACGAGATCTATCTGTTCATGCGTGCCGCGGGATTGCGCAGCGCCAATTCCGCCGGCCTGCCGTCCTTTCCGGCCCGTACACCGCGCGCCGAGCTCGATTTCATTCTGGTGAGCGAGGGTATCGAGGTCACCGATTTCCGGATCCCGGACGTGCGGTTCTCGGATCATCGTCCGCTCGTCTGCGACTTCCACGTCCGCGCCAGCACGGTGGCGCAAGGATCGACAGCAAGCGTTGCCTGACGTCACCCATTGCGGAGTGCCCCATTGAATAACAACACCAGCGACTCCTGGAAATCCGCTACCGATGCCGACGGCATCCTCTGGCTGACACTCGACAAGCCCGGGACCTC
>DAITMW010000344.1:0-5607 GCA_036834945.1 Steroidobacteraceae bacterium
GTCGGTCTGTCGCTCGAGAAGGCGACTCTGAACGACCTCGGCGAGGCGAAGAAGGTGGTCGTGGAGAAGGAAAACACCACGGTCATCGACGGCGCCGGCAAGGCGTCCGACATCAAGTCTCGCATCGAGTCCATCCGCCAGCAGGCGGAGGAAGCGACCTCCGACTACGACAAGGAGAAGCTGCAGGAGCGTGTTGCGAAGCTCTCCGGCGGTGTTGCCGTGATCAAGGTCGGTGCGGCTACCGAAATCGAGATGAAAGAGAAGAAGGCACGCGTCGAAGACGCCCTGCACGCGACCCGTGCGGCTGTCGAGGAAGGCGTGGTGCCCGGCGGTGGTGTTGCCCTCGTCCGTGTCCAGAAGTCGCTCGACAAGCTCGAGGCGAAGAACGAGGACCAGCAGGTCGGTATCAAGATCCTGGCGCGTGCGATCGAAGAGCCACTGCGTCAGATCGTCGAGAACGCCGGCGAGGACGCCGCTGTCATTCTCAACCGCGTGAAGGAAGGCAAGGGCTCGTTCGGTTACAACGCCGCGACGGGTGACTTCGGCGACCTGATCGACCAGGGCATCCTGGATCCGACCAAGGTCACACGCCTTGCGCTGCAGAACGCGGCCTCCGTGTCGGGTCTGTTGCTGACGACGGAAGTCATGATCGCGGAAGCTCCGAAGGATGAAGAGCACAGCCACGGCGGCGGCATGCCTCCGGGAGGCATGGGCGGAATGGACATGTAGCAACCCTTGTTCGATAGTCGGAAGCCGCCCAGGACGGCGCTTCCGACGCGAGGCCCAAAAGGCGTGACTTTTGGACCTCTCGAAAGAGGTATCGAATCTGTCATAAACAATCGGTATTCTTTCGACATTGGTTTAGAGGTTGCTGTCGTGCGCCCTGCATGACACGGCCTCGAAAGACGCGGAACAAGACCCCCTATTCCGCGCAACACCTGAAGCCCCGCGAAAGCGGGGCTTTTTTTATCTGTGGCGCCTTTCTTACAACAACTTTAAAGGCAACTTTAGAGATTTGTTCAGGTGCGGTTCAGTTCGATCAACCGCATTGCAACACGATGCCGTGAGTGTTTCTGAAAGCGTAACGTCGTCGTAACACGACGAGCCTGTCTGGGGTGTCAGACGGTTTGCGGGAACGCAACGTCAGAACGTACGGTTGTATTGCGGTGTTTGTCACAGCGGGTCACACCGGACGTCTCGCGTTCAACTTCAACCTCGCGTCCTCCAACAGGGTGAGCCTGACCGCGAAAACGGTTCAGGTGGCTCCGACCTTGGTCGCGCGGTCGTGCCATCGAATACACGGCCGGCGCGGGTTCGGGGGCAACTTGCGACGGTCGAGATCGTTGCCGCGACCGGCGAGTACGACACGACCAACAACGTGCTCACGGCGCAGCGTTTGGCCGTGCTACTGAGCAATCAGGGGCAGGCCTGACGCCAAAAGGAAACGCGACTTCTCTTCGCGCTCCGCGGGGGTTATTTTGTACCCCAAGCGCTCGAGGAGATTTCACCATGGTGGCTTATGTTACATACCGTCGTCCGCAGCGGCGGGCGTTGCTCGGCCTGGCGGGCGTTGCCCTGCTGGGTTTGGCCGCCTGCAGCAAGCTCGGACTTGGGGGTGGTGACGATCAGATGAGCTGGGCGCGTTCGGCGCTCGAGCGTAACGACCGCCTGGAAGTCGTCGCTTCCGACCCTCAGACGAACACATTCACCGTCCGCGTGAAGGATACGGGCGAGTTGCGCATGATTCGCGCGGACCAGGTCGTGGGTGATCCGCCGGGGATGGGTGCGCCCACCAGCACCGCGCCGTCGGGAACCGCGGCACCGGCGACCTCGCAACCGGCGCCCCCGTCACCACCGCTCAATACGCCTACCGCCACGACTTCAACCAACAGTGCCGCGGATCAATCGAGTGCCAGCTCGGAGGGCGGCGGCGCCGCGGCAAGCGCTCCAGCCGCTTCGACAAGCATGTCGCGCGCCAACGCGTCAGCGGACGTGCCACGGACGGGACTCCAGCCGGAACCCGCCCCCGTGGCGGAAGCCCCAAATCCCAGCAGCGATGTCGCCGCGATTACGCCGGGCGGCCGAACCCTGGAATCCGGCCCCGGGTACGCGATCAAGGTAGCGTCGAAATCGCCCGCGTCGACGGCGCGTGTGGAGCGCGATCGCTCCGGTAAAACGAGCGCGGCCGTCGAGCGCCGTCATGAGCCGATCATCTGTCAGGGTGACCGCCTTCTGCAGATCGACAATCGCAACCTCGAGTTCGATGGCGACGCGGTCTCCGCCCAGGACGGCTGTGAGATCCACATCACGAACAGCCACATCACCGCGAAGGGCGTTGGTGTCTCCGCGCGCCGTGCCAATGTGCACATCGACAACAGCCAGATAGAAGGCGACTCCGCCTCGATCGACGCTTCCGAAGGCGCGCAGGTGTACGCCTCGTCGTCGAGATTCAAAGGCATGAGCCGTCGCCTCGACAATTCGTCGTTTCATGACCTGGGTGGCAATGTCTGGAACTGACGCTGCGAAGCGGTGAATTGACCGCGCTCGTGCGGCGCGCGCTGGAGGCGCTGCAGGGCAATGCAACTGCCGAAGCCGCCCTGGCGAGCGCTCCCGCCGCTGTGCGGGAGTCGCTGCCCGTAGTTCTTGCGGGGAGCGATTTCGTGGCGCAGTTGTGCGCCAGCGACCCGACACTTCTCGCGGACCTGGTCGCGCAGCAGGACCTGCAAAAGAGGTTGGCCCCGCAAGAGTTCGCCGCCCGCGCGCCGGCGCCGCCGCCCGACTCCAGTCTTTCCGACGCCGAGGTGTTGTCCGGGCTACGTCGATGGCGGCGCCGCGAGATTGTGCGAATCGCGTGGCGTGACCTGGCGGGCTGGGCCGATCTGCCCGAAACACTGAGTGATTTGTCTGCGTTCGCCGATGCGGCTATCGATGTGGCCGTACAGCACGCACGCCGGGCCCTGGTCGCACGCTATGGCGAGCCGCGTTCGGCTGAAGGGGTCGCGCAGCCGCTCGTCGTGCTCGGGATGGGGAAGCTCGGCGGCGGCGAGCTCAACTTCTCCTCGGATGTCGACCTGGTCTTTCTGTTTCCCGAGCATGGCGAAACCGACGGTGCGCGCGGCATTGCCAACGAGGAGTTCTTCACAAGGCTGGGGCAGGGCGTCATCCGTTTGCTCGAGTCGCCGACGCACGAGGGCTCGGTGTTGCGTGTTGATATGCGGCTGCGTCCTTTCGGCGACAGTGGGCCGCTGGTGGCCAGCTTTGCCTCGTTCGAGGACTACCTGCCGCGCCACGGGCGCGACTGGGAGCGTTATGCCTATGTGAAGGCTCGAGCCGTCACGGGAAAGGACGCCTATGCGGAACTCTATGCAGCGGCGGTGCGCCCGTTCGTCTACCGGCGCTATCTCGATTACGGAGTGTTCGAGAGCCTGCGTGAGATGAAGGTGCTGATCGAGCGCGAGGTCGAGCGACGCGAGCTCGCCGATCACGTGAAGCTGGGACCCGGAGGGATCCGCGAGATCGAGTTCGTGGTGCAGGCATTTCAGGTCGTTCGCGGCGGGCAGGACCGGCGTCTGCAGACGACCTCGCTCTTACAGGCGCTCGAGTTGCTGGGCGCGGCAAAGCTGCTGCCGGCCGAGGCGGTCGAGGAATTGCGCGCGGCGTATGTCTTTTTGCGCCGGTTGGAGAATCGGCTGCAGATGTTGGGTGATGCGCAGGTCCACCGGTTGCCGGAGGATGCGCTCACGCGCGAGCGGATCGCACTGGCGATGGGTGCGGCGGACTGGGCTGCGCTGCTCGTCGAGTTGAATCTGCATCGCGAGCGGGTGAGCCGTCAGTTCCGGCTCGTGGTGTTTGGAGGTGCCGGGCAGGACAGGGACGCGGTGAGGATCGATCTGGGGCGATTCTGGGATACCCAGGCGGAGACCGCGGCCCTGCAGGAGTCACTGGCGCGCGCCGGGTTTGCGGATAGTGCCGAGGCGACCCGCCTGCTGTTGGAGTTACGTGCGTCGTCGCTGGTCCGGAAGTTGGACGAGCCCGGCCGTAAGCGCCTGCAGGCATTGTTGCCACCGTTGTTGGCGGACATTTCCCGGCTTGGCGGTGCGCAAGCGCAGCTGCAGGTGTTGCGCCGGGTGTTGAGCATCATCGAAGCGATCGGGCAGCGCTCGGCCTACTTCGCCCTGCTGCAGGAGAATGCCAGCGCCCGGGCGCGACTCGTCGAGATCTGCGGGCATGGCGACTTTCTGACCCGGCAGATTGCAACGCACCCGTTACTGCTCGACGAGCTCATCGATGAGCGTCTGCTCGCGGAATTACCCAGCCGCGCCGATCTCGAGGGCGAGGTGCGCTCGCGGCTCGAGCAGTTGCACGATGACGATCCCGAGCGCCAGGTCGAGGCATTACGTCAGTTCCAGCGTGCAGCGATCTTTCGCGTAGCCGTGGCCGATCTCACCGGACGACTGCCGGTGATGCGCGTGAGCGATCGGCTCACAGAGATCGCTGAAATCATCGTCGAGCACGCGATCGAGCTGGGCTGGCGGCAGATCGGCGCGCAATACGGTATGCCCATGTGCGGGGAGGGTGATGAGCGCCGACCGGTGAGCATCGCGGCGGTCGGCTACGGCAAGCTCGGTGGCATGGAGCTCGGTTACTCCTCCGATCTGGATCTCGTGTTCCTGCACGATTCCCGTGGCGAGCGCCAGGAGACGACGGGTGCCCGACCGATCGACAACCAGTTGTTCTTCGTGCGCCTCGCGCAACGGATCATGCATCTGCTGACGATGCATTCCGCTGCCGGGCGGCTCTACGAGGTCGACGTCCGGCTGCGCCCGAGTGGCAAGGGCGGGTTGCTCGTGAGCAGCATTGATGCGTTCGCGGAATATCAGCGCCGCGAAGCCTGGACGTGGGAGCACCAGGCTTTGCTGCACGCGCGTGCCGTAGCGGGTGCCGCCAGGTTGCGCGCCGAGTTTGAGGACGTCCGGCTCGGGATCCTGGCCGACCACGTGCGTCGGGATACCTTGCAGGCAGAAGTGCGCAATATGCGCGAGCGCATGCGCAAAGAGCTTTCGAAGGGCGGCTCCGCACGGGAGAACGTGGCGCGTTTCGATATCAAGCAGGACCCGGGCGGCGTGGCCGATATCGAATTCCTGGCGCAGTACTGGGCTTTGCGCTGGGCCAAGGACTATCCGCCGGTCGCCATGTTCTCCGACACCATCCGGCAGCTCGAGTCCGTCGCCTCCGCCGATCTCGTGCCACAGGCTACCGTGGACGTTCTTACGGCCGCTTACCGCGCGTTCCGCACCCGCTCACACCACCTGTCCCTGGAGGGCGTGGAGCCGATCGTGCCGGCCACCGAGTTCGTTGCGGACCGCGCGGCGGTGACACGGGTATGGAACGAAGCGATGGGCGTATAATCCCCACCTCGTCTCCATTGCCCAGAAAAAGCTTTCTCATGGCCGCGCAACCCAAGCCGCTCATTCAGCCGAACGCCCAGAATCAGTACGACGTCACGGCTGAAGATCTGCCGCTGTCCTGCCCCATGCCGCAGATGTATCTGTGGAACTCGCATCCGCGCGTGTACCTGCCGATCGAGGCGACCGGCTGGGCGAAGTG
>DAITMW010000344.1:5707-7582 GCA_036834945.1 Steroidobacteraceae bacterium
GCCGTGTCGAGGGTGGCAACGTCTTCGACCTGCTCCGCGATGACCTTGAAGTTGAGGGTGCGCGCGAGTTTGATCATCGCGGTGACCATCGCCTGGTTGACGGTGTCGCGTTCCAGGTTGCGCATGAACGAGCCGTCGATCTTCAGATAATCCATCGGCAGGTTCTTCAGGTTCGAGAACGAGCCGACGCCCGAGCCGAAATCATCGAGGGCGAACTGGCATCCCATGCCATGCAACACGCCGACGAAGCGCCGGGCGTGATCGAGATTGGCGACCACCGCGCTCTCGGTGATCTCGAAGCACACCTGTGTTGGATTGACACCGGTGCTGTCGAGGCATTCGACGACGAACTCGAGGAACTGTGCGTCGCTGAGCGTCTGGCCCGAGACGTTGATGGCGACACTGCGGTTGGCTGGAACGGGGATCGCTCCGCGTCCGAGTGCGGCGAGGGTCGTCTGCACGACCCAGCGGTCCACCAGCGCCATGAGGCGATAGCGCTCGGCGGCCTTCACGAATTCAGATGGCGGTACTTCATGTCCGGCCTCGTCCTGCAGCCTGACGAGGACCTCCATGGCCGGGCCACCGCCATCCTGGCCGTAGGCCGGGACAATGGGCTGGTGATACAGCTGGAAGCGATTGTCCTTGAGCGCGCTTTGCAGGCGCTGCAGCCATTGAATCTCGCCGGTGTGCCGGGCGAGCGCCTCGTCGCGTGCCGAATAAACGACGACGCGGCCGGAACCCTGTTTCTTCGCGACATAACAAGCCGAATCCGCTGCGGCGAGCAGCTCCTCCAGAGCACCGCTTTCGCGGGAGATCTCCACCAGGCCGATGGAGACGCCGATGTTGAAAATCTTGTCCTTCCAGACGAAACGGTAGTCGCCGACGGCGCGACAGACGTCGTCCGCGATCTGCCGCGCTTTCTCGAGCGGACAGCCCATGAGCAACATGCCGAATTCGTCGCCACCGAGGCGTCCGACCGTGTCGCTGTCACGTACAGCATCGCGCAGGACCTTGGCGACCTCCCGCAACATGCTGTCACCGGCGAGATGGCCGCTGGTGTCGTTCACGACCTTGAAGCGGTCGAGATCGAGATAACACAGGACGTGCTGACCATCGCCGCGATGCCCGCTCTCGATCGATTCCTCGAGGCGCCGCTCGAACTCCCGCCTGTTGACGAGGCCCGTGAGCGCATCGTGCGTTGCCTGATATGACATCTGGCGAGCCAGGCCGCGCAGCTCCGTCACATCATGGAGTAACACCACGGAGCCAACCAGCTCGGCAGCGTCGTTGCGAATGGGTGATGCCGACAGCTCGATCGAGCGCTCGGTGCCGTTGGAACGTGAGACCAGCAGTGCGCGACGGCTGAGGTTCACGGGGGCACCGCTCGTCAGCGCCTGCTTGACCGGGTCGGCCAGGAGGCGCCGGTCGGTCTCGTCGACCAGCCCGACCACTTCCTCCAGGGGCTTGCCGGCCGCCTGCTCCGCGACGCCGCCGGAGAGGCGCTCCGCCGCGGGATTCATGTAGGTGATGCGGCCTTCGGCATCGGTCGTGATGATGGCTTCGGCCAGCGAGTTGAGTGCCGCCAGGTGCGGCGAAGGCTCGCGCGTCTCCAGGCGCAGCTGGCGCACTGTTTGTGTTGGAATGATTTCCACGCCGGTGATGAGCAGTGCGTGCGAGCCCTCGTAGTCGACCAGCCCCGAGGTGATCTCCAGGCGGCTCACCTGTCCCTGCAGGCCGATCATGTCGATCTCGTAGCGTTCCGCGGTGTCCTCGCCCGCCAGGCGCCGGCGGATGTTCTCGTTCACCAGCTCGGAGTATTCGGGCGGTACGAGGTCCCAGAGGCGTCGGCCGACGAGATCGATGCGATCGACACCG
>DAITMW010000345.1:0-7579 GCA_036834945.1 Steroidobacteraceae bacterium
AATGGAGCTCCCCTCGAAATCGAGCGACATGGCACCTCCTGCTCAAAAGTACACCCTCCAGTGTACCTGAGGCGGTGGTGTGCCGAGACGGCATCGCTCTCGAGGCCTTCCGCGCAGGCCTCGCTTTCCTCAGCGGGTCACACCCGGACGCACTCCGGCCGTGTTGAGGCGGATGCGATAGAGAGCTTCGCAGGCGGTGATGTACAAGCCTTGGCCGTCGCTGTCGCCAAAGGCGAGGTTGGTCGCGCAAATCTGCTGTTGGGGCTCGCTGTCGGAGATGGGAAGATGAATCGTGCCCAGGTGCTTGCCACCTGCCGAGGTAACACGGATCTCGCCGGGACCCGCACCGCCGGTGGAGAGGAGGTCGCCCTTCAGGTCCGCTTTCATACCGTCCACGATCCCCGGGCCGCCCTCGGCGAACACCATGCTCTTGCCCAGGGTTCCGTCCGGGCGCAGCTCATAACGCATGATCTTCTTGAAGCTGGAGGTGAGATAGAGAAAGCGCTCGTCGGGAGACAGAGCGATGCCGTTCGGAAAACCTCCCAGGTCCTTCTCACTGATGAGGAGTTTGGTGACGTGATCCTTCACCCACCAGACGCCGTTGAATGACAGCTGCTTCAACGGACTGAGCCGGCTGCCGCGCAGACCGAAATCGCTGTCGGTGAAGATAATCGCGCCGTTCGCCAAGGACACGACGTCATTGGGTCCGTTGAAGCGCTTCCCCTCGAACTTGTCGGCCAGCACAGTGCGTGTGCCGTCCTTTTCCAGGCGGAGCACGGTCCCATCGTTCGCCGCGCACCAGATGAGGCGACCTTGCTTGTCGAGGGTCTCGCCGTTGGGACCGATCATCAGGACAGCGGCCCGTCCGCGCCTGGTCTGGGTTCCCGCGTTCTGGATGTCGTCGCCGCTGTAGCCCGCCTTATCGAGGAAGACGGTGACCTTGCCTGCCGAGTCCCGCTTGTAGATGACGTTCTCGATCAGGTCACTGAGCAACAGGTAACCCGACTGACCCTCCGGCACCCATACGGGTCCTTCCGTAAGGCCAAACCGATCGCCGAGGAGCTCGAGCTTCGCATCCGGGGAAACAATGGCATCGAGCGCCGGATCCAGCCGCTCGACGCTGAAGCCACGCGGCCCAGGTGAGGGCGCCTGCGCCACCGCGATACCGATTGAGCCCAACAGCACACAGGTCAGCGGCAGCAACTTCATGGCAATCCCCCTCGACACTCGGCAGCGTTCTTCTTCAGCGAGCCCGCGCGGCGACAACGATAGCTTGCGCGGGAGCAGCCCGGCACTCCCAGAACCGAGTGATCAGCTTTCGCGATTCGTGAACACCCAGGTAAGCTTGGGACCCGGGCCGCAAACGGATCCCTTCAAGGCGGAAGTCATGCAAGCCAACCCCCTCGAGCAGATCGAGACGAAAATCGCATTCCTCGAGCGCGCCAACGCCGAGTTGAGCGACGTCGTATTTCGCCAGCATCGCGAGATCGAGGCGCTGCGCGCACGAATCAACTCGCTGATCGAGCGGTTTGAAGCGGCACAATCCGCGGAGCCCGCACGCAGCCCCGAGGATGAGCGGCCGCCGCACTACTGAAGTGGATTACGTTTGAGCGTGAACAACCGGCCGCTGAGCAGCAGGAGCATCAGGATCCAGTAGCCGATTCCCACGGTGAGGCGCAAGGGAATCGAAAACCGGGGATCGGGAGAAATAAAACCCTCGATCAGGCCCGCGCCCATGAGCAGCAGGACACAGGCGATCAGGAGCGGCCCCAGCTGCTCCGCGCAGGCACGCAGTGATTGAGCGCGTGTCGGCAGGGAGGGCCGGATCAGAGACTCTCCCAAAGCCGTGCCCGCCGCGCCAGCCAGGCAAATGACAGACAACTCCACCGGGCCGTGCGCGAGAATGAATCGCACCAGCGAGTGCATCAGGCCGTGCTGATGGGTGAAGGCGAGGAGACCGCCCAACATCAAACCGTTGAGCGCGATCATGTAGAAGGTGCCCAGCCCGAAGAACAGCCCCGCGCAGAATGCCCCGGTCGCCACCACGGCATTGTTCGAAAAGATCCGGGCCGAGAGCAGGGAGGAGGGCGCCACGTTGAGAAGTTGATCCGTCCAGACGTGGCCTTGCTCCACACCGGAGATCATCTTCTCGCTGGCGATCAGCCCCACGAGCTCCGGATAGGTTGAGATGAGCCACCACCCCGCGAGCGCGCTGACCACGAGGAGCACCGCGATCCACAGTGCCAGAGTCCGTACGGAACGGGCGGCAGCCGGAATCTGATCGCGAAACAGAGTCAGCCAGCGAGCGCGACCGAATCGGGGCGGCCGACTGACCGCCACGTGTAGTCTGGAGTAAGCAGTTGCCAGAGCCGCGGTTGCCGCGCTCTGGGGGGTTAGCTCCCGGGCGCTGGCGAGGTCGCGAGCCAGGGTGCGGTAGGCTTCGAGCGTCCGCAATGCCTCCTCGGTCGTCGCGAGTGAGCGACCATGTGCCCGGCCGACCTCCGCCTCCAGGTCCTGCCATAGCGGGGCACGCGCTTTGACCCATGACCCCCCCTCGCGGCGCTGAACGCTCTCAACCAAGGAGAGCTTCCAGCCTGGAGCGCAATGCAGCGGAATCGAGCGCCGCAAGTTGTACTGGGTCCAATCCGGTATCGAGGCTTCCCAGCAGCTTGCGCGCAAGCGCCTCGCCCCGTCCGTCGCGCAGCTCCGACCACCGATCGAGCAGGTCCTGCACCAGGGCGGCGGTATCGGGATCCAGGCGCGAGCTCTGCGCCAGCTTTCCCAGCGCGCCGAGGGACCGGCTCGCCTTGGGATCATCCAGTACCAGCACAGTCCCCGCCGCCAGGTCCCCGATGCGCACCCGCTGCTCTGTAAACATGCAGCAGACCAATCCCACGAGGTAGAGCACCGGCAGTGAATCGATCAATCGGAACACATTTCGCATCAGCAGCGCGCCGGTGCCGGGCGTACCCCCTTCCAGGGTGACGATGCGTGCGCCGGCCATGCGCTTTCCGGGCGTGCGCCCGCGCATCAGCGGCTCGAGAATGGGGTGGTAGAGCAGATAGATAATGGCTGCGGGCCCCACATCCAGTAGTGCGAACAACGGGGAGCGAAACGTCGAACCCATGCTCAGCCCCACCACCCAACCCAACAGGAGCCAGGCCAGGGCAACCAGCAGGCGGATATGCCAGTCAATGATGAAGGCGTAGGCGCGGGTCCCGGGACCGGCGACCGGAAGCGTCATGGCGACGCCCGTCAGTCCGCTTATGTTGAGTTCTTCCGCTGCCATCCGCGCTGGGCCGTAGTCCGGGGCACCGGTATTCTGCTACCTTCATACACAAAGGTCTATGAGCGGGCATACCGCCGCTTCAGTGTAAGGAAACGTTGGGGGGCTCATGAACTACGAACTACCGTCGGCTCCGTTGTCCATTGGCGGGGTACTCGATAACGCCATCCGTCTCTACCGCCTGGCCATCCGTCGCTGCTGGACCCTGTCCCTGGTCTATTCGGTGCTGATCGGCGGATTCACCCTGTTCCTGATGCTGCTGATGCCGCAACCCGCCGCCGCGGGTCGCGCTGATCCGAGGCAGGCGTTGGCCGTGTTGACCTCGCCGGCCATGATCGGTGGATTCTTGCTGATCATGGTCGTCGGCCTGGTGTTCTATGGGGCACTGGTGAAGGCTGAAACCGTCCTCGCGCGTGGGCAGGAGCCACTTTCGCTCGGGGCGGCGCTGGCCGCGGGCCTGCGGCGCGTGCCGGGCATGCTCCTGTGTGTCCTGCTCAGCATGCTGGCCATCATGGTTGGGTTGGTCGCCTTGATCATCCCGGGTGTCTATCTGTTCGGGAAATTGCAACTTTGGATCGTGGCAATGTTCATGGACGACGCGAGCGCGTTGGAGTCACTGAAGACGAGCTGGCGACTGACCCGCAAGCGCTGGTGGCGCGGGACCATCATCATGACGGTCGCGCTCATCCTGTTGTACGTCTTTGCCCTGGCCTGCGGTCTCATCTCGGGAGTCGTCTCGGTGCTCGGTCATCTGGGTGTTACGGAACGCTTGATCCTGAACCAGGTATTCTCGTGTCTCTCCAACCTGATCGTCTTTCCCTTGTTCGTGTCCGTCTTCATCGTGATGTACCACGATTTCAAGCTGCGCAGCGAGGGCGGCGATCTGGCTGTTCGCATGGGCGAGTTGGGTAAAGCCTGATCGATGGGCTGGCGGTGTGCGCTACTGTTGGGCCTGTTATGCCTTGCAACCGGCACACCGCCCAAAGCCGACCCGCGCGCCGCGCGCGAGCCGCTGCACGATTGTCTGCAGCGGGCGAGCCCCCGTCTGCGTGGAATCGAAGCGCTGCGCGCGGTCTGTCCCGAAATCGGCCCGGCAGTGGAAGAGCTTGGGCTCGATGCTCTTCTGCCTGAGGACTGGAAGGCGCACATCAGTGCCCGCGCAATGGGTGATCTGACAGCGCTCGCGGACCGCTACACTCAAACAACTCCGCGGGCGCTGCCGAGCCCGGTCCGGTTGCAGGCCATCGCGGGGCTTCTGGAGCCGCCGCCGGCGGAGGCATCCTGGTGGGAGCGATTGAGGAGTTGGCTTGCAAGCCGGCTCGATTTCGACCGTATCCGGTGGCCTGGTTGGTTGCGCTCCTTGACGGGACACTCGGGAGCTGTCTTCTTCTTTTACGGCTCGATCTGTCTGGTCGTGATCGCGGCTGTGGCCATGGTCGTCGTCGAGCTACGGGCCGCCGGAATGTCAGGCACCTGGCGGCGGCGAGCACGGCCAGCGCAGCGCCCGATCGAAGAAGAGGCTGGCGGGAGTGAGTCATTACCGGGCCTGACCGATGTCGAGACGGCTGCCGAGCATCTGCGTCCTGCGCTCCTGCTGCGACTGTTGGTGACGGCGCTCACCCGCGCCCATCGGCTGGAACGCGAAGCGATCATGACCTGTCGTGAGCTCATCACTGCCGCGCGTTTCGATAACGCAGCGCAGCGTGAGACTTTCGAAAGAGTTGCGTTGCTGGCCGAACAAGGGCTTTATGGCGATCCGAAGCGTGCATTGGCACCGCTCAGCCCCGAGTTGTTGAGCAACGCCGGTGGGCTCTACAGGGAGCTGGTCGCCGTCTCCGCGGAGCAGCCCGCAGCGTGATCAGGGAACGTGCTCTGGTGCTCGCACTGGCGGCTGGCGCGTTGGCCCTGTTCTACGTGCTGTTCTTTCCGAAGCCGCAACCCGATTCGACTGGCATTGCGCTTCCCCTGTCGACCGAGAGCCGTCCGGAAGGGTATCTGGCTGTCTGGCGCTGGCTTGCGGAGCAACGCATACCCACCGCAAGCCTCCGTTACCGCTACGACCGACTGAGGACGCTGCTACCGAAATCAACGGGCAACCTGCTTCTGGTCAGCATGCCGCAACGGGTGCCGGCGCGCGCGGCGGAGATGGAGGCGCTCGAACGTTGGGTGGAGCAGGGCAACACGTTGCTGATCATGGCGGCGATTGTCGATACTCCCCTGTGGACCATCAACCTCGATCCGGAGGTCAACGAGAGGATCGAGCGTCTGACCGGACTGCACGTCGATGTGCCCAACGCCCGTATCAGTGACATCAAATCGTTGCTCATCGATCGGCTCGATATTCATCCGCGGGGCGCTCACGCGCTTACCACAGGGGTCCAACAGATCACGGCGGTTTCGAAGCTGCCATTGCGACACGCGCAGCTGCAGGGGCGTGGCGGTACGATTCCTCTCGAGCTTGCCGTGCGCAGTGACGGAGGTGAACCGACGCTATGGCTAGTGCGCCGCGGCGCCGGTGAGATCGTACTATCCGACGTGGCGAGTCCGTTTACCAACGGCGCGGTGACCCTGACAGGCAACGCGCGCTTGCTGGCCAACATCATTTCCTGGTGCCGCGAGTCCGGTGGCACGGTCGTGTTCGACGATGCCCACCAGGGCGCTACCGCATACTACGATGGCAAAGCATTCTTTGCCGATCCAAGACTGCACAGCACGTTGGGTTGGCTCCTGCTGCTCTGGCTTGCCTTGGTTCTGGGCGCATTACCCCTGCGAGCCGCGCGGCGCTCATGGCAGCCGATCAAGGAAACCGCCTACGTGGAGGCGAGTGCCCGGTACTTTGCCGCTGTTGTGCCACCGAATGCGGCCGCACAGCGGCTGATCGAGAGCTTCCTGCGCGGATCGCGGGTTGGTGTTGACGCCGACTCCGCCTCGGACCTCTGGCAACAGTTTGATTCGGATCCGCGCGTAGCGCCGGCGCAGCGCCGTGAGCTGCATACGTTGTATGCGCGGGCTTGCTCGGGCAGACGCGTCTCGCTGGTCCGACTGCAGAATCTGTTAGCCCAACTACGAAGGAATCTCGAATGAATGCTCTGACGGAGCTCGAGGCGCGACTGCAACAAACTCTGGGCAATACGGTCATCGGCCTGCACGAGCTGGTGCGAGCGCTGCTCATCGCCGCCGTCGCGCGCGGGCATGTCCTGGTACAAGGAGCCCCGGGGCTGGGCAAGACGCTGCTCGGCAAGACGCTGGCCGCTGCGCTCGGCGGTCGTTTTGCCCGCGTACAAGGCACCGCGGACCTGATGCCCTCGGACATCACCGGGGTACACGTCTTCGACGAATCGACTCGCCAGTTCGTCCTGCACCACGGCCCCGTCTTCACCGAGATTCTGTTGGTCGATGAGATCAATCGGGCGGGCCCCAAGACCCAGTCGGCGCTGCTCGAGGCGATGGCGGAACGCCAGGTGACCATCGATCGGACCACTCACCGCCTGCCGACGGGGTTCCTGGTGATCGCGACGCAGAACCCGCGCGAGTTCGAAGGCACCTATCCTCTACCCGAGTCGCAACTCGACCGGTTCATGATGAGCGTGACCGTGGGCTATCCATCCATCGAGACGGAGTCGGCAGTCCTGGACCGCTACGGCACCATGGCAGCGACAGGGGATGCGGGGCCCGAGCACACCCGCCCGGCGCCCGTCATCACACCCGAACAGCTCGAGGCAGCCCGGCATTCCGTAGATCAAGTGCACGTGTCGCCCGAGGTGACCGCTTACGTGCTCGCGTTGGCAAAAGCATCCCGTGGGCATTCATACATCTCCCTGGGGCTCTCGACGCGTGGCGCACTGGCTCTCCTGCGAGCTGCGCGTGTGGCTGCCAGCCTGCGAGGCTCCGGATTCGTCACCCCTGACGATCTGAAGCTCGTAGCGCCCTGGGTCATAGCACATCGTCTGACACTATCGTCGGAGGCGGCCCTGGAGCGTCGCAGCGCGCTCGCGATCGTCCGTGAGCTGCTCGAGCGAGTGCCAGTGCCGCGTTGAAGTTATTCCATGAGCCTGCGTCAGAATGCGCTCCTCCTGATTCTGCTGACCGGTCTGCTTGGCATCGCGGGAGTCTGGAGCCCCAGTCCGGAGCTCGGACATCTGTGGGCACTTCCTGCAGCTCTCCTGCTCTCAGGCCTCGCATACGAGGCAGCGATGCTCGGCCGTTGCAAGGTCGAGCTCGACGTGCAAGTGCCGGAATATTGGCCGCTGGCGCGCTCCCAGCCCGTGCAGTTCGCCTTTCGCCAGCAACCTC
>DAITMW010000346.1:0-7557 GCA_036834945.1 Steroidobacteraceae bacterium
CTGGACCGCGCGACCTGGGCCGTCATACGTTGGGTGCTGTCTGGGGCGGGGCCGTTCGCGACCGCCGGCACCATGGCCAACCTCTTCATGCGCACGCGCTCCGGGGTCGAGCGGCCGGATATCCAGATCATTGCGATGCCCATCCATCAACACGCCGATCTCTGGTTTCCACTGTTGACGAAACCGCCTGTTTACGCGTTCACGGCGCGCGTTGGAATTCTCCACGCCCGATCGCGCGGGTGGGTACGGCTGCGTTCCGCTGATCCGCTCGATCACCCGCGCATCCGCTTCAACATGTTTGCCGAGACCGCCGACCTCGAGGCCATGGTCGCGGCGCTGAAGATCAGCCGCGA
The DNA here is from genome assembly GCA_036834945.1 of Steroidobacteraceae bacterium. Taxonomy (GTDB): domain Bacteria; phylum Pseudomonadota; class Gammaproteobacteria; order Steroidobacterales; family Steroidobacteraceae; genus 13-2-20CM-66-19. The sequence continues at coordinate 354 of DAITMW010000346.1, forward strand.
CATTTTCAGCCGCTCTCCCATGGCCGAGCTGATCACGGAAGAGCTGCTGCCGGGGAAGCACTATCGCAGTGATGATGAGCTGGCACAGGCTATCCGCGAGCAGGCGGAGCATCGACATCATGCTGTCGGCACCTGCAGCATGGGCACGGACGCGCACGCGGTTGTCGACTCACAACTCCGTGTCATCGGGATTGAGAATCTTCGCGTAGCCGATGCCTCTGTGATGCCCAGTGACCCCTCTGGGAACACCAATGTGCCGACGATGATGGTTGGCGAGAAGGCCGCTGACCTCATCAGGGGACGGATGGTGGAGCCCGCAAAGGTGTAGCCGAAGGCCTCGGCGAAAGTTCTCGCCGGGTCGCCGAAGTAGGCATTTGCCACGATGCCGGTGGCCAGCAGCTGCAACAAGCTACCTGGCATCAGTCAGAATGCACACCGGGTCGATGCCATGGCCTTCCTCAACCGTCTTCTGGTGGCCACAGACTTCTCTCCGGCGAGCCGGCTGGCAGCCGATCGGGCCGCGCAGCTCGCAGATCAGCATGGAGCAGAGCTGCACCTCATCCATGCAGCACCGGATTGGAGCTTGTTCTCCCGCTGGACACACACCCGCCAGCAGGATCATGAAGCGATCACTGCATACGCCCAGACCGCGGTCCGGGGCGAAGTTGCCCGGCTCGAACGGCAATTCGGTGTGCATGCGCGAGGCGAAGTTCAGCTCGGCAGGGCCAGCCGCGTCATTGCGCGAAAGGCGTCAGAATACCACCCCAGTGTCATTGTCGCCGGTGCACGCGGCGAGCATCAGCCGAAGATCTCCCCGGAATCGTTTGGCGGAACGACCCTCAAGCTGCTGTTACATACGGACTATCCATTGCTGTTGGTACGTGGGTGGGACCAGAAGCCCTACCGGGTGTCGATCGCTGCAGTGCACGGTGCCTGTGAGGTCTCCAGGCGGGTGGTTCTGTGGGCCAGCACTCTGGTTGGCTCTGGCGACTGCCATGTAATGCATGCCTACGAAGTACCTTATATCGAGCGCACGCGCGCCTCTGGGGTGGGCGACGCCTCGATTGAAGAGGCCGTACTCGCGACTGAGTCGGCGGCTCGCGGCATCCTCGGTGATGCTGTCACCGCTGCCGCCTCGGAGGCACACGTACACCAACACCTTGTACACGGTAATCCACTCGGGTGCCTCGTCACGGAGATAGCGCGGAGCCAACCGGCGTTGGTGGTCCTGGGGCGCCAGGACACCAGCTCCGGTGAGTCCTTCGAGCCATTTGGAACTGATGGGTTGCGCATGGCCTATCACTGCCCGGTCGATACCCTGGTAGTACCTTGAGATGCCGAGGCGGGTACAATCTCCTGACCGGCAGGAGATTCCGTGATGAAGGCTCACATTCTGCTCGTGGACGACAATGCGGCGGTTCTGGCGGCCACGAGCGTGGTGCTGGAGGGTGCCGGCTACCGGGTCACTACGGCGATGACAGTTGACGAGGCGTCGCAGCGCACGCGAGCCAATCCTGACCTCAACCTTGTCATTACGGATTACCGGCTCGCGGGTGAGGATACGGGCAGACAGGTGATTTCGGCGGTGCGCGCGATCCGCGGGCCTGCGTTCAACGCCATCGTCATCAGCGGTGATACCTCTTCCGCCGTGCAATATTTCGATGGCGACAACCACGTTTGCTGGCTCAGGAAGCCGCTGAACCCCTCACTCCTCCTGACTGTGCTGCAGAACTTTACTCCGCCGCCGGGGTAGGACCTCGTGGAGGGTCAGGATAGCCCTGGTACCATAACATGGCAGCCGCGTAGGCGGCCGCGGGATCGTCCCCACCCATGGCCTCCGCACACGTTTCGATCGCTGGATCGCAACCGACGGTCTTCACGGTGCAGGGTTCGGAAGGGATGGATACCAACACCACGCTCGAGCGGGACTCGAGCGTTCGCGAGCTACCGGCCGGCACCCAGGGCTCCGCGCCTGAGGCGGGCAGGTCCGTAGCCGTGTCGAGCGCCAATTTCCAGCCACCCAATGGGGGCGGAGGCGGGATCCGGAAAGACATCGGTTTGTCCTCGGCGTTGAACAGGAGACAGACGAAGTCCTGGGCGGTGTTGTCGTGGATCAGGCAACCCAGCGTGCGTGCGCCAGGATCGCTCCAATCCGGCTGGGTCAAAACGGGCGTGAACCAACTCACAGCCGCGGGAGTGTAAAACTCCTCCCGCGAGAGCATCGGGTGGGCGCGACGAAACGCGATGATCCGCTTGACGAACTCGTGGATGTCCGCGTTACGGTTGAGCTCAGCCCAGTTATAGCAGCTCACGTCGTCGTGCTGGCGGTTGGCGTTGTTGCCTTGCTGAGTACGGCGGAATTCGTCTCCGCCCAGCAGCATGGGCACACCGCGTGAGATGAAGAGTGTCAGCAGGAAGTTCTTGATCTGGCGCTGACGGGCACGCTCGATCCGCGGATCCTGGGTCGGCCCCTCACAACTCAAGAGGTCGTTGAGGGTGAAGCACTCGTGACAGGAGACGAAATTGATGCTGCACCCCGGCCCTTTGCCGCGGGCCCCGTACAGGTCCTCGCTGCCGCAGATGCGACTCGCGAAGGCGCCAAGCATGCCCTCATCGCCGCGCCAGAAGCGGCGGACGTCATCACGATAGCGTCCGTTCCATTCGGCCCAGCGTCGTTCCGAAAAGCTTCCGGCCTGATAGGTTCCCGTCGCATCCCATGCCTTGGCGATCAGCTTGGTGTTGCCCAACACCGAGTCGTCCGCGATCTGCTCCAGGAGGGGCAACTGTCCCGGGCTGCCGCGACCTGGCATGGAAGCGAGGTCAAACCGGAAGCCGTCAACGTGCATCTCGACAACCCAGTAGCGCAAGGCGCTCACGATGAATTGCCGGGCGACCGGGTGATTGGCATTGAGTCCGCGCCAGCTCAGGGTGGCACCGTGCTCGCCAGATTCATCCGTGTGGTTGAGCACGATATCGAGAATGACCTCGATGCCGGCTGCGTGGAGTTGCCGGACCATTTCCTTGAACTCCACTACCTGCTCACCGCAGTCACCGGCGCTGCTGTAAGCAGCGTTGGGCGCGAAGAAGGCGATCGGGTCGTCGAGCTGCTGCACCGGCTGCAGCTCGATCGCTGTAATGCCGAGATCCTTCAGATACGGGATCTTTTCCGTCACTCCGCGGAAGGTTCCCGGAAATCGCACCTGTGAGCTGGAGTGGGCTGTGAAGCCGCGGACGTGCGTTTCATAGATCAGGGTCTGTGACCACGGATGTCGGGGCGGCTGGTCGTCGCGCCAGTTAAACACGCTCGACGTAAAGACACATTTCGGTGCGACATGGCCGGCGCGCGGTCGCTTGATCGCAGTCGCGCAAGGATCCAACAGCGGGCTGTCGAGGCCGAAAAGCTGGCCGGCCTCGGGTTGGTGCGGACCGTTCACGCGGTACGCATACATTTGTCCAGGTCGGATGTCCTTTATCCAGACGTGCCAGATGTCTCCGGTGCGATTGCACGTCGGATCGAGATCGACCACTCTGTCGGCTTGAGAGTCCTCCGCCGCTGCGAAAAATTCGAGACGCACCCTGGTTGCGTCGCGACTGAACAGCGCGAAATTGACGCCTCCTTCAAATTCGTAAGTGCCCAGGGGCAGAGGGAAACCGTGGCGCACATCAGCGTGCTCGCACACCTCGGCAATATATTCGGCGAAGGGGCGCGATGAGGAAGTCTGCTGCACCTGGTTTTCCATGACGCTCGACCTGCGGGAGATGTGTACGTGATATAGCCCCGCCGCGGAGCAGCGCACATCGTGGTCGTCACGTAGGCACTTATCCGGATTGCGACGCTGGCAGGACTTTCCGGGGGTGCGGCTGGGGCGCTTGCAGCCGGGCGTAACGGTCGTATTGGCGCAGCAGGGCCGCGGTACCCGAGTACCGCGGCTGAAATCCCAACCTGGAGTCAATGTGTCGCACGGATACGTAGCTCTTCTGGCTCTCCATGTCGCGGACCCAGGAACACACGGAGAAAAGCGGGAGGTGCTCCAGGAGTCCGAGCGAGGCTCGTATGAGCGGCCGCGGCAGGGCGATGATTCGCTTGCCCCGTCCGGCGCGATCCAGGACCGCTTGAAAAGTGTCGCGATACGAGTCGAATGCCCGGGCTCCGAGGTTGAAGGTGTCGTTGATGAGGTCCGGTCGCATGACCAGACACAGGTGGATTGCCTCGCACAGATCCTCAATGTCGAGAATCTGACAGGGGGTGCTGCCCGGGCCGACAGTCACGAAGCCACGTCCAGCCGTCGCGGACTCAAACAGTTTCGCCAGCTCTCCGCCCTGCCCCGGTCCGGTCACGCCGCTCAGACGCAAGATCGAGATAGGCGAGCCGCTCATGCGCGCACCCACGCAGAGATGTTCGGCTTCAATTTTGCTCTCGGCGAGCGGGCCGACGCCGTGCAGAGGATCGTACTCGTGCATGAGATGGTGCGCCTGTGCGCCGTAAACATCCGCGGAAGAGAGAAATACAATTCGTGATACACGATGACGAATCGCGGTCTGCACGACGGTCCAAGTGCCCGCAACGTTGGTGGCGAAAATTTCCTCTGACGAGGCAGAAGGCGGCGCCGCTGCCGCATGAAGAACCGCACCGACACCACGCATCGCATGGCCTACAGCGACCGAATCCCTGATGTCGCCCTGAATGACATCGATGGGCATGCGGTCGGCATGATCGAACGGCGCCTTATCCAGGCAGCGCACTACATAGCCTCGAGCCAGCAGGAAGCGGCACAGGTTGACACCGATGAAACCTGCTGCACCTGTGATCAGGACCGTCGGTTGGGCCATCGCAAACTCTCGGCTTCCGGAAGCTTCCAGCAGCCTGCCCGATTCGCCTGCGCATTGCGTACGCAGTATCCGCAAGCCTGCGCAGCCTTCGGAAACTACGTACTGCCCTGCGGACAGGTGCGTATTGGCTGATGTGGGCACTGCAGCGAAACTCTCTCCCATCAGAAACAATCCCTCGTGAGATCTGGAGAGGGCCATGAAAGATCGAGCACCGCACATTTGCGTGGTGGATGATGATGCCGGGGTCCGTAGCTCGTTGCGGCTGCTGTTGAAGTCTCTCGGCCTCGCTACCACGGCATACGACTCAGCCGCCAGTTTTCTCGCCAGCTACGACTCTGAGCAGCCGGGGTGTCTGCTGCTCGACATTCGCATGGCCGGGATGAGCGGGCTGGAGCTGCAGCAGGTTCTCAATCAGCGCGGCTGTCTCACTCCGACGATTTTCATCACGGGCCATGCGGACGTGCCGATGGCCGTTGAAGCCATGCAGCAGGGTGCGTTTCACTTCCTGCAGAAGCCCTTTCGCGACCAGGAGCTGCTCGATTGCGTCCAGCGGGCCATCGCGAAAGACCGTTCCATCCGAGAGCAGCTGCGTTCCAACGAGGTCATCCACCAACGGCTGGACACTTTGACACCACGGGAGCATGACGTTCTGGAGCTCGTCACGGCCGGTGCCGCCAACAAGATGATTGCTCACAAACTCGGCATCAGTCAGCGGACCGTCGAGATCCATAGGGCCCGGGTCATGGAAAAGATGCATGCCCAATCGCTGGCGGAACTGGTGCACATGATCCTGCGCACTGACCCACAGCGCGCAGCGCATGCGAACCCCGGCGCCCAGCGTTAGCACTGGTGGACACTCTCAGCGGGGAGCTGGTGCGCAGCGTCCTCGACTCCTCACCGGATGCCATGGTGCTGATTGATTCCGGAGGGCACATTCTTTTCGCCAATCAGCAACTGGCCACGCTGTTTGGTTACCACCGCGAAGAGATCCGCGGTCAGCCCGTCGAGGTGTTGATTCCGGAGCGCTTCCGCACGCCCCACGTTGGGCATCGAGGTAACTTCGCAGCCGAACGCCGAGTACGGCCGATGGGCGCCGGTCTCGATCTTTACGCCCGTCGCAAAGATGGTTCTGAGTTCCCGGTGGAAATCAGTTTGAGCCCCATTCAGGACGGCGGCGCCCAGCTCGTCACGGCCGCCATCCGGGACGCGACCGAACGCAAGCGGGCTCAGGAGGAGCTCGTACAAGCGCGGGAAGCAGCGGATCGCGCGAACCAGGCGAAGGGACGGTTCCTGGCCACCGCCAGCCACGATCTGCGTCAGCCGTTGCAATCGCTCGCACTGCTGAATGGCGCACTGCGGCGCCTGGTCGAGCATCCGGATGCGCTGGAAGCACTCGCTCACCAGGACCAGGCCATCGAGGCCATGTCCCGCCTGTTGAATGCCCTGTTGGATATCAGCAAGCTCGAGTCGGGTGCCATCAAGCCGCAGCCCGTCGACTTTACGGTCGGCACGCTGTTCGAGGAGCTGCGTAACGAGTTCGCCGGTGTTGCCGCCGATAAGGGTTTGGAGTTCCGCGTCAGCAGCGCATCGGAGTGGATCCACAGCGATCCCGCACTGGTGGGACAGATTCTGCGCAACCTGCTCTCGAATGCGGTCAAATATACCCGGGCGGGCAGTGTCGCACTGAAGGTGAGTGACGGACCCGGGAACATCCGGATCGACGTGATCGACACGGGAATCGGGATTCCCGCGGAGCAGCAGCGCTTCATCTATGATGAGTTCTACCAGATCGGGGTACCCACCAACAGCTCGCGGGATGGGTACGGATTGGGGCTCAGTATCGTACAACGCCTGGTCAGGCTGCTGGGACTGAAGCTCGAGGTCCGATCGCAGGTCGACACAGGGTCGGTATTCTCCCTGGAGCTGCCCCGAGGCCGGTCCGCGCCCATGGCGGTCCGGACGAGTGCGACAGCGGCAACCACACGCCCGGAGTACGCGCCGCACGTGTTGCTCGTAGAGGATGACCCGGCGGTTCGCAATGCAACCCGCATGCTGCTGAAGGTGGAGGGCTATCGCGTTCTGACCGCGAGCTCCCTGGCAGAGGCCCAGGCTCACTCGGCGGCGCATCCACAGCTCGACCTTCTCGTCACCGATTATCACTTGAGTAACGGCGAAACCGGTACGCAGGTCATCGAAGCCTTGCGAGGCAGTCTCGGCAGGCCCCTCAGGGCAGTGTTGATTACGGGAGATACCTCCTCCGCACTGAAGCAGCTGCAGCGGGACGAACGTCTACGGCTCGCGCGCAAGCCCATCAACGCGGATGAGCTGCTCGGATTGTTGAAGTCGCTGCTGGCGGTATGAATGGGTGCCGCGT
>DAITMW010000347.1:0-3209 GCA_036834945.1 Steroidobacteraceae bacterium
CCTGCGCATGACCGCCACCGAGCCCACCCGCAATGATCCGCCCGAGGCGGAGCTTCAGTTCGATATCGGCGCCACGGATGACTCCCTGGAGCGGATGATCGACCTGTACGCCCACTACGGCGATACCTACCGCGTCTATTCGCCCGCGCGCAAGGCCCACATCTACGTGGTACACCATCCCGACGATGTGAAGCGGGTACTGGTCTCCAATCATCGCAACTACACCAAGGGGATGGGCCTCGACCGCGTCAAGATCCTCCTCGGCAAGGGACTCATGACCAGCGAGGGCGAGCTGTGGAAGCGCCAACGCTACATGATGCAGCCCTTCTTTCACCGTCGTGTCGTCACGGAATTCGCTCAGATGATCGATTCCGCCAACGACAGCTTCATTGCCCGTTGGGAGCGGCTGGCCGCCCAGGGCGAGCCGGTCAACCTCACCGACGAGATGAGCGAGTTGACGCTGAGCATCGTGTTGCGCTCGATCTTCGGAACCGACCTCGACCGCATGTCGGAGCAACTCGGCGGCAATCCCTTCGACGTGGTCACCAAGGAACAGGGCCGCAACCTGCAGTTCGCGTTCAAATTCCGCTCGCTCACCAAGATCGTGGCCGGGTTGATCGAGCGCCGCCGCCAGGAGGGCACCGAGCATTTCGACTATGTTGGCATGCTCATGAGCGCCCGCGACAAGGAAACCGGCGCGCCCATGAACGACCGCGAGTTGATCGACGAGATCATGACACTCGTGGTCGCCGGTCACGAGACGACGGCGAGCGGACTGAACTGGACCTGGTACCTCCTCTCGCAGAACCCGGACGTCGAGGCCCGCCTGCACGCCGAGATCGATGCAGCGCCCGAGATGACGAGCCCGAGCCTCGCGCAGATGGAGTCACTCACCTACACGCAGCAGGTGATAAACGAAGCCTTGCGACTCTACCCGCCCGGCTGGCTGCTCTCCCGGCGCACGATCGAGGCCGATGTCCTCGGCGGGTACGATGTCCCCGCTGGTACGAACGTGCTGCTGCCGCTGTATCTCTTGCATCGCGATGGACGGTTCTGGAAAGATCCCGACCGCTTCTGGCCCGAGCGCTTCGCGCCGGAGCACGAGGCCGAGCGTCCGCGCTTTGCCTACATGCCGTTTGCGGCCGGGCCCCGCCATTGCATCGGCGAGACCTTCGCGCTGTACGAGATGCTCATGCATCTGTACAAGGTGGCTCGCCACTATCGCCTGATCCACGTGCCTGACAAGCCGCTGGAGCTCGAGGCGCAGATCAATCTGCGCACCCGTTACCCACTGCACATGAGGCTGGAACGCCGCTGATGTTGAAAGCCACGACCCTGACCGAGCTCTTTCAATCCAACCGCAACGCCGCGCGCTTCGTCACGTATCTCGAAGGCGAGAACGAGTCACGCGAGGTTACCTACGGGGAGTTGTACGAGCGCGCCCTCGGCATCCTGTATCACCTGCAGCGGATTGGCGCCAAGCGCGGCGACAAGCTCATTCTGTTCCTGGGTAACAACGAGCAGTTCATCGACGCTTTCTGGGCGGCGATCATCGGCGGCATAGTGCCGGTCCCGATCGCACTGGGCATCAGCGACGAGCACCGTCACAAACTCCTGAGGGTGGCGCGCAAGCTCGGTAAACCATTCATCTATACCGAGCGCCGCTCGCTCGATCGCATCGGGACGTTCGCCGCGCAGGTGGGCGAGACGGATTTGTACAACGATCTGCGCTCGCGGGCCTTCCTGGTGGATGACCTCGATGACATCTCGCGCCCAGGGAAAATCTACGAAGCGAAGCCCGAGGACACGGCTTTCATTCAATTCTCCTCCGGCTCCACGAGCGAGCCGAAGGGTGTCGTACTCACGCACAGCAACGTCATCGCGAACTGCAGCGGCGTGAGCCAGGCGGCGCAGCTGACCGACGATGACATCAGCCTGTCCTGGATGCCGTTGACCCACGACATGGGACTGATTGGCTTCCACATCATCATGTTCTCGCGGCAGGTGAATGCTTACCTGATGCCGACGGAGTTGTTCGTCCGGCGGCCGCTGCTGTGGCTCACATTCGCCTCGCGGGTCCGCGCGACGATCCTGTGCTCGCCGAACTTCGGCTACAAGCACTATCTGAAGGTGTTGGGCGACCGGCCTGTCGACGGCCTCGACCTATCGGCCACCCGGCTCATTTTCAACGGTGCGGAGCCCATCTCGGTCGAGCTCTGCAACGAGTTCCTCGAGCGCATGGAGCCCGCGAAGCTCGCGCGGAACGCGATGTTTCCGGTGTACGGTCTCGCGGAAGCCTCTCTCGCCGTCACCTTCCCCGAGGTCGGCGCCCCGATGCGCACGATCACGCTCAACCGTCACAAGTTGAATGTGGGCAGCCCGGTCGAGCCCATCGCGAAAACCGACAAGGATGCCGTCGAGCTCATCTCCGAAGGCAAGGTGATTCCGTACTGTCAGGTACGCCTGACGGACGACGAAGGCAACGTGTTGCCCGAGAACCGGGTCGGCAACGTCGAAATGCGTGGTGACAACGTCACCCGCGGGTACTTCGAGAACCCGGAAGCCAACGCCGCGGCGCTCACCCAGGATGGCTGGCTCCGCACGGGCGACCTCGCCCTGTTCCACGACGGCGAGATATTCATCTCCGGACGTGCCAAGGAAATCATTTTCGTCAACGGCCAGAACTACTATCCCCACGACCTGGAGACCATCGCGCAGCGGGTGGAAGGACTCGAGCTCGGTAAGGTCGTTGCCGCCGGCGTGCGGCCGCGTGACTCGCAGATCGAGCAGCTGCTCGTGTTCGTGCTCCATCGCAGCGGGATGGACGACTTTCTACCGATCGCCAACCAGGTGACGCGTGTCATCAACGAGCAGACCGGCCTCGAGGTGGGGGCGGTCGTGCCGGTGAAGCGCATTCCCAAGACCACGAGCGGCAAGATCCAGCGCCACCTGCTCGAGGAGAGTTATCTCGACGGCGAGTTCGATGCAGAGCTCACTGAGCTGGCGGCGCTACGGTCGGCGGAGCGCGGCGGTGGTGCTGGCGCTGGCGAGCCCGGCTCGCTCACGGAAATCGAAGACAAGCTCAAGACGATCGTCGATACCGCCCTCGAGGGTAAGCGAGTCGGCATCAACGACAACCTGTTCGAGATCGGAGCGAGCTCGCTGAAGCTCATCGAGATCCACGAGCGGATCGATCATGAGTATCCCGG
>DAITMW010000347.1:3309-7452 GCA_036834945.1 Steroidobacteraceae bacterium
CGATTTGACATATTCAGACTTTCTTTGTGACGTATTGCGTCATTCTCGACCATCCTGCGGTGCAGCGACATTGACCTTTGGCTACCCCCGGCGGTAAAACTCGAGCAAGTTCAACGCAAAGACGCCGCTGCACCCGGGGGAACATGGATTCTCAGGCTGAGACAGGCGATCACATCGCCTCCCAATGCGAGCGAAGACTGTCGGATTGCGGTATCCGTCCGACCGGGCAGCGCGTGCGTATCGCTGCCCTGCTCCTCTCCGCTCCGCAGCATCTTTCCGCCGAACAGATCCTCGACAGCCTGCGTTCCGCCGGCGCCCGGGTCTCGAAGGCGACGGTCTACAACACGCTCAACCTCTTCGCCGAGCGTGGGCTTATCCGCCAGCTTTCGGTCGACGGGTCGCGCGCCTGGTTCGACTCGAACGTGGACGCGCACTACCACTTCCACGACCTCACGAACGGTGCGCTGATCGATGTCCCCGTACCGGACGTAGAGTTCAGCCGCCTACCCGAGCCCCCTCCGGGCACTGAGGTCGCCGGCATCGACGTCGTCATCCGGCTGCGCAGAAAAAGCTGAGCGCAATGCCGTGACCTGCCGCTAAAAAGGCGGGGTGACGGCGGGTGACGTTATCTATAGAATCGCGGCCCGCGCCGGGATCAGGTATCCGGCGTTTCGGCCATTCAGCGCTGACTTAGCTCAGTCGGTAGAGCAACTGATTCGTAATCAGTAGGTCCGCGGTTCGATTCCGCGAGTCAGCACCACCCCCCTTTTACGGCACGGTCAACTCCTACAGTCGGTTCGCCCGCGCGTGGCGTATCAGGGCCGTATGAGGGCCCAGCACTTGCTTGACGTCATAGGGCTCGTGTTGTGGGACTACCGCGCTCCAGCGTCGACAGCTCGACTCATAGGAGCGAGCAGCATCGCGACAATCAGCGCGCGGCCGTGCTCGTCGTCGCGCGAGGATCCGACCCGAAGGTCGTAGTGTGATTCCGCTCGGCGGTGAGCTCGTCCTGCGTGAGGCAAACCTCGTGCTTCAAGGTGTGCGAACCGGTAACTCCCTGCGTACGGCAAAAGTATTCGGTGCCGCCCTTCACGACTCGGCGGTAGCCCTTCGGGACCGGGCTCACCGCAGGAGTGCCCGCGTTCGCCGTCGCAGTCGGCGCGGTTGAATTTGTTGCGGGCTTGGATGCGCAGGCGGCGAGAGCCGATGCGCAAGCGACTACGAGCAACCCTCTGGTGATCTGCATCATCCTTGTCCTCACTCGCTCGATGGCGTTCAGCCATTCTAGCGTCGGCCGAGGTTGGCGCTCGTGACGTCTATCGCAGACCAACGGACCCGGAGGCACCTATGGACCCGATTGTCATAAGTCTCGCGGTCGTTGACCAAGGAGTGGGCGGTCCCGATGACACCTGTCAGCTATTGGCGCGTGACAGCTCCCAATGGCGATGAGACTCGCGTCGTCAGCCGAGTCAACAATGGGAGCACCGTTGCCCCGCGAGGGCGGCGTACACGGAGCGCCGCCCTCGCGTGCAAACAGATGGGCTCTAGGTAGCCCGGGCGCGCCGCAAAAACCCGAGCGGCGCAAGACCGGTCAGCAGCAGCAGCCCCGCCGCCGGCAGCGGCACCGGCTGGAGATTCAACTCCGCCTGCGCATCGGCCCATGTCTGCGTGTAATTATGGCCGGGTCCAACGGCCTTGGCGTCGACCACGAGAGTGTAGATTCCAGGCCCCAACGTTCCACTGCCACTGACCGAGTACGAGTTGTAGGCGGGATCGGCCTGGAGGATTTCCTGCTGGGTCAGATCAAACCCATTCGGGCCGATGAGCTCGATCTGTGCCTTGCCGCTACCCGAGTCGTTCATACTGATGCCGGTGAAACTGTAATGCTCCGTGTCATCGAGAGAGAATTGAACGGAAAAATACGAGTCGGCACCCCCAGCAGAAGACGGATATCCCATGGCGTGGCTCTTCACCTCGATCTGCGTCGCGCTGAGCGTGGACTGTTGTGTCGCCGTCGAGGAATCCATGTAGGACAGTGAGTCCGAATACGGAGCAAAGTCCGTAACGCCGGTTGTCGTGCTGCCAATCGTAGAACAGCTGAAGTTTCCGCAGGTCAGACCGGAGGCAGTAAGCGTGGAAGTGCGCTGCTGGAAGATCATGCTGGCATCCGCGGGCGCGGCCGCCCAGAAAGAAGACACGATCGTGCTGACAGCGGCGACGGTGATAATCCTCGACATGGGGTAACTCCCTGTTGTTTTAGCGTTAGCTGGGCAGAGTGTATGATCGCCGTGACAGAATCATTACTGATCCTTGACGATCAACTCTTGCCGCCAGGAATCGGGCCATGAGAAATGACCTCGAGAAAGCCATCAGCCAGCTCTGCCTCGCCTTTCCGGAGGCCGAGGAATTCACCTCTCACGGGATGCTCAACTACCGCGTCCGAGGCACCAAGGTATTCGCCATGTACGCGGTCAACCACCATGGGGATGGTCGCATCGCGCTGTGGCTGAACACGCCGGAGGGAATGCAGGACATGTATGTCCGCGAGGAGCCGAAGCATTGTTTCGTGCCGCCGTACGTCGGACCGAGTGGCTGGCTCGGATTGCGGCTCGACCTGGGGTTCCCGTGGAAGCGCGTTGCTCCAATCGTGCGCGCAGCCTACGAGCGCGTCGCACCGGCTAAAGTGAGCAGCCAGCTCAAGAAGACGCCCTCCGTCCCGGCACCCAGGAGCAGAATCACCGCCGCGGATGTTGATCCGAAGAACACACCCCGCGGGAAACAGGTCATGGCGAGCATGCGGAAGGTCTGTCTCGCGCTGCCTGACACCTCCGAGGGATCGCAGTTCGGTCAGCCGGTCTGGCGTGCCGGCAAGAAGGTGTTCGCGCAGGCCTATTGTTATGACGGAAGCTGGAAGGTTGCGTTCTGGGTGGGAGTCCACGCGCAACTGCTCATGACCGGCGACCCGCGCTTCACGATTCCACCGTACATGGGGCACAACGGTTGGATTGCGCTCGATGTCTCCAAGAAGATCAACGAGCGCGAGCTCGAGCCGCTCGCGCTCGAAAGCTATCGTCACTTCGCGCTGAAAAAGATGCTGGCGAAACTGCCTGCTGGATAGGTGGCTGAATACGCTTTTTGAGCAGGTCCCCGGAATCGGGCGGCGGAGGTAACGGCGGTGGGCCGGCCTTCGCGACGCTACGTCGGCGAGTGATGCGCCGTGTTCTCGTGCCAGAGCTCGATCTCGTAACCGTCGGGATCGCGAACAAACGCGAAAGGTTGATTGTTGCCGAAGTCGCCACGTTGGAGCAGCGTGCCACCGGCTGCGATCACGCGATCAATGACCTCGTCGAGGCGATCCGGGCCGGTCAGGCGCAAGCCGAAGTGCAGGACCCCTGCGGCCTGCCCTGCCCCTTCCGGCATCAACTCAAAGGCCATCACGTCTGTCGGGCCGGGGCCCAGTACCTGCGCGCTCGTGCCATTGCGGAAATATTGCCGCGTGCCGAAGGCCGCCGTGTAGAAGGCGACGGCCCGATCCAGGTCCGCGACCTTCAACGCGATATGGGAGAGACCGAATGTGGGTGGTGTCATGGGCGACTCATGGGAGGGACCGACTGTCGGTGGTGTCATGGGGCGACTCATGGGAAAGATCGAACGTGGGTGCTGTCACAGGGCGACTCATGGGAAAGATCGAACGTGGGTGCTGTCACAGGGCGACTCCGACTCCATTCGAGCGTCCGCGGTGCGGGCACGATAGCCTCGAGGCTTTCGGCAAGCAAAGCCGTTCGGGAAACTCGACTGCAACGCGAATCGAAAGTTCAGGGGGCATACTCGGACATGAGCATGAAATTTTTGGCCGCGGCCTGGCTGGCAGCCGTCGCGATCGCCGCAAGCACCGTAACCGCACAGACACCCCAGGCGGAGCCGTCATTGGGCCAGCCCCCTGTATCCGCAGGGCACTACGAGCGCATCACCGTGCACGGCGTCTCGTTGGAAGGCAACCTGGACGGCGATTCCGCGGATCGCAAAGTGTCGGTTTATCTACCGCCCAGCTATGCCAAGGCGGGCTCGCGACGCTATCCCGTTCTGTACCTTCTGCACGGCTTCACGGACTCGGACGGCTACTGGTTCGGACTGCGGGGTCGA
>DAITMW010000348.1:0-7435 GCA_036834945.1 Steroidobacteraceae bacterium
AAACAGGGCAGGGAGCAGATCCAGCGCGAGTCCGAAAGTCTGCACGGCTCGGCCCATTGGGCCACGGAGAGGGAAGTCGAGCAGACGGGGCTCATTGGCAAAGGCAGCGGCGTTTACGTCGGCGCATGGAAAGATAGTCATACCAACAAAATGCTCTATCTGCGGCACGACGGTCCGGAACATATCATGGCCTTCGCGCCGACACGCTCGGGCAAGGGGGTGGGTCTCGTTTTGCCGACCCTGTTGTCGTGGCCCCATAGCGCGCTCATCTACGATATCAAAGGCGAAAACTGGGCGTTGACCTCGGGTTGGCGCAGGTTGGAAGCTGGTAATCACGCCGTGAAGTTCGAGCCCTCGGCGATGGATGGGTCCAGTGCACGCTTCAACCCGCTGGCCGAGGTTCGTTTACGCACCGATCGCGAGGTCGCCGATGTGCAGAACATCATGACCATGATCGTGGATCCGGACGGTAAGGGTCTGCAGGACCACTGGCAGAAGTCCAGTCAAGCGTTGCTCGTCGGTGTCGCGCTGCACGTGTTGTACGCGGAGAAGAGCAAGACGCTGAACGGCGTGCTGGGATTCTTGAGCGACCCCGGTCGCACCGTGGAGCAAACGATGAAGTGGATGCTCGATACCGATCATGATTTGACCGGACCCGGGTGGCCGGATTCGCATGGAGCGCCCAATTATTGTCACCCTGTGGTGGCGGCCGCCGCTCGTGACATGTTGAACAAGGCTGAAGAGGAGCAGTCCGGTGTGCTCTCGAGTGCGATTTCCTATCTCACCCTGTACCGAGATCCTCTCGTCGCGCGCAACACGGCGGTCAGCGATTTCAAGATCCACGATCTGATGAACGATGACAAACCCGTGTCGCTCTATCTCGTGGTGCCGCCTTCGGACAAGGATCGTCTGCGGCCGTTGATCCGGCTGATCATCAACCAGGTGGTGCGTGGCCTGACGGAAAAAATGGAGTTCAAGGATGGCCGCAGTACGGCCGGGTACAAGCACCGTCTGTTACTCATGCTCGATGAGTTCCCGAGCCTGGGCAAGCTCGATGTGTTCGAGGAGTCACTGGCCTTCATAGCGGGTTACGGCCTGAAAGCCTACCTCATCATTCAGGACATTTCGCAACTGTGGACGGCTTATGGCAAGGACGAGAGTATCTTTTCCAACTCACACGTCCGCGTGGCGTACGCGCCCAACAAGATCGAGACCGCCGAGCTGCTCTCGAAGATGACGGGTACCGCCACCATTGTCAAAGAGTCGTATTCCTATTCCGGCAGTCTCTATGGCTCTCAATCCAACGTTTCGACCTCGACGCAGGAGACGCAACGGCCACTGCTCACGCCGGACGAAGTGATGCGGCTGCCCGCTGCCAGGAAGGACGCCAAGGGCAACGTCGTCGAGCCCGGCGACATGTTGATCTTCGTGGCGGGCCACACACCGATTTACGGCAAGCAGATTCTGTACTTCATGGATCCCACTTTTTCCGCGCGAGCCCGGATACCGGCGCCGGCAAAGAGTGATCTGCCGGTAGGACGGCCACCAGCGCTCCTCCAGACTGAGGGCCAGACTTTGCGTGAGTACGGCAACGGTGAATGCGATTCGCAGTAAAAAGCCATGAAGCGGGTCGACATGCGGGCGCCCGGCGCCGGCAGGAAACCGGGCTTGGCTGTTTCAACCTCGAGCTGCCGCGGCTTGATATAGAGGCATGACCTTCGGTAGGCGCGCTTGTAGCTCGCCAATACGGTTGCCGGGGGCGGGGTGCGTGCTGAGGAACTGCGGTGGCCCGCCCTGCTGTGCCGATTCCATTTTCCGCCAAACGCTGACGGCTGCATGCGGATCGTAGCCGGCGCGTGCCATGAGTTCCAGGCCCATGACGTCGGCCTCGGACTCCTGCTCCCGACTGTGGGGAAGCTGGAAGGTGACGGTGGCGATCTGGTTGACGAGGTCGACTGTCCCCTCTTCGGCGCCCGCGGCTGCTGCTACCCCGGCCAATGCCAATTGCTGCGCATACGCACGCGAGACCCTTTCCCGTGTGTGCTCGCGCAAGGCATGTGATATTTCGTGTCCGATGATCGCCGCCAGCTCCGCATCCGTGAGCTTCAATTTCTCAACGATGCCGCTGTATACCATGATCTTGCCACCGGGCATGGCGTAGGCGTTCAACTCGTCGGTCTGCAGCGTGTTGATCTCCCACTTCCATTGCGGCGCATCCGGACGGAAGGTCGCCGTTACCGGAATCAGCCGTTGGGAAATGCTACGCACCCTTGCCGTGAGCTGAGGGTTGGAGTTGAGTTTCCCCGCGTCCCGGGCTTTCTGGGCTTCCTGGGCGTAGGCTTGCGCCGCACTGTTCTCCACCGCCTGCTCGGAGATGATCATGCGCTGCTTGCGGTCGATGCCGACGGCGCCTGGTGCGGTGGTGTGAACCGTCGTACAGGCTGACAAGCCGAGACCCACTGTCAGGATGCAGGTACTGCTCGTGGCCAGGGCAAAAGCCACCACCCAATGAGGAGCTTTTCGCCATTGATGTGCGCTCATGTCGCACCTCCGCGCGAAAGCGCGCAAGGTCCGTGCCCGCGTTGCACCGGTCCGGGATCACCGGACTCGAGCATGCCGTAGGCCTTCGTCGCGAGAACCCCGGGGACTTGGCACAAGCGCGCGGAACCGCGCCGCGTTATCTCCTCGGGGACGAGCCGTCACGCACCCCAAAAGGGGAAATAAGAATCAGTGGAGGGGCGAAGCAGCTTGCGGCCTGGGCGGCACTACAGGGGATGGAAAGCGTCCTTCCAATTCTTCGGGGGCTCCAGAGGCAAACCGAACGACTTGACCAGGGCAAGCTCCACATCCTCTTCGCGATCAGTGTGACGTGCCGCGTCAATGCGTACGGCCATGTCTGTGTTTTTATGCCAGAACCGAATGCGACTCGACGTTGTCATCAGATAGTCGAGTCGCCGTCGCTTTGCACGCACCATCTCGCCTCGAGGGCTGCCGGCCGGCCACCAGCGATCCTCCAGACTGAGGGCCAGACTTTGAGTGAGCACGCTGCTCGACTGCTCCATGCGTATTACCAGTGCCTCGCAGGCCGGACGTCGTCCCGGTAGGTCGAGCTGTTCGGGGCGGCACGCTTTGGACATTGTCTGAAGCGGTGGAATAGCCTGCGCCGCGAGCATGCCGATGGCGACCATGCCTCGCGTCGCGAGATCCTTGGACGGATCGGCCACGGCTAAAGCATCGACCATCATGACCTCGAGCTGGTTCCAGTAGAACGTCATGCTCGGGCTGGCACCGATGCGCACAATTGCCGCCGTGACGGCTTCGGGTCCTGCCGATTGCGCCCGCTCGAGTTCCGGGAGCCATACGAATCCGTTGGCTACGTCAATGCTCTGAAGGTGGGCCGTGATTTGCGCTTCGGCGTTACACTTGAGTCGTATGCAGAGGGCGAGATGAAGCCACAGGAGCTCGGGGCTCTGCGGTGCAAGGGTCTCCGCCTGCTCGATCAGAGCGAGGGATTGACGGGAGTCCCGGTTGTCATACTCCGCCAGCAGCGCGGCCGCGGCCAGATTGCCTGGAGTTGGGTGTGCTGCGAGGATTGCCGCCTCGCGATTGCGTTGGGCCCAAAAGGACTTTGCTTCGGTGGCCCTTCCGTGCACACATCCGGTCAGCATGAGTGCGCACAGCAGTACGATAGAAGATCTCAACGCCAACGGTTGCATATCAGTCTCCTTCGAGCGGCTCCTTATGCCATAACCGCGGCGCCAGGGCTACCGAAGCTGGCCATGTCCGATGCAGGGTCACGGCTACGAAATGAGCTGTCATTTGTGTCAAACTGTATAGCATTGGTGTCCATGCCGTAGCGGCACCTCAGCAAGCCTCTGGCGCGGTTCCGCATGAAGCTTCGCGACGGAAATCCCTTTCTCATCAGATGGGCAAAACGCATCGCCATATCGGTTGTCGGTTTCACCGTGCTGGCGATCGGTATCGCAATGATCGTTCTGCCCGGGCCCGCGATCATCGTCATTCCCGTTGGGTTGGGTATTCTCGGACTCGAATTCGCGTGGGCGCGGAGCTGGCTGCGCAAGCTGAAGGAGCGCACCGCTTCGGTGGTGAACGCGGTCCGAGGCAAGAATCAGTGAGGCGGGCAACGAGGGCAATATGTCGCATGGCTCCATGATTTTTGAAATAGGAAACGTCGCAAAACCGGGCCAGCGCCGCGGAGAGTTGGATGTTCGAACTTGATGGAGTCCGGGTTCTGGTGGCCGGCGGATCGTCCGGAGTCGGCTTGGCCGCAGCCAGACTGCTCGTCCGCTGCGGTGCGCGGGTAGTGGTCAACGGACGGGATCGCTCAAAACTGGAGTCCGCGCAAAAGCAGCTTGGCGACAAGGTCTCCGTCGCTGCCTTCGATGCGGCACAACCAGGAGATCGGGCGCGCGCGCTTGCGGAGATCGGCCCGTTCGATCATCTCGTGCTCGCCCTCAGCGGCGGCAAAGGCGCGGGCTCATTTTCTCGAGTGGCGCTCCCTGACCTGCGCTCCGGGTTTGAGGCGAAGTTCTGGACGCACTTCTCATTGGCGCAAGAGTCGCTTCCTTACCTGAGCCAGTCAGGTTCCATCACCTTTGTTTCAGCGATCTCCGCGCGAGCGGCCAATCCGGGTACGGCCGGCCTGTCAGCCATCAACTCAGCCATCGAAGGTCTGGTCAAGCCACTTGCGGTCGAGCTGAGACCACGCCGCGTCAACGCCGTATCACCGGGGGTCATTGATACGCCCTGGTGGAATTGGATGCCGGAGGATCAAAAGCGGGACACATTCAAGAAATTCGCGACAGCGACACCGGTTGGGCGGGTCGGCAGACCGGAGGACGTTGCGGAATCGATTGTATTCCTGATTGGGAATTCCTTCATGACCGGTTGCGTCCTGGAGTGCGATGGTGGATTGCGCTTGACAGGGCAATCACTCTAACGGGCGCCGGCAGCCTGACGTGGGGTTATAGTCGGTTTTTGCAGCCCTGCAGATCACTGGTTGAGTATCGAAATCGACAAAATGAACCGTCATTCTATGTGGAAGGCCACGCTGGCAGTTGCCCTGGTTGCGATACAACTGATGCCACGGGTTGGGCACACGAGTCCGGCCGGTAACCCGCAGGCGTCGGCGGACCACCAGGTCGTGGATCTGGCAGTAGAGTTCATCTGGACAGGTGGAAAGGAGCTGCGTCCGGCCCTGCGGCCCACTCAATTATCCCTTGCAATGGGTGTGGCCCCTGGTGGCTTTCACATAAAGAAAAGGTTCCTGTACATCGCGACCCGCCCAATCGGACATGACACCTCGATCCCATGGGATCTGGGCCGTCTGACCTGGATGTTCGCAGGCAAAGCCACGCCAGTGACCGAAACGGCGGCACCAGGGTTTGAAGTGATTCCGAAGGAGACCCGCCTGGCCCGGCTGATTCCCGGACTGGATTTCCCTGCGGCGCATCTCTACAAATTCATGGTGGGCCTCTACGACGCCGATACCCGAAATACACTGCAACTCGTCTATTTCGATCGCCCATGCCATGTGACCGGTACCGATACGGGTAATACTGCGCTGGAATCGGCACCTCAACTGGACGTTCAGGTCGACGCGCCGGGTTGGGTCTGGGTTGAGGTAAGGAAGACCGGCCCTTCAACGTACGTCGAGGATCGTGTTCCCTCGCCACACCCTGTCCTGCTGATCACTCCGGCGGACCTCGCTCTGTTCCGCAGGGCCCAGGAAGGCACCCACTAATAGAGTGCACCAAGCTCTGTGATTTTCGCCGATAACACGGCGACGTCATCATCGACCAGCTGATCGATGGAGAGGTCACGACCGAACAGACGGCGCAATAATGTGGTCGGCGAGGCGTTGTAGCCGTCCTCCAGGAGGGCCAGGTACCGGTCCCGAAACGCGGGATCACCGGACTCGAGCAGGGCGTAGACCTTCGTCGCGAAAAGGCCTGCATAGAGATAGTTCACCAGATACAGAGGGTCCTCGAACATGAGTTGCTTCGTCATCCAAAGGTGTTGCCGATCGGGCTCGCTCGAGGCCCAGATGTCATAGGTGGTGAGTGTGGTACGCGTCAGGGTATCGAGGTCGGCAGCATTTCGGATGTGACCCGCAACGACGCCGTCGTGTACTCCTTGTTCCAGCGTTGCTTCCTCCGCCGAGGTAAATATCTGATAACTCATGTCGTCAACCAATGCCTCGAGGTAGTACTCGCGCGCTGACGGACTTGGGCTCGTTGCTGCGAGGTGGTCATAGAGCAGCAGCTCGTTGACTATCGCGATACCTTCGCTGAGCCAGTGTGGGCCGTCAGCATAGAATGGGGATGCGACGTGCTCATTCCTGATTTGCCCGTGCACGGCGTGGCCACCCTCGTGGACGATTACGCGCACGCTGTTCAGGTCGCCGCGAAAGCTGCCGACATACAGTGCCGACGGGATGCCCGGTCCCTTGACCGAATAACCTCCGGTGTAACGTGTTGGCGTACCTGGGGCGATGTCGGCCCGTTGGTTCTTCGGTTCGAGGAGAGCCCGAAACTGTGCCTCATAGCGGGTGCCGAGAGGTTGCAACGCCGCCAGGGCGGCAGTCGTCGCTTCGTCAATCGAGAATCGGGGGGCCGCGAATCCAGGAACCGGCGCAGTGAGATCCCAGGAATGAATGTCAGGGAGCGACAGCGCCTTCTGAACGTGCCGGGCACGAAGCGCCTGGTAGTCGCGAAACACATCAGCATGGCGTGCGACACTCGCGAGGCAGGCGTTTACGGAAGCCCGAGTTTCGAACATGTCGAAATAGATGGCGCTCGGGGTGTCGTCGAAGTGGCGCAGGCGTGCCACTCGATCATTCTCGTGGACGATGTCGAACAAAATGCTCGCGTAGAGCGGTCCCCGCGACGCGTAGCCCGCCCAATACTGTTCGGCAGCCTGCCGTCGTATCTCCCGGTTTGGGTTCGCGGTTAGAGCTGTTCGGTCCTTACGTGCGTCGAGCAGCCCCTCCGGCGTCGAAAGAGTCGGGAATGTCGTCGTCGTTAGCGTTTGCGTGTACAGATCAAAGAGTGCTGATAGCGTCGGGTTCGAGAGCTGCGCCAGCATGAGTTCTTGTGCGGATGGCAGCGTGTGGGCGGCCTGACGTTGAGCCTGTTCGACCAGGTAGGCGTACTTCGCCAGGGTGGGGCGACGCTTGGACAGTTTGTCAAACTGAGTCGGCGTCAGGCTCTGCAAAGTCGTAATGACCTGGGCATTCAGTTGCTCCAAGCGGGCATCTAACTCGTCGGTGCCGGCTCGCGCCTCGGCATCGCCCCTATTAATCGACGAGGTCAGGTGCAGATATTCCTCATGGCGTAGTAGTCGGGTCCGGACGGCCTCGGGTTGACCCGACTCGGTACACGGTGATGACTTTGGGCTTGACCTTGAACTGTGA
>DAITMW010000349.1:0-3233 GCA_036834945.1 Steroidobacteraceae bacterium
ACGGGCACCCCCCACGACTGAGCAGCAGCTTGCTCGAGCATCATCCGGGCCGCCGCGCCACACCGGCGCATAGGCTCGAAGAAATGGCGTGTACTCCGCGAACCATCCGTATCCTGGTTCCCGTACTTCTCTTCATCGGCGGGAGCCTGGCTCACACGCACCTTGCTCCAATCCGCCTCGAGCTCATCGGCGACGATGAGCGGCATCCCTGTACGAACCCCCTGACCCATCTCCGACCGGTGCACGACGATTGTGACCATCCCGTCAGTGCCGATCGCCACGAACGCGAGCGGATCATCCTTCCAGCCATGAGGCATTCCATCCGCCCCATATTTCTCCGCATCGGAAGCCTTCGAGACACCCGGGATGCTCGCCACGAGCACCAGTCCGCCGAATGCTCGCAACTGCGCCAGAAATTCCCGGCGCGTGGTATTCCCAAGTTCAGGGGTGACCAGCTCAGTCATGCCGCGCCCTCCGTCTGCCCCGCCGCTCGCTTGATCGCCACACGAATGCGCGGATAGGTACCGCACCGGCAGATATTGCCCGCCATCGCGGTATCGATGTCGGCGTCACTCGGATGAGGCTTGGTGGACAGCAGCGCCGCGGCCGACATGATCTGCCCGGCCTGGCAATACCCGCATTGAGGCACGTTCAGCGCCACCCAGGCCTCCTGGAGCGCCTTCCCGGGTTTGGTGGCCCCGACCCCCTCGATCGTGGTGACCTGCTTACCCGCCAATGACGAAACCGGCGTCACACAGGACCGGACGGCCTCCCCATTGACCAACACGGTACAAGCCCCACACAGCGCCATGCCGCAGCCGAACTTGGTACCGGTCATCCCGAGGTGATCCCGCAGGATCCACAAGAGCGGCGTGTCGCCGCTGGCAGTGACCTGCACGCTTTGGCCGTTGATCGATAAGTCCACAGGCGGGCTCCTACGGAAGCTGATTCGTTGAAGTTTACAGCGTTTTCAGGTCTATCCTCATCTCGAGGAACTTACGAGATGTTTAACCCGGCATCGACCCGGATTATCGTAATGCCTTGATTTACCTGCCGTCGGGCGCTTTCTGGGGCCACGCGTGAAGCTCACCTTCCACACCATCGGCCATTCGACCCGCAGCCTCGAGGAATTCCTCAAATTGTTGAGCGAAGCCCGGATCGAGCGCATCACGGATGTCAGAAAGATCCCTAGATCCCGCACCCATCCGCAGTTCAATCAGGACACCTTTCCCGAAGCCTTGATGGCCCATGATATCTCGTATGAGCACCTTTCAACACTCGGCGGCCGCCGGGGAAAAAGCGCAACCTCGTCCGCGGACGTCAACGCCTTCTGGACAAACCAGAGCTTTCGCAACTACGCCGACTACGCCCTGACCCAGAGCTTCCACGACGGCCTCGAGCACCTGCTCGACGAAGGCCGCAAACAGCGCTGCGCGATCATGTGTGCCGAGGCGGTATGGTGGCGATGCCACCGCCGCATCATTGCCGACTATCTGATCGCATCGGGCAACGCCGTTCTTCACATCATGGGCCCGGGCAGAGTGGAAACCGCACGCCTGACCCCGGGTGCCGTCATTCAACCTGACGGAACGCTGATCTATCCCGCAGTGTCCCAGCCCCGCGGCCGCTCACGCCAGCGCGTTCATAAGCCCGGAGTTTGAGCGTTCTGTCGTAGTTGGCGGTGTCGACTTTGCGAAGATCCGAAACGTCCAACCCCTTGGACGCAAGGTCTCAAATCCCCACCATCCTGTACTGGATTCCAGTCGACCCAACTGTGTCTTATTTCTCCTGCTCGTTGCGCTAGCTTCCCGCGTGTCTCCCACGCAAGGTCCATCTCGAACAACCCGACAAAGGTGGCCACCATGTATCGACGACAATACAGATCCTCACTGGTCTTGCTAGCCGTCAGCGGCTTCCTGTTCACGGCTGCGTCCTCCGCGGATCCGACCCCTTACGACAAGATCAATTCCGACACGGCTGTCGCACCGATCAGTGTCAGACCTGTCCGAGGAGGAGTGACCGTCCTCGAAGGTTCGGGAGGCAACATCGGCGTCCTGTCCGGACCTGACGGGTTGCTGCTGGTCGATGCCGGAATCGCGGTATCCAGACAGAAGATCGAGTCAGCGCTGCGGCAGATGAGCCCTCCGAAACTTCGCTATGTGATCGACACCCACTGGCATTGGGACCACACGGATGGCAACGCCTGGGCTCACGAAGACGGCGCAACTCTGATCGCCCATGAAAATACCGCCAGACACCTGAATGAGTCGATCACAGTGGCGGAGTGGGGTCACACATTCGCGCCGGTTGTAGCCGCCGGTCGGCCAACAGTGCTCGTCGACGCGACGCTCATGCTGAACATGAACGGCGAGTCGATTCGTATTCGCCACTACGATCCCGCCCACACGGATGGCGATCTGTCAGTCTATTTCCCGAAGTCCGATGTGCTGTTCACCGGAGACACCTGGTGGAATGGCCTGTATCCCTTCATAGACTATGTGGCCGGAGGAAGCATCGACGGGATGATCCGCGCGGCCAACACGAACCTGGAGCTGTCCACCGGGCACACCAGCATCATTCCCGGACACGGCCCAGCCGGCACGCGAGCCGAGCTCGCCGAATATCGTGACATGCTGGTTGCGATCCGCGAACGGGTCGCCGGCTTGAAACACCAGGGCCTCTCATTGAACGAAGTCATCGCCACAAAACCCACCGGACCATTCGACCCCAAGTGGGGCGGAGGCGTCATCGACCCGGCACTGTTCACTGCCCTCGTATACCGCGGCGTGTGAAGTCATGGAGATGCCAGCCATCTGCCCATACTGCAAGCGCACGATTGTGCCTTTCGGCGGCGGAGATAATCGCGAGCGCAGACGGCGGGACTGGCAATCTCAGGGCGGTTTGGCGCGCTGGCAGGCAAAGTGTGTTGCCGCATACATCGAAGCCCACCTGGGTGAGAGCTTCCAAGTCAGCACTCTGGCCAGAATAGTGGAACTGAGCACGAGCCACTTCTCCCGTGCATTCAAAAAGAGCTTCGGAGAGACCCCGCACGATTACATTACACGGCAGCGTGTGAATCGTGCCCAGACCATCATGCTCAACTCCCGGGAACCACTGGTGAAAATCGCGCTGGATTGTGGAATGGCCGACCAAAGTCATTTCGGCCGTGTCTTCCGACGGGTGATCGGAGTCACGCCGGCCGCCTGGCGCCGTCAGTTTTGGATCTCAACGCA
>DAITMW010000349.1:3333-7435 GCA_036834945.1 Steroidobacteraceae bacterium
GCGGCAGCGACCTTTTCCATCAACGTAGTCAGATCCGCGGCACCACAACTTCCCGCGACCACAATGACAAATTCATCGCCCCCGAAACGAGCGACCGTGTCCGCATCGCGCATCACACTCTGAAGCCTCTGCGCCACAGCCACCAACACCGCATCCCCGGCTTCATGCCCCCAACGATCGTTGACGACCTTGAACCCGTCCAGGTCGACGAAGAGGAGGGCAAGCGCATCCTGTTGGTGCGCGGCCGCACGCAAACCTTGTGTGATGCGCTCAACGAGCAGCGCGCGATTGGCGATCCCGGTCAGCGCATCGTGATAGGCCATCCGATCCAGACTGGCC
The DNA here is from genome assembly GCA_036834945.1 of Steroidobacteraceae bacterium. Taxonomy (GTDB): domain Bacteria; phylum Pseudomonadota; class Gammaproteobacteria; order Steroidobacterales; family Steroidobacteraceae; genus 13-2-20CM-66-19. Next base: position 3,673 of record DAITMW010000349.1, read on the forward strand.
AAAAGGTGCTTGCGATCCGTGACCTCATACCAGACAGTCAGGAGACTGGTGACGGCCTGGCTCTCGTCGAACTCCGGTATTATGCGCAAGTGCCAATAGAAGACCTTGCCGTCCTTGGCCGGCAAGGAGAATTCGTGATCGCAGGGAACCCGGGTCGCAAACGTCTGCCGCAAAAGCCCCTGCAACGCATGAGCTCCGGGCTCCGTCAACCGCGAGCCCTCGCCGGCAAGTTTGCCCAACACATCCTCGTCCGTCGTCCCGTGCACCGCATGAAAAGCAGCATTGACATAGGTGCGCCGCAACTGCAGGTCATAACGGGCCACGACGTCAGGCAGGTGGTCAACGAGCGTGTGGAATTCTCGAGCACGCGCGGCAAGCTCGGACTCCATGCGTTTGAGGGGTGTGATATCGCGTGCAGTTGAAATAACACCCACCAACTGACCGTGAGCATCGAGCTCGGGCACAGCCCTCGCGAGATAGACGCGCTCTCCGGTTGCTGTACGCAGATGGACCTCGTACTCCTGGAGCGTGCCGTCCTGGACGACCCGGCGCAACCGCTCGATCACCTCCATCCTGTTCAAAACCGAGCTGACCGAAAAGCTCTCCACGGATTGCCCAATCAGATCAGGGACGTCCGCGAACAGCTGCCCGAAGGCCGGATTGGCATACGTGCAACGCAATTGCCCATCGAGGTGCATCACGCAATCCGGAGAGTTCTCCGCGAGAGTGCGAAATTTCCCCATCCGAGCGTTGGCATGGGCTTCCTGGTGCTTACGCTCACGGATATCGCGCGCTACGATCAGTCGCAGCGGCTCGCCCGCATGATCGATCACCTGTACGACCGTCTCGACCGGAATGACACAGGCGTCTCGAGAGAGCAGGGAGGTTTCGGCCGTGTAGTGCTCACCGATGTTCCAGCCATCGGTTGCCGCGACTCCCTCCGGAGTCATATTCGGATCCGCGGCACTGATGTCGGTCACTCCTGCCGCCATGAGCTCCTCGCGGGCATAACCGAGGACCCGGCAAGCGGTCTCGTTCACATAGCGGAGGCGCAGTTGGCGATCAAAGACGTACACCAGGTCATTGATCTGCTCGATGACCAGGGAGCCGGGTATGTGCACCTGTAGGGGAGTGAACTGGCTCATTCCTGAAGGCGGAACTTCCGAGAGCAACCCAGACTTTAGGGTACTTTACTCCACCCCCGTCGGCCTTAAACTTAACATAATATAGGCCGCGGCGCGCAACCTTCCTGGAGTCGGAGTGACCCCACGCTGCGATCACGACCAGTTTGGCTGAAAGGCACCCGCAATCAGGCAAATCGCCAACAGGAATACCTGTGTAGCCGCTATCGGCGCCGCCCTGCGCAGCTGCCCCCGCGATGTAATGAGGAAATACAAAAGGAACGGAAGCTGTGCAAAGACCAGGAGAACCCAGATGTGCCAGTTGCCGTCCTCATGCGAGGCATGCCGATAACTACGAGCGACCGCCAGCAAAGCCAGAATCGACATGAATATCGGCGCGAACGCGCTTATTCGATTGATCAGATGCTCTCTCACTACAGCGACCTCCGTGTTTCGTGCTCGCCTAACTCAACCCAGGCCGAGCATAGCACTGTCACTTTGCAGTGCAAAGTAATCTGACGCCTCGAGAGAGGCGGCCCCCTATAAACTAGACAGCTTGCACCCTCAAAAAAGAGCGCGACCGCTTGAGCAAACGCCAAGTCACCATCATCGGGGCCGGCATCATCGGACTTTCCGTCGGCTACCACCTGATCAAGGCAGGCCAACGCGTCACGGTGATCGACCGAGATCCTGAAGGCGATAAGGCTTCCTTCGGCAACGCAGGCGCCATCGCGGTCACCGAGATCATCCCGGCCTCGTCACCCGCCGTATGGGCTCGGGTGTTCGGCTGGATGATGGATCCCCTGGGTCCCTTGGCCGTGCGACCGGCGCACGCTCCCGCACTGATTCCCTGGCTTTGGCAGTTTGCGCGCGCGGGGCTTCCATCAGAGGTCGAAAGACTTTCCTCCGCGCTCGCCGTACTCAATTCACGGGCGTACGACGATCTCGATCCCATGCTCGCGGACCTCGGCTTGAGCGATGAGCTCAACCGAACCGGCGCGCTCAGTGTTTACGAGACGGAGGCGGGGTTCGAACGAGAGCGGCCCGAATGGGCTCGCAAGCAGGCGCTCGGCATTGCGATAGAACGGTTGACCGGCGATCAGGCGCGGGAGATGGAGCCTGCCCTGGGACCCCTGGTAAAGCGCGCGGTATTTGCGCCCCAGTGGTCCTACCTCAATGATCCGAAGCGACTGGTGGACGAATTGCGACGGTGGCTGCAGAGGTCCGGCGCCTTGATCTCCAAAGGGGAGGTGACCCGCATCAGAGCACAGCCCGGCTCCGCAGTATTGTTGGACATCTCGGGAGGACCTCGACTCAGCAGCGAGTGCGTTGTCATCGCCGCGGGAGCGTGGTCCGGCATCCTTGCGCGGCAGGTAGGCGACCGGGTGCTGTTGGAAAGTGAGCGAGGTTATAACATGACTTTGCCGCACCCCGCGGTGAGCCTGGGGCGTGAGCTCATCTTCGCCGAACGCAAGTTCGTGGCAACACCACTCAGCTGTGGACTGCGAATCGGAGGCGCAGCGGAATTTGGCGGGCTTGACGCGAAGCCAAATGACCGACGCTCGCGCGCGTTGGTGACGCTGGCCCGCAAATATCTGCCAGGACTGGAGACGGAAGGGGGCACGAGTTGGTCCGGTCATCGGCCGACCACTCCGGACAGCTTGCCCGTGATCGGGCCATCCCCACGCTCGCCCAACGTTTTCTACGCCTTCGGTCATGCCCATCTCGGCCTGACGCAAGCGGCGACCACAGGAAAGCTGGTTTGTGACCAGATTCTCGGGACGCCGCCCGCGATGGATTTGAAGTCGTACGGAATTGAGCGATTCAGCAGACTCCGCCACGCCTGACGGCCGTCGCCCCGGTGGCGAAGGGACGAGAACCCCCGATTGCGGGAGTGCGCATCGTCTGCAGTTCAGATTCTACCCGGGAGGACACGTTTCCCAGGGTTGCGATCATGCGCGGCCGCAACCAGCGGCGCACCACGCGCTTGCCCAGTACGCACACCCCGAAGTTCAGCGCGATCACTCGCAGGTCGAGCGAAAGGCTTTGGCGTCGCAGGTAAAGCCGCTCCAGGCGGCGGCTATAGCGCGCGCTTCTGCCCGCCAGAAGTTGTGAGACCCCGGTGATTCCTGGCTTGGCTTCGTAGCGCCAGTCGTAGTCGTGGTGCTCCCAGCCCAGGCGCTTTATGTCCTGGGCGGTGAGCGGCCGTGGGCCGATAACGCTCATCTGTCCGGCGCAGACATTGATGAACTGCGGCAATTCATCCAGACCCGTTCTGCGTAACCAACCGCCAACACCTGTCACCTGTTGGTCACGCATGGTCCGAAACTTGAAGACCGTGAACGGCCGCCGCTGATAGCCGATCCGGGTCTGTAGGAAAAACGGCGATCCGCCGTCTTCGAGCCAGATTGCCAAGGCGATCCCGGCGGCGAGTGGTGCGAATGCCGCGCACGCAGCACCGGCCACCATCAAGTCAAGAATGCGCTTGCCACAATAAGTTCGCATCGATCGTCCCCATCAGCTTTTGCGAGCCACGCGAGGAGTCTCGAAGGCAAATCGGGCCGCGCCCGGGGGCAATTCGGGCAGATTGTGGCAGCCGGGTCTTTATGGGGATGCATGGCGGTGTCGGCTGCAGGACACTT
>DAITMW010000350.1:0-5902 GCA_036834945.1 Steroidobacteraceae bacterium
AGAGGGCAACCTGGACGGTCTACTGGTCAATAGAAGTCGAGCGGAAGGCTTTGACCATGAGCGGATCACCCCGATTGCCGGCGGCGCGCTGGACCAGCGTAGCGCTGTTTTTGCTGGTTACACAAATGGCTGCGGCGAGCACTCCACGGGTCGTATTGGAGCTCTTTACCTCGCAAGGCTGCTCCTCCTGTCCGCCAGCGGACGCCCTGGTGGGACGCCTCACAGCAAACCCTGACGTGCTGGTGCTGTCGCTCCACGTCAATTACTGGGACAGTCTGGGTTGGAAGGACACGTTTTCCTCAAATGTAGCGACAGACCGGCAGTATGCATACGCCCGGAGCCTCGGTGAGCGCACCGTGTTCACGCCGCAACTCGTCGTGAACGGGGCGCAGTCGGTGGTCGGCTCGCAAGGCGGGGCGGTCCTACATGCAGTGGAAACCTCGAGCCAAGGTCCCCCATTTCCGGTGCAGCTGGATCTGACCAGGCAGTCCGACGGTCATTTCACATTGAGTCTCACGGGTCCGAAGGTCAGAGCGGATGTCTGGGAGCTGCGCTACGTGCGACGGGCGGTGACACAAATCCGCAACGGCGAGAACGGCGGCCGAACGCTGGAGACTTACAACAACGTTACCCAACTCCATCGCCTCGGTACCTTTACTCCCGGCACGCTCGACCTGGCCCCACTGAAGTCTCCGGAGGATGGAGTGGCGATACTCGTGCAGAGCCCGGGGACAGGCAAGGTCCTCGGCGCTGCCGCGTTTTAACCCGCGCATTTGAAGCTCTTCTCGTCGTCCGTGCTCCCGGTCCCCGAGTACACCGCTTTCTGCGGGTGAGGGCAGAGCGGCCGCGTCCGGGCTGGCAAGCCTGGAGGATTGCTTACGACGATGCGCTCGGGCGCATGCCCGGTTTCCACCCAATCGTCGAGCGTCGAGATGGCATCGAATACAAAAGGACCTTCGCCCCCGGCACAATGTCCCATGCCGGGTATCAGGAAGAGCCTCGTGCTCTGCGCCTGCTTGGGACTCACGTGCGCCGTCAACTCTGTGTAAAAGTTGACCGTGCTCTGAGTTGGGATGAGTCCATCCGCCCATCCGTGGGAAAGCAGCAGCTTGCGCCCGCTCTCCAGGAAAGAATCGAGTCCCGTCGGCGGAACATCCAACTGGGCGCTCCCCGCCTGCATCGCGAGCGCCACACCCTTGTCGTAGTCGAACGACCTGAAATCCCACTTCGGATCCTTGATGACGAGGTCCCTCATGTAGGTGAAGGCCGCGCCGAAGGGCAGGGGACCTGCGGTCTGGATCGGGAACATCATCTCACTGCCTACTGAGAAGCCCGGGTAGATGCTCTTACCGGTCCGCGGGTTGCGCGGCCCCTGGTAGATCGCACGCAGCGCCCCGACCTGTGGCGCCGTGAGGCAGTCAGGTTGGTCCCCCGACTTGCATTGCAGGACCGCGGGATCGAAGTGACAGGCGCCCGGCGCCGAGATGATGCCGTCCTTGACACCGTCATCAGCATCACAAGCCTGCAGGGCGGCCTTGTGGACCAGGGTGAATTTCGCCTGCGGGATGCGGCTGGCCTCATCCTTCAGGGTGGCATTGCCCGTCCACAGTGAGCTCACCATCAAGGGCACCATCGGATTGGCCGGCGCCATGGAGGAAATACCGTCGTAGTCCTGCGGATAGCGATAAGCCTCCATCAGCCCCTGACGACCGCCCGTCGAGCAGCTCACGAACAGCGAGCGCTTGGCATGCGTGCCGTAAAAGGCCGCGATTAGCGCCTTGGCGGCGACAGTCATCTCATGAGGTGCCCGATGTCCGAAGTCAGTCAGCTTCTCGGGGTGGCCGGCGGCAAAGCTGGCGTCGAGTGGACTTCCCTGGTGTCCATCGTCGGTGGCGGCCGCGGCATAGCCCATCGACACAGGCTCCACCATGGAGAAGTAAGCAATCGAGCCGGCCCAAACGCCGTTGCCGGTGCCGACGAACTTGCCGTTCCAGTGGGTAGCCGGCAGCCACACCTCGAAGCGGATGTCAGAATCGGACGTGGGGCGAATCGTTCCCGCCACCCGACAGAAGGAGGGCAGCCGCGCATAGCCGGCTGGGGGTCCACCGGGGGCGCCCGCGCCGGAGCCGGCCGGAGGGTTGAAGGCACCCGCGGCGACGGTTTCGGCCAGCGTAATGTCGGTATGCGGCAACTTCAGACTCGCGAGTTGCGCGCACTCGGCGGCATGACCGACGCGTGGATGCAGGGCAGCGAGTGCGCCTGCGCTGGCGAGGCAGGCGAAAACAAGATCGCGACTGTTCATAGAGTAAGCCCCCCTTACACCGATGGTAAGCGTGACCCGCAGTCGGCGCAACCCGCACGACCGGCTACCCGTAGACCAGTTTGTTCAGGAGCGCGCGTAGTTGCTGCCGTTCGGCAAGACTGAGGCGAGTGCCCGCGAAACGCTCGTGATGGGGAATGCGGCGGCGTAGTTTCGCCAACATCGCTTTGCCCTTCGGGGTGAGGTAGAGCGCGTAGCGACGTCCTTTGTTGAGCTTGTCGTCACGCCGGACGAAGCCGGCCGAGATGGCCCGAGCCACCTGGATTCCAACCGTGACACGCTCCAGCCCGATCAACCGCGCCAGCTCCGCCTGGCTCACTCCCGGCCGGGTGGCCAGCAGTGCGAGGACTCCAATCAGGTTGGGCGTGATCTCGCCGCGCCCGACTTTATCCTCGAAACTCGCCATGTAGCAGTGGTAAGCCACATGAAGATACAGTCCCAGCACCGGCTCAGCGGGTGGGCTCAGCTGGGACTCGATGATGGCGGTTGGAGGCTCGAAGGGCTGAGGCGCGGCAGCCGGTGTAGCCTTTCCTGGGCGCTTCACTCAATGCGAGGCCGCGGTAGCGGTGGCTGCCTTGGCGGCATCGAGCGCCTGCTTCAACCGCGTGGCCCAACCGCGCAACGCCGTTTCGGCCTTGGCCCGATTGTAGGCACCGCTCGCCCACTGCAACGGGCGCATCTCCGGATCGCGCTTCAGATCAGAGCCGCGAAACAACACCGCACCGGTGACCGCATCGCGCAGCTCGAAGGTGAGCCGCATCGAGCCCGCGCTGAGCACGTAAGTGCGTGTGCGACCGGGTTGGTCGGTATCGGGCGCATTGACATACAGGTCGACAATTGCCGGGACGACCTGCAGAACACCGGCATCTGGCATGGTGACTACTGGATAACCGCCGTCGGTGAGTACTTGCGCGAAAACGCTGTCCGCGAGCGACGCGAGCCCGGTACGCATCTTGTTGACGTCCTCCACGGAAAGGCCGAACGTGCCGTAATTACGTGGATTCCAACTCTTCGAGAAAGCCACGGTGGTGGGACTCAGCATCACTTTCGTGTATCCGGCGAGCGTTGCATCCGGCCGCCGGTAGAGCACGTCGACGCCTTTGGCTGAGGTGAGTACCAGGCCGTCGTCAGTAGTCGGCGGCGGGGCGGCAACAGCCGCTCCGCCGAGCACCATTGACAAGGCCAGGGAGAGGATCGTCCGTGCCATGTTCATCACCTCGTGTGCGCCGATGCTGAAAAAGCTTATGCGCGAATCGTTGCAAATGCCAACGCAGCGGATGCCGCTGTGCAGCACCGCGCGCGTTCATTCCGAAGCCGGCTGCGGAGCCGACTGGAACAACGTATTGAGGCTTTCCGAGATGGTCGGATGCGTCAGGATCGCGTCTCGCAGCAGGGTGTAGGGCGCGCCGGTCAGCATCGCGGTCTGCACCGGTGCGATCAGCTCACCCGCGTGTGCTCCGAACGCCGTGAATCCCAGGATGCGATCACTCTGGGCATCGATCAGTGCCTTGATGAAACCCCGCGTCTCCCCGAGGGCGCGTGCCCGCAGCACACCCGCCATGGGCAGTTTGGCAATCCGGTAGGGAATCTTCGCAGCGCGTGCCTGGGTCTCGTTGAGCCCGACCCGTCCCAACTCCGGATCGGTGAACACACTGTAAGGCACCAGCCGATGGCGGGTCGTCCGGTTGCCGCCATTCCAGTTGTCACGCACGATGCGGAAGTCATCGAACCCGACATGGGTGAATTGCGGGCTGCCGGCGCAATCGCCCACCGCCCAGACGCCATTCGCACTCGTCTCGAGGCGCTCGTTCACGCGCACGTAGCCACCGGCATCGAGATCCACACCCGCCGTGTCGAGCCCGATTCCTGCGGTGTTGGGTATACGGCCTGCCGCGATTAGAATGTCAGTCGCATCGATGGTACGCGCTCCACCTGGGGTGCGAACCTCAACATGGATCCGTTCACCCGATCGACCGCGCACCCCCGCAACCTGCGCCTCCAGAATCGTCTCGATTCCCTCGTCATCGAACAGCTGGCGCAGCGCCTGGCTCACATCGGGGTCCTCGCGGGCGACCAACTGCCGCCCTTGCTCGATGAGGGTGACGCGACTGCCGAACCGGCGCATGGCCTGGGAAAATTCCAGGCCGACATAACCGCCGCCGAGCACGACCAGATGCTCAGGAACCCGATCCAGCTCCAGGGCCTCGATGTGCGTGAGCCACTTGCTGTCGGCGAGCCCAGGGATGCTGGGAATGGCTGGGCGTGTCCCAACATCGATGACGACCCGCTCACCCGTCAATACCCTGGTGCTGCCGTCAGTGAGTGTGACTTCCATCGTCTTGGGCGCGGTGAAGCGCCCCACGCCAAGAATGAGAGTGGCTCCGCTCGTCGCGTACCGCTCCCTATGTATGGCAATCAGCCCATCGACCATCGCGCGCTTGCGCGCTCGCACGCCCTGCATGTCGATCCGTACAGGCCCGGTTTCGATGCCGAACTCCCGCCCCCGGCGCACCAATGCGGCCACTTCAGCGCTATGAATGACATTCTTGCTCGGCAGGCACGCGATGTTCGGACACGAGCCGCCGATCAACCCACGCTCCACCACAGCGACGCGGCGCCCGGCCTTCGCGAAAGTCCACGCCAGATATTTCCCAGCCTCGCCACTTCCCAGTATCAGAATCTCGTACTGCTCGATGTTGGCCATGACAATAACACCTCCCCTTCGCGCCGCATGATTGAGCCAATGGTAAGAGTAATTGCCAAGAGCCTCCTGTCCAATCACCTTTAGGGTGAGGAGATGACACGATCGGGCAGCGTTCACCGAACCGTTCATCCTATTCCCAGTGTGGCCATCGTCGGCGTGGGCTTGGTAGGCGCGACCACCGCGCACGCTTTGCTCATGTCCGGAACGGCGGCGGAAATCATCTTGATCGACCGCGATAGAAATCGCGTCGAAGGTCACGTCGACGATCTCCGCGATGCGACTTTGTATTCACACCAGACCCGGATATTCGCTGGTGACTACTCGGACTGTGCATCGGCCGACGTAGTCATCATCACGGTCGGAGCCCCCCAAAGGCTCGACGTCGCGTCCCGCCTGAACAGCCTCAGCGAAAGCGGGACGATGATGAAGGACGTCATCACGGAGATCACCCGGCACGAGCTCAAGGGTGTTCTCGTCATCGCCACCAATCCGGTGGACGTGCTGACCTATGCGGCATGGAAATGGTCCAGCCTTCCGTGGACCCGTGTCATCGGATCAGGCACGAGCCTCGACTCCTCGCGACTGCGCCGCCGCCTCGGCGAACTTTATGGAGTCGCTGCCGAAAGCGTCCACGCCAGCGTCCTGGGTGAGCACGGAGACAGCCAGGTCGCGATGCTCTCAGCGGCGCGGATCGCAGGCGTCCCTCTGTTGGAGTTCTCCATCGACCGTCAGAAGCCCTACGAAGAAGCCGAACTCCGCAAAGTAGCGGAGGGCGCCCGCAGGGGCGGCTACGATATCGCCAACGCGAAGGGCGCGACGTACTACGGAATCAGTGCCGCACTGACTCGCATCACCGCCGCGATCCTCCGGGACGAGCA
>DAITMW010000350.1:6002-7427 GCA_036834945.1 Steroidobacteraceae bacterium
CGCCCCGCCGTAGCGAGGCTATCCTCCGACGGGTGCCGCCCGTAATCGAAACCCGCTCGATCGACTACATCCCCGAAACCGAGCGGCACGGCTCCCTCACCAGCCAATTCACCCTCTGGCTGGGCGCCAATCTCCAGATCACCGCCATCATCACAGGCGCCCTGGCCGTTGTCCTCGGCGGTGACGTCCTCTGGTCACTGATCGCGCTCCTCCTGGGCCAACTCCTGGGCGGCGCGGTCATGGCACTCCACGCAGCCCAAGGCCCTCAACTGGGCCTCCCGCAAATGATCTCCAGCCGCGTCCAGTTCGGCGTCTACGGAGCCATCATCCCGATCCTGGCCGTCTGCGTGATGTACGTAGGCTTTTCCGCCAGCGGCTCTGTTCTCGCCGGTCAGGCCATCGCCCAACTCCTGCACACTGAAGATGGCACCGGCATCATCATCTTCGGTTGCTTCATTGTCATGATCACCCTGTTGGGCTACCGGGTGATTCACGTGCTCGGCCGAATAGCGAGCCTGGTCGGCGTAGCCGCCTTCCTCTACATGTTCAGCAGGCTGTTCGCGGCTCACGACATAGCCTCGCTACTGAGCATGCGGCACTTCTCACTCAACCAGTTCCTGCTGGCCATGTCCCTGTCAGCCTCGTGGCAAATTGCCTACGGACCGTACGTCGCTGACTACTCACGCTACCTGCCGCGCGACACCTCCGCGCCAAAAACATTCGCCGCGGTATTAGTTGGATCCGTCCTCGGCTCACAAACGTCCATGACCTTCGGCGTGTTCGCCGCGGCTCTCGCCGGAAAGCAATTCGAACACCACGAGGTGGCCTACATTGTGGGTCTCGGATCCACCGGCGCCGTGGCGACTCTGCTGTTCTTCTGTATTGCCTTCGGGAAAGTGACGGTAACCGCCCTGAACGCCTATGGAAGCTTCATGTCCATGGCGACGATCGTGAGCGGGTTCCGTCGCGGTATCCGCATCTCGATGAGCCACCGAGTCCTGTACATCGTCGCGATGGTGGGTCTCTCGATCCTTCTGGCGCTTGCCGGCCGGCACTCCTTCCTGAAGAGCTTCGAAGCCTTCATCCTGTTCCTGCTGGGGGTGTTCACACCGTGGAGCGCGATCAACCTGGTCGATTATTACTTCTTCACCCGCTCGCGCTACGACGTGCCGGCGTTATCCGACCCGGATGGCCGCTACGGCCGCTGGAATGTCATCGGGATTGCGATCTACCTGGTCGGTATCGGGGTCCAGATGCCATTCCTGTCGAGCACGTTCTACACCGGCCCCCTGGTCGCAAAGCTCGGTGGCGCCGATGTCTCCTGGATCCTCGGCCTGATCGTTCCTGCCGTTCTCTATTTCGCGCTCGCACCTCGCAGTCCCCGCGGAGCCACCGGGCCTCCTGGCCGGTGAGACACGCGCTAAG
>DAITMW010000351.1:0-7380 GCA_036834945.1 Steroidobacteraceae bacterium
AGAAGCGCCAACGGCGCGACGCGGGGCAACCGGCGGCAGACCCAGTCTCTCGAGTCGAAGTGCTATTCGCTCGGGTATGCCGGCGTGCTCCGGACTTTCCGTCTCTACGTGCCGCAGGGGCACAAGGACGCAATGCCCCTGCTCATCGTCCTTCACGGCGGCGGCGGAGCCGGCGGCAGTATGGAATGGCTCACGCGGGAGGGCTTCAACAGGAGCGCCGACCGCGATGGAGTCATCGTCGCCTACCCCGACGGCATCCGGCACCACTGGAACGACGGCCGCTTCGACCCGCATGCGAAGTCCGGCGACGAGGCCGTTGACGACATCGGCTTTCTCCGCGCTCTACCCGGAGAGATCTCCAAAGAGTTTCCGATCGACCCGAAGCGGGTCTATGCCACCGGAATCTCCAACGGCGGTTTGATGTCCTACCGGCTCGCCTGTGATGCCGCCGACGTATTCGCCGCTGTCGCGCCGGTCGCCGCCAACATGTCGGAAGCCCTCGGGGCGCGTTGCAAGCCCTCCCGGCCGATATCGCTCGCGATATTCAATGGCGTCGACGATCCCATCATGCCGTGGAAAGGCGGCCCCATCAAAGTCCTCTGGTTCGATCGCGGCACCGTGCTTTCAACAGCCGCCACCCAGGCACGCTGGTTGGAGTTGGATCAGTGCGCACCGCCACACCAGGACGGCGCCGTGATCGATGCAGTGCCGGATGACGGCACGGCAGTTCTGAAGCACACCGCGCAATGCGCCGCCAAAACGGAGGTCGTGCTCTACGAGATCCAGGGTGGCGGCCATACCTGGCCTGGAGGCCAGCCCTACCTGGGCAAACGGCTGGTTGGCACCGTCAGTCAGGAAATCGATGCCAACCAGGCCATCTGGGAGTTCCTCAGGCGATATCGAACCGGTCCAGGTTCATGACCTTGTTCCAGGCCGCGACGAAGTCACGGATGAACTTGTCCTGGGCGTCCGAGCTGCCGTAGACCTCCGCGAGAGCGCGTAACTGCGAGTTGGAACCGAAGACGAGATCGGCCCGAGTGGCGGTCCACTTCACCTTGCCTGTCTCGCGATCACGGCCTTCGAACACGCCGCCAGCATCCGACACCAGCTTCCACTGCGTACTCATGTCGAGCAGGTTCTTGAAGAAGTCGTTGGTCAACGTCTCCGGGCGCGACGTGAAGACACCGTGTTGGGTCTGACCCACGTTCGTGTTGAGGACGCGCAAACCACCGATCAGAACCGTCATCTCGGGCGCGGTCAGCGTCAGCAGCTGCGCTTTATCGATCAGCAGCACTTCAGCCGGTACGGCAAAATTCGCTTTCAGGTAGTTCCGGAAACCATCAGCGAGCGGCTCGAGCGCGGCGAACGACTCCACGTCGGTCTGCTCCTGCGAGGCGTCCATGCGTCCAGGCGTGAAGGGAACCGTCACAGGATGACCAGCGTTCCTGGCCGCCTGCTCAATGCCAGCGCAGCCCGCCAGAACGATCAGGTCGGCGAGTGAGACCTTCTTGTTGAAGCCCTTCTGAATGCCCTCGAGGGACTGCAATACCTTCGCCAGTTGCGCCGGCTGGTTGGCCTCCCAATCCCTCTGAGGTGCCAGACGAATGCGCGCACCGTTCGCCCCACCTCGCTTGTCGGAGCCACGGAAAGTAGAGGCCGACGCCCACGCGGTGGACACCAACTGCGAGATGGGTAATCCCGAAGCAAGGATCTTGCTCTTGAGCGCCGCGATGTCTTTCTCATCGATCAACTTGTGATCGACCGCGGGAATCGGGTCCTGCCAGATGAGCTCCTCGGCCGGGACCTCGGGGCCAAGATAGCGCGCACGCGGTCCCATATCGCGGTGTGTGAGTTTGAACCAGGCCCGGGCGAATGCAGCGGCGAACTGGTCCGGGTTCTCCATGAAGCGCCGTGAGATCTTTTCGTAGGCGGGATCGAACCGCAACGCCAGGTCAGTGGTCAACATGGTCGGTACGTGACGCTTGGACTGGTCGAAAGCGTCCGGAATCAAACCGGCGCCCGCTCCGTTCTTGGGCCGCCACTGATGCGCGCCCGCCGGACTCTTCGTCAGTTCCCACTCGTAGCCGAACAGGTTCCAGAAGAAGTTGTTGCTCCATTTCGTGGGGGTCGTCGTCCAGGTGACTTCCAGGCCGCTGCCGATGGCGTGGGCGCCCATGCCCGTGCCGAAACTGCTGATCCAGCCAAGGCCCTGGTCCGCGATGTCGCCTCCTTCGGGAGCGACTCCAACATGTGACGCGGGACCCGCGCCGTGTGTCTTGCCGAAGCTGTGACCGCCCGCAATCAGCGCGACGGTTTCTTCGTCGTTCATCGCCATGCGGCCGAAGGTTTCGCGGATGTCATGCGCCGCGGCCACTGGGTCGGGGTTGCCATCCGGGCCTTCCGGGTTCACGTAGATGAGGCCCATCTGCACAGCGCCCAACGGATTCTCGAGGGTGCGCTTGCCGGAATAGCGTTTGTCGGCACCGAGCCAGGTCGTCTCACTGCCCCAGTAGACGTCCTGGTCCGGCTCCCAGACATCCTCACGGCCGGCGCCGAACCCGAAGGTCTTGAATCCCATGGTTTCCAGGGCGACGTTACCGGTCAGGATGAAAAGGTCGGCCCAGGAGATCTTCTGACCGTATTTCTGCTTGATCGGCCAGAGCAAGCGGCGCGCTTTGTCCAGACCGACGTTATCCGGCCAACTGTTGAGCGGCGCGAAGCGCTGTTGACCCCTGCCGCCGCCACCGCGACCGTCACCGGTGCGGTAGGTACCGGCGCTGTGCCACGCCATGCGGATGAACAGTGGGCCATAGTGACCGAAATCCGCCGGCCACCAGGATTGGGAATCCGTCATCAAGGCGGCGAGGTCTTGCTTCAGCGCGGCGAAGTCCAAGGTCTTGAACTCGCGCGCGTAATTGAAATCCACACCGAGCGGATTGGACTTGGCGGAATGCTGGTGCAGCAGATCCAACCGCAGTTGATTCGGCCACCAGTCCTTGTTCGAGGTGCCACTGCCCATCGATTGATGGAAGGGGCACTTGGATTCTTCTAATGCTGCGCTCACGACTGCCTCCGGGTGCGGGAAGGGGGTGAGCCCCAATATATTCCCGCGCCCCAGGTCAGGCAGTCGATTTTCTCAATCGCCGCGATAGACGTTTGAGATCAGGCCTCGTGCGGCGCCACGGTCAAAGTGGAGCCCCGCTTGTCATGCGCGTGATCGGCACCGATGAGGATGTACACAGCCGGCACGATCAGCAACGTGAACAGCGTACCGATCGACAACCCCGTGAGCAGCACGATACCCATCGCACGGCGGCCCGCCGCGCCGGCGCCCGTCGCGATGGCCAACGGCACAACTCCCAACACCATCGCCGCGGTCGTCATCAAAATGGGACGTAGGCGGACGGCGGCGGCCTCCTCGATCGCCTCCAGCTTGGACATCCCCTGGCGCTGCAGCTCGTTGGCGAACTGCACGATCAGGATGCCGTGCTTACTGATTAGACCGAGCAGCGTTACCAGGCCTACCTGGGTGTAGATGTTGAGCGTGGCGAGACCCACGTTGATGAACAGCAGCGCCCCGAACAGTGCCATCGGCACCGAGACGAGGATGACTGTTGGATCGCGGAAGCTCTCGAACTGGGCTGCGAGCGCCAGGTAAACGATGACGAGCGCAAAGAACAACGTCGTCACGAAGCTGCCGGTGCCCAGCATGTACTGCCGCGACTGTCCGGAATAGTCGGCGTTGTACCCGCTCGGCGCCACCTCTTTGAGTGTCTTGCGCAGGAAAGCCAGCGCCTCGTCCTGGGAGACACCGGGCGCGCCGGCGATCGTCGCCGAGTTGAGCTGCTGGAAGTGGTTGATCGACTCCGGCACGGTGCCCATCTTGATCCTGGCGATGGTGTTGGCCGGGATGAGCGAGCCGTCGCCCGCGCGCACGTAGTAGTCGAGCACCTGGTCGGGATTCAGGCGGTACTTCTGCAACACCTGTGGAATGACCTTGTAGGAGCGACCCGCGATGGAGAAGTAATTGACATATCCGCCACCCAACGCGGCTCCCAGTGAAGAGCCGACATCCTGCTGGGTGAGTCCCATCTGGGCCACCATGTCACGGTCGACGTCCAACGTTGCCTGCGGCTTGTCGAGCTTCAGATCGGAATCAACGAACCAGAACATGCCGCTCGCCTTGGCCTTGTCGAGCACCTGGTTCGCCACGTCGTAGAGATTCTCGATGGGCTCGGTGGTGGTAATGACGAACTGCAGCGGCAAACCCTGCGCGCCGGGCAGGGCCGGGAACTGGAACGCCGCGATGCGCGCGCCGGCGATGTGGTTCCACTTGTCCTGCAGGTACTTCTGGATCTCGTCCGAAGAGCGCTTGCGCTCATTCCAGGGCTTCAACAGCATGCCGCCGAAGGCCTGGTTGACCGATGGCTGACCGATGATCTGGAACGTCGCGTCGTACTCCGGGATCTCCTTCATGGTCTTGAACATCTGGTCCTGGTACGCCTGCATCTGCTCAACCGTGGCGTTCGGCGGACCGATCGTCTGCGCCAACACCGTTCCCTGGTCCTCCTGCGGCGCGAGCTCCGAGGTGGACGTCATGAACAGGTAGACGGTACCACACAACATCAGGAACCCGAGCGCGACCAACACCTGCCAGGTCTGGAGCCAGCTGGTCAGGCCGCGCTTGTACCAGTTACGCACCTGCGTGAATTTCCGGTCGAGGAAGTGAGTGAAACGATTTTCCTCCGCATCGGTGCGGAAGATCTTCGAGCACATCATGGGCGACAGGGTCAGGGCGATCACGCCCGAGATGGTCACCGCGCCGGCGAGAGTGAACGCGAACTGCGTGAACAAAGCGCCTGTCAGACCGCCTTGGAAGCCGATGGGAATATAGGCCGCGACCAGCACGATAGTCATCGCGATGATCGGGCCGCCCAGTTCCCGTGCCGCCTGGATGGAGGCGGGAAATGGCGCCATGCCTTCCTTGATGTGGCGGTCGACGTTCTCGACGACGATGATGGCGTCGTCCACGACCAGTCCGATCGCGAGCACCAGCGCCAGCAGCGTCAGCAGGTTGATCGAATACCCGAGCGACAGCATGAGGAAGAAAGCCCCGACCAGCGACAAAGGCATGGCGATCACGGGCACCGCGACGGCGCGCGGACTTCCGAGGAAGAGGAAGATCACGATCGTGACGATGATCAAGGCCTCGACGAGGGTCTTGATCACCTCGCTGATGGCGGTGTTGATGAACTTGGTGGTGTCGAACACCAGGTCCTGGGTCACGCCGTTCGGGAGCTGCTCAGCGATTGCGGGCAACGCGTCCTTGACCTTCTTCACGACCGTGAGCACGTTCGCGCGCGGCGCCGTCTGGATACCGATGAAGACCGAGCGCTTGCCGTCGAAGGACACGCTGAAATCGTAGTTTTCGGCGCCCAGCACGACGGTGGCCACGTCTTCCAGCCGCACGATGGCGTCGTTCTGGTCCTTGATGACGAGCTTTTTGAACTGGTCGAGGGAGTGGACGTCGGTGGAGGCATTGAGATCGACGGTGACGGCCTGACCCTTGGCCGTACCAACCGCCGTCAGGTAGTTGTTGGCCGCAAGCGCCGCATACACGTCGGAAGCAGTGACACCCTGCGCCGCCATGCGCTCGGGATCCAGCCAGGCACGCAAGGCGTACTGCCGCGCACCGATGACTTCGGCCGTCTGTACACCCTCGATGGAATCCAACTTCGGCTTCACCACACGGGCCACGTAGTCAGTCAGCCCGTTCGTCGGCAAAGTGGTGCTGAAATAACCGATGTACATCGTGTCCGTGGTCTGTCCAACCTGCACGGTGAGCACCGGCTGCTGCGCCTGGGGCGGTAGCTGGTTGCGGACGGAGTTGACCTTGGTGCTGATCTCGGTGAGAGCGCGGTTGGAGTCGTAGTTGAGACGCAGCGTCGCGGTAATGACGGAGGAGCCCGTGCTACTGGAGGAAGACAGGTACTCGATGCCTTGCGCCTGCGCGATCGCCTGCTCCAGCGGCTGCGTAATGAATCCGGCAACCGTCGCCGCATCCGCGCCATAGTATGTCGTACTGACCGTGACGGTCGCATTCTCCGTCTGCGGATACTGCGTGATCGGCAATTCGAAGATGGCGCGCAGGCCCAGCGCCAGGATCAACAAACTGACGACAGCCGAGAGTACCGGCCGCTCGACGAACAGATCAGTGAACTTCATGGCTCGCGCCTCACTGTTCCTGCGGTGTGGGGTTCGGGTCGTCCTTGGGCACCACGCTGTTGTCTACCTCCAGCGGCGTGCCGTTCTTCAACTTCAGCTGCCCGGTCGTCACCACCTGGTCACCTTGCTTGACACCGCTGGTCACGGCCGCCTGGTCTCCACGAGTCCCGCCAACGGTTACGAACACCTGCTGAGCGGTCAAGGACTGCCCATCCTTCGCCTTGAGAGCCACGAACACCGTGGCGCCATAAGGGTTGTACGTGATCGCCGTCTGGGGCAGCGTCAGGAAGTGCTGCTTCTCACCAGACTCCACCGCGACGCGCGCAAACATTCCGGGCAGGAGCTTGCGGGAAGAATTGTTGACCGAGGCCTCGACCTGGAAATTGCGGCTGGCCGGGTCGACACGCGGGTCGATCGCCGACACCTTGCCTTCAAACACCTGATTCGGGAAGGCGTCCGTGGTCACGTGCACGGTCTGTCCCACTGCAATCCGCGCTAGCTGCCCTTGCGGGATACGGAAGTCCACCAGGATGGGGTCGATCGCCTGCAGCGTCACGACTTTGTCGCCCGGGTTGAGGTACTGCCCCGGATTCAACGTGGTGATACCGAGCCGGCCGGCGAAGGGCGCGCGCAAAGTCTTCTTGGCGACGAGCGCTGCCTGCGCTTCCGCCTGCGCACGCTTGTTCTTCAAGTCCGCGGCATCGGTGTCGAGCGTCGCCTGGCTGATGGCCTGCGCATCGAATTGCACCTTGTCGCGGTTATAGGTCGTTTGCGCCAGGTCCGCGGCAGCTTGCAGCGCATGCAATTGCGCGACGTCGGAGTCCGAAATGAGCTGCACCAGTACCGCGCCAGCCCTGGCATCCTCACCCGATTTGAAGTTGACGGACTGCACGAGGCCGGACAGTTCCGTGGTCACGTCCACACCGCGAAAAGCGCGCAGGCTGCCAACCGAAGTCACTTCAGGCTGCCAGTCGGAGAACTCCGCGATCATGGTGCTCACTGTCTGCGGTGGAGCGGCGTTCTGCGCTCGCAGTTTCGCGACGAACTGGGCCTTCCACAGGTTGAACCCGACCAGGAGGGCCAGCAGGATGATTGCTCCGCTCAGTACGAAGACCAGACGACGACGCATAACACTACTCACTGCTTGACTACCTT
>DAITMW010000352.1:0-5037 GCA_036834945.1 Steroidobacteraceae bacterium
TGACGGACGGACAATCGTTCGCGCGTGTCGTGGTGGCGTTGGCTGCGGGGGCCGCGCTGTCGCAACGCAAGCTCCATTGGCCGGACGAGCCGATCGGGTACTTCATCACCGCCTGGCACGACGAGCCGCGTGGTCAGATCACGGTCAGTCAGCTCCTGAAAATGTCCAGCGGTCTTGGTGCTCCCGAGGCCACTTTGAATCCATGGGGGCGGAGTGTGCGTGGATCTCTCGGCGCGGACGTCCTTGGTGCGGCGCTTGCCGAGCCACTGGTGAATCAGCCGGGCACGGTCTGGCTGGACCAGGGCGCCGACCCCCAGCTGCTGGCGTCGGTGATCGAGCGAGCCTCGGGGATGCGGTACGCCGAATTCGTTTCCGAGGCGCTCTGGCGTCCGATCGGCGCGAGCGATGCCTGGCTGTGGCTCGATCGGTCGGGCGGAACGGCGCATGCCGACTGCTGTATGTTGGCCCGGCAGGGGGATTGGATCCGGGTCGCGGAGCTGCTGGTCAAGGACGGCAACTATCGTGGCGACGAAGTCATTCGTCCGGGTTGGGTGGCGCGCATGCTCGTGCCAGCCAAGGGCAATGCGTCCTACGGCTCTTACGTGCGCCTGGGTAAAATCAACGCAAGCGGCACGGAGCCTTATGCCGTCGACGATGTGTTCATCGTGGAAGGCAACGGAGGGAATCGGCTCTGGGTGGTGCCTTCGATGCACCTCGTGATTCTGAGGATGGGGCGTTTGCCGCGGCACGCCACTGACTGGGATGACTCGCGGATTCCCAACCTCGTCATTCGCGGCGCACGCGACTACCTGCCGCCCCAAGCGCGGCCCGGCGCGGATATTTCCAAGATTGTTCCTGGTCACTGATGAGAAACAAACAACTGGGGTCGCTGTTTCTTGTCAGCGTCATCGATATTCTCGGCTTCGGCATCCTCATTCCGCTGGTACCGTACATGGCCGACCGCTTTGGCGCGCCCCCGGCGGTCATCACGGCGCTGTTCGGCTCCTATTCGCTGTGTCAGCTGATCGCGGCGCCGTTCTGGGGCCGCCTGAGCGATCGTTTCGGGCGGCGGCCGATTCTCATTTCGAGTCTCGCGGGTGCCTGTGTCTCCTATCTCATCCTGGGGCTGGCCCACAGTCTCGGTTGGCTGTTTGCATCGCGCATTCTCGGCGGCTTCATGGCGGGCAATATCGCCGCCGCCTTCGCCTATGCCTCGGATGTAAGCCTGCCCGAGAAGCGTGCGGCCTCGCTCGGCATGGTCGGCGCGGCCATCGGAATCGGCTTCACGCTCGGTCCGGCCGTAGGAGGGCTGCTAGCGGGTAACGACCTGCAAGCCGCGAGTTTCCTGCGACCCGCCGTGGTGTCGGCTTGTCTGAGCGTGTTTGCAATTCTGCTGGTCACGTTCCTGCTTCCCGAAAGCAACACAGCGGAGCGTCGCAAGGAGCATGGTTCGCGGGTGCGCGTCGGTCCGCTGCGGATGCTGATGGAGCGACCCGCGTTGCGCTTCATCGCCACCGCGGCGCTGCTGGTGACATTCTCGCAAGCCATCCTCGAATCGATCTTCGCGCTCTGGGCGTTGAACAAATTCGGGTTCGGACCGCGCACGGTGGGATTGCTCATGTTCTGTCTCGCCTGCCTCGCGGTGCTCATGCAAGGTGGAGGAGTCAGAGCCCTGGTGCCTCGTATGGGCGAGGTCAGGCTCGCAACCCTGGGCGTCTGTGCCTATGTCGCAGGCCTCATCACGGTGGGAGAGGCTCCGAACCTGGCGATCACCGCCCTCGGCCTCGCGTTTTGCGGGATCGGTGTCGGTGCATTCAATCCGAGCGCCTCCTCACTGGCCTCCAAGCAGGCGGACGACCATGATCGCGGCGCCGTGATGGGTACCTATCAGTCGAGCACGAGTCTCGCGCGAGTGATCGGGCCATTCATATCGGGACCCATTTATGCGGCACTCGGTCCCAGCGCACCCTTTCTGACAGGTGCCTGTGTCACCGTGTTTGCTGTCTGGTTCATCTGGCTCGCACGCCCGCGCGAGCCTATTCCGCTGGAGCAGGGCTGAGCGAAACCTCGATGGTTCCGTTTACGACACGCACCTGGTGCGTGGTGAGCGGGATAGTAGCGGGCGGACCGAGGACACGCCCGTCACGGATGTCGAAAGAAGCTCCATGCAATGGGCACACGAGACGGGTCGCGCGCAGCCGCCCTTCACACATGCGCGCATGCGCGTGGGTGCAGATGTTATCGAGTGCGAAGACGCCGTCACGCGTGTGACAGATTACGATCTCGCGCCCGTCCAGCACCCGCGCTTCCATCTTTCCCTGCGGAATCTCAGCCAGTGTCATTACGGGGATGAACATCTTTACAGGACGATTTCGGTCTCGAAAATCGACACGGCCTGGCCGATGATCCAGACAGCATCCACGCTGCCGTTGCTGAACTCCAACTCGACATCCACCCGCCCAGGGCGGTGCACAGCGTGTCCCTGGATGCCGCGAAAGACCGTGCGGCGCTCGTCCCGAGGTAACAGGCGGCAGTGCGCGAGATAGACGCCCAGCAACCCGTGAGCATTGCCGCTCACTGGATCCTCGGCGATGCCCAGCGCCGGACAGAACATCCGGGACTCTGTCAGGTGGTCGCTCGCGCCGTGTGCCAGGGTGAACACGAAATACCCGGCGGCCCCGATCTGGGCCGAAAGGGTGGTGAGCCGGGTCATGTCGGGCTTCAAATGCCGCAACGCGTCCTGTCCGCGCACCCCGATCATGAGCCGGGTGCTGCTCGAGCCCACGATTCGCAGCGGGCAGCGGGTATCCAGGTCGTCGGTGGCCAGCGCCAAGGCGTCCAGGACGGCCAGGCGCTCCCGATCGTTCAGCTCGCGGCCCAGCGGCGGGGTCGTCTGGCGGACGGCAATGCTGCGGTCGTCGTCGCTTCCGCGCACTTCGATGTCGACTGTCCCGGCCTTGGACTTCTGCCGGAGGTGGCGGGGAGCCTCCTGGCGGCGTGACAGCACATAGTGCGCAGCTACCGTGGCGTGTCCCACGAATCCCGCCTCCGTGCGGGGGGTAAAGAACCGGGCTCGAACGTTGTGGTCATCGTTTTCGGGCGCGAGGATGAAGGCGGTATCCGCATTGTTGAGCTCGCGTGCGATGGCGAGCATCTGTGCTTCGGTGAGCCCGTCTGCGTTCAGTACAACCCCAGCGGGGTTGCCGGTGAAGCGCTCGCGGGTAAACGCATCGACCTGGTGGACCTGGATCTTCTTGTTCATGCGCTGCGCGCAACCTCGCGCGGGGAAGTCGTGGGGCGCGATTCTAGTCCTATCGCGAGACGGATGGAGTCCCAGGAATTGCAACGTGCAATACTGGCACGCGTGGCAGAGCAAAAGTCACGCCTTTTGCTCTGGTTGCGGAACAGCGTCTGGGTGGGTTGCTGAAAGCGCCTCGGCGACTTTCAGCCAAGTTCAAAATGAGGAACACCTGTGGAGATCGGCGTCGAAATCAGCCTTTACCCGCTCCAGGCCGAGTTCGCCGCGCTCATCCATGGATTTCTCGAGCGCCTGAATGCCGATGGTCGTTTTCGGGTGGTATCGAACAGCATGAGCACCCAGGTTTTCGGTCCCTACGATGACGTCATGGAGCTGGTCCGGCGCGAGCTGCGCACGACCTTCGCCGGCCTCGAGGGCTCGGGCAAAGCTGTGTTCGTGATGAAGGTGTTCGGCCCGCTGGCGCCCGGCTAGCGCCCCGGTCGGGCAATCGGCAAAATAGCCCGTTTCCCCTGGCGTTACCGAGGTAGGTTCATGGCGCTTTTGCGTGTCGTCGATCGCGATGGAGTCGAGCACGAAGTCGATGCAAAGACGGGTCTGAAGGTCATGGAGACCCTGCGTGAGCTCGATTACGGCGTCGCTGCCATTTGCGGCGGCATGTGCTCCTGCGCGACCTGCCACGTGTATGTCGACCCGGAATGGCAGTCCCGGCTGCCGGCCGCCATGTCCGATGAGCGCGAGCTGCTCTCCGAGCTCGCCCACCACCAGGCCAATTCCCGCCTGTCGTGCCAGATCGAGTTCACTCCCGACCTGGCCGGCCTGCGCGTCACCATCGCCCCAGACGAATAAGGCTCGAGCCACCCATGTCAGCACCCAGTGTTCAAGTCGAGACCCGCGGCCCGGTGGCGCTGGTCACGCTGAACCGTCCCGAAAGCTCGAATACCCTCAACCTGCAGATGGCCATGGATCTGCTGGCCGCTGCCATGACCTGCTCGCGCAACAACACCGTGCGGGCGGTGGTATTGACGGGGTCCGGACGGAATTTTTGCTTCGGCGGCGATCTGCGCGCCATTGCTTCGGAAGGGGTCGACGGGGGTTACCTGCGGGAGCTCACCGGGTACCTTCACTCCGCCATTTCGCATTTCGTCCGCATGGACCCGCCTGTCATCGCCGCCGTGAATGGCACCGCCGCGGGAGCTGGCGTCGGCCTGGCGGCGATGGCGGACCTCGTGCTCTGCGCCAAGACCTCGAAATTCAATCTCGCTTACACCAATGCGGGCCTGACGCCCGATGGCGGCACTTCGTTCTTTCTGCCACGGGTGATTGGAGCCCGGCGGACGATGGAGCTGTTGCTGCTCAACCGTCCGCTGCTCGCGAAGCAGGCCTTGGATTGGGGCTTGGTGAACGAAGTGGTCGACGACGCGGATCTGCTCGAGCGCGCGCTGGAAATCGCCAGTCAGCTGGCGAATGGCGCGACGGGCGCATTCGGACAGACGAAGCGCCTCGTGGCGCATGCACTCGGCGCCCTCGAGTCACACATGACACTCGAGAGCGAGACCATCGCCGCGCAGGCGGCGAGTGTGGATGGCGTGGAAGGCATCCGCGCCTTCCTCGAGAAACGTAAACCTGACTTCTCGGGAAGCGGCACACGATAACACCATGACCGTCATCGTTATTCTGTTCGTGATTGCCGTCGCCATCATCGTGGCGCGCGTTTATTTCAACATGAAGCGCCTGCGGGCAGCCAACTCGACCGAAAGTTGGGACGAGAAGATGATCGC
>DAITMW010000352.1:5137-7230 GCA_036834945.1 Steroidobacteraceae bacterium
CCACACTCAACGCTTTTCTGTTTGCCTGCGGACCGCGTCGGCGGCGGCGGCGATGGCCGCGGGATCGCCGAGGTAGCGGCTGCCCAGGGACTTCAGCTCCGGGCTCAGCTCATATAGCAGCGGTACGCCGGTGGGGATGTTGAGCTCCACGATGTCTTTTTCCGACACGTTGTCGAGCATTTTCACCATCGCCCGCAGGCTGTTGCCGTGGGCGGCGACGAGTACATTCTTTCCAGCCCGCAGCTCGGGGGCGATGCGGCTGTTCCAGTAAGGCAACACGCGCGCCAGCGTATCTTTCAGCGATTCCGCCGCCGGCAGCAGGGACGGATCGACCCCAGCATAGCGGGGGTCGAAGCGCGGGTGCCGCTTGTCATCGAGCTCGAGTCGCGGCGGTGGGATGTCATAGCTGCGGCGCCAGATCTTCACCTGCTGCTCGCCGTGCTTCTCCACCGTTTGCGCCTTGTTGAGTCCCTGGAGGCCGCCGTAGTGCCGCTCGTTGAGCCGCCAGGAGCGCTCGACCGGGACCCACATGCGGTCCATCTCGTCGAGCAGGATCCACAACGTGCGGATCGCCCGCTTCAGGACGGAAGTGAAGGCGATATCGATGTCGAGCTTTTCCCGCAGCAGCTCGCGGCCCGCCTGGGCGGCTTCCTTGCGGCCCTGGTCGGAGAGGTCCACGTCGTGCCAGCCGGTGAACAGATTTTCCACGTTCCAGATGCTCTGTCCGTGGCGCACGAGAATCAATTTTCCGGGCATGTTGTTGAGTCCTGAGATTAATCCGTCAGCTTGCGCACCGACTCTACGCCTACCGTGAGGGTCGCGAAATCGCTGGCCCCGGCGGCGCGCATTTCCGTCAACGTACGCTGCCAATGTGCCAGCTCTTCGCCGACCGATTCCACCCAGGCGGTGACGCGCGCCTCCGCGGTGCCCTTGTCCTTGCGGGACAGGACGTGCTCGGCCAGGCGGCGGTGGATGCGTAGGGCGCCGTCGCGCAATCCGGACCTGGCGATGGCCTGCCATGGACCCTCGACGGGCAGCCGCTCGATCTGGTCGCGCAGCCAGTCTATTCCGATGCGGGCTCCCACTTCGAAATAGATGCGGGCGGCTTCAACCACGCTCACGCGGTGAGAGAGGGAAAGTTCCACGATGTCGAGTGCGGCGTTGTGTGCCTCGAGGCTGGCGACGCGGGTCGCAAGCTCGTGATCCAACCCGGCGTCGACATGTCGCTTGCGACTTGCTTCGAAGCGCTCGCGCCCTGCGCCTGTGAGTACCTGGGCAATTTCCGCCTCGAGCTCACGCACGCCGGCGCCGAATTCCGCGACGGCGGCGTCCACCTGGAGCTCGCGCTTGCGGTGCGCCAGCAGCCAGTAAGTCATGTGACGCAGCAGGCGGCTCGTCTGGAATGCGATCTCGTATTGGAGTTTGGCCGGCACCTTGTTGTCGAGCGCTTCGATCTCGGCCCAGAGATCGCGCATCCCGAAGATCTCGCGCGCGGCCGTGTAGGCCCGGGCGATCTGTGCCGGCTCGGCGCCGGTATCCTCCTGCGCGCGGGGCACGAAGGTCGGGCCCATGCGGTTGACCAGGCTGTTGGTGGTCGCCGTGGCGATGATCTCGCGACGCAGGCGATGCTGACCAATCTGGCGTGGGAAGCGCTCGCGCACCGGGCCTGGGAAGTACCGCTCGAGCTCGTTGGACAGGTACGGGTCCTCGGGCACGTTGGAAGCGAGCAGATGAGTGTTCAGCCAGATCTTGCTGTACGCCAACAGGATGGCGAGCTCCGGCCGGGTGAGCGCACCGCCATTCTTGCGGCGCTCGGCCAGCTCATCGTCCGCGGGCAGGAATTCCAGCGCGCGGTTCAGGTCGCCCGAGCGCTCCAGCGAGCGGATCAGGTGTTGGTACTCGGCGAGCCGCGCGCCCGCGTGCAGCTCGAGCGTGCTGATTGCCTGGCTCTGCAGGTAGTTGTTGCGCAGAACGAGAGCGGCGATCTCGTTCGTCATGCGCGCCAGCAGCTTGTTGCGGTCGCCGCGGGTCAACTTACCGGCCTGCACCAGCGGGTTGAGCAGGATCTTGATGTTGACCTCCACGTCGGAGGT
>DAITMW010000353.1:0-7226 GCA_036834945.1 Steroidobacteraceae bacterium
GGCCGCGCGGGTTTCGGAATGAGACGGGCCGAGGGCTTGTGCCAGGACGCGGGCTGCGCGCCCTGCCGAGGTACCAGCTCCCGCGGCATCGCCTGATGCGCGCTGTGCTCGAGCGAGGGCCATGAGAGCCGCGCCCACCTCCGCGCTCCTATCGCCATCCAGCGCATGGTCTTGCGCCACCGCCAACGCTTCGCGTGCTGTCTCAAGAGCCTCTTGCTTCTTGTCGAGTGCCAGTTGCGCGCGAGAGCGCAAGGTCAGCACCTCTGCCAGGCGCACGTTGGTCCGCTGTCCGGGATAGCCCAGCGTGGGCAGTAGTGCGTCACTAGCGGCGAGTGACTCCGCAGTGCGGCCTTGCGCAAACAGCCACTCCGCGCGCACCAGGGCGATGTTCTGACGCACCAACGCATCCTTGCTCTGGGTGTCCTCGACGAGCTTTTCCGCAGCCCGCAGATCGGCATCGACCTTGTCCCGCAGGCCCAGGATGAGCTCCGATCGGGCTCGGCTCACCAGCGAAGAGATCTCTACCGAGGTGCTTTTCTGCTCCCGTGAGTCATGCAAGCCCCGCTCGATCCACGCCAAACCTTCCGGGCTCTCTTGGACTCGCACCTGCATGTAGCCCAGGCGATGCTCGACCGGGGGAGGCACTGAGTCGGCACCCTGTCGGGCGACGATCTCATCCGCCACGCGCTTCTCTTCCTCGTAGGCGCTGCGCACCTCGCCGCAATCGAATAACGCCAGGGCGTGATTGTGGCGGACGGCGCTCATCGACAGGGTTGCGCCGCGTCCGGCGCTTTCCAGCGCCGCGATGTCGCGTTGGTTCCATTGCAGCGCCTCGCGCGTGTGTCCGAGCTCGCTGCTCAACACGTCGAGCATCGACAGCAGTGTGTTGTATTGCACGTTGCTTTGCAGGTGCGCCGCTTCGATCGAGGCGACCTCCTTGCGCGCCACGGCGATGGCACCCTCCTTGTCGCCCTGGCCCCATAGGAATCGGGCCTGCGCGGTATGACACGCCATCTGGAGCTGTGGGCTGGGATTCGCCACCTTGGCCAGATTCGCCAATCCCTCGTCCAGCCGCTTGGCCGCCTGCGAGGGGCGGCTGGCATTCAACTCCGTCTCCACGGTGTCGCACTCCACGGAGGCGATCCTGGCAGGGTCGCCCAGTCGGCGCGCGAGCTGCTCGGCTTTCAGCAGAACCGCATACTCGTTTTCGGTCTCTCCCAGATCCATGTAGCGGCCGGAGATGTTGGTGAGTGCTTCGATTTCGAACGCCGGGTCGTCGCCGTAGTTCTTCTCCAACACCTCCACGCCCTTGCGCATGAGCTCCTTGACGGTCACGGGGCGATCGTCCGAGCCGAGCTCCGACATGATCTGGTAGGCGAACCTGGCATGAAACTCGGCGCGCTTGGTCTCGTAGACCGCCAGGTCTCGTTGGTGGCGCACTTCAAGCAGCTCCATCGAAATCACCGCCAGAGCCGCGAGAAACGCGAGCACGACGATGCCCGTCACGACGACCCCACCACGGTGCCGCTGTATGAACTTGGCGGTCCGGTAGGTGAGCGTATCCGGCCGGGCCGACACGGGCTCGTGTCCGAGATAGCGGCGCAGATCCTGGGCCAACAGCTCGACGGTGCTGTAACGCTCACCGGGCTCGCGCTTCAACGCCTTGGCGATGATGTTATCCAGGTCACCGCGCAGGGCGCGCTCCCGCGCCTGATCCCTAGCCAACGTGGATGGCCGTGGCGGATCGTGCTCCAGCGTCAGGCGTGCCCTTTCCGGTGCCGACTTCTGCTCCTCGCCATACGGATGACGCCCCACTAGCAGGACGAACAGAGTCAATCCGAGCGCATAGACGTCGGTGGCGGTACTCACCCGCTCGCCCAGTAACTGCTCCGGGGCGGCGTATTCCGGTGTCAGGCCTGCACCACTCTCACGCGTGAGCCCAAACGGCTCGGGTCCGAGCAGCGCGGCGACACCGAAGTCCAGAAGCTTCACCACCCCTTCACGGGTCACCAGGATGTTGGAGGGCTTGAGATCGCGATGAATGACCAAGTGACTGTGCGCATGTCCAACCGCGGCGAGCACATCCAGAAACAGCTTTATACGGGCTTCCACGTCGAGCTGTTGGCGCTCGACATAGGCGTCGATGCGTTCGCCGTCAATATACTCGAGGACCAGGTAGGGCTGGCCGCCCGTGGATACGCCCGCATCGATGAGATGCGCGATGTTCGGATGACGCAGCTTCGCCAAGACAGACCCTTCCTGGATAAAGCGCTGCTCGGCAGGCCGGCCCAGCAGTGCGGCACTGAGCAACTTGACGGCCGCGTGGCCTTCAAAGCGTCCATCGCTGCGACGTGCCAGCCAGACCGTGCCCATACCTCCATGGCCGAGCACCCTTTCCAACACGTAGGCACCCAGGCGCTGACCAGCCAGCCCCACGGGCATGAGCGCCGTTGCCGGGCTGCTGCTCAATAGGGAGTCCGCGAACTCGGTCCCTTCAGCCAGCAGCGAGCGGACCGCGGCCGCCAATGCCGGCTCGCGTTGACTCAGCAGCGCCAACCACGCCTCGCGCTCCGCTCCTTGCAGATCCAGGGCCTGGTCCAGTTGTTCGCTGATGGCGCGCCACTGTTGCTGTTTGGTGGTCACGCGGGCATCTCACGGCTCGAGGAGATCGCGACCCTGGAGGGCGCGTTGTAACAGCACGCGTGCCTTGTCCCAATCCCGCTGTATCGTACGCTCGGAGACTCCCCTGACGGCAGCCATCTCGCCAAAGGTAATCCCGCAGAAAAACTTGAGATTGACGAGCTGTGCCAACTCCGGATCGATCTCCTCCAAGGCGTCCACCGCGGCGCTCACGCGCTCGAGCTCGGCGGTATCGGCAGGAAGCTCGGGGACGACCGTCGGAAGCCGGGTGATCTCAAAACCGCCGCCGCGCTTTTGCGCCTGATGCTGGCGCGCGAAGTCGATGATGAGATTGCGCATGACCCGCGAGGCATAGGCCAGAAACCGCCTCTGGTCCGCGAAGGCGGGGGCCGGCTGCTGCTGCACCCGGAAGTACGCTTCGTGAAGGATGGTGGTTGCACTGACCGCGATCCCCCCATTCCGTCGCAACTCCCGTTGCGCGATGTCGTGAAGCTGGTCGTACAGGGTCGCGAACAGCGCACTGTGTGGATCGGCCGCGGACAACGCTCCCCCAGACCTCGCATGAGTACGAGGGCGAAGCATGCTTCATTGAGCCGGATGTCCACAAGAAGAGAAGACGTAATTCACAAATGAAAGACGACGGGCGCGCCGGTGTCAGCTTGTACGAGCCGTTTACGTCTTTTCAGAGTAAGGGGTCTTTCGAGACCGGGTAGGGAGTTATTATGACAAGAACGAGTGCGCTCATCGCGTTGGCCGTGGCGGCCAGCCTGGGCGGCCTGACCATACGATCCGCAACCGCTCACAATGAGCCGGACCGACCCGGTCCCGCCACGGTCCCTCAGACCCAGTATTCGCTCGACGGGACCGGCGTCCTCGCTACCCGCTATGCCGGCGGCCGGATCGACACCCGCGGCAATTTTTTCCAGCCTTTGGGCACCAACGGGCGCTCTTGCGCGACCTGCCATGCGGCGGATCAGGCGATGAGCCTCAGCGTAGCGCGGGTCCAGGAGACTTTCGCCAAGACCCGCGGCCGTGATCCGCTCTTTGCCGCCGTCGACGGCGCCAACTGCCCCGACGTCAAAACCGGAGATCGCAACGGGCATAGCCTGATGTTGAATTACGGGCTGGTGCGCATTCCCCTGGTGCTGCCGGCCAATACTCAGTTTACCGTCACTGTCGTCCACGATCCCTACGGGTGCGCGCTGGTCGCGGATGCCAAAACCGGGGAGATCACTGTCTCGGTCTATCGGCGGCCGCTTCCCTCTACAAATCTGGGCTTCCTGAGCGCGGTCATGTTCGATGGGCGTGAAACCGTCGTTCCACTGACCAGCGGGACGACGTTCGCCGCCAATCTCCAGCAGGACCTGACTCACCAGGCGAACTCGGCGGTCATGGGGCACTTTCAAGCGAGCTCTCCCCCCACCGACGTACAACTCGCCGACATCGTGAAGTTCGAGCTGGGACTGACGACCGCGCAGGCGTGGGACTGGGATGCCGGCCTTTTGAATGCACGGGGTGCGCTCGGCGGCCCGCTGCAGCTCGCAAAGCAGGAATACTACCCCGGGATGAACGACGTGCTCGGGGCGGACCCGACCGGAGAGGCTTTTGACTCCTCCAGCATGACGCTCTTCGCCGCCTGGCAGACGCCCGATCCGACGGATGACGAGTCGGCCGGGGATGACGCCCGCATGATGAGCGGCTTGCTGGGTTCCGACCGGCGCATGGGGTGGCGAAATCCTCTGCGCCGGATCGCGGAAGCGCGAGCCGACATCGCGTCGGGCGAGAAGCTGTTCAATACCGCGCCCCTGACCATCACCAATGTCCGCGGTCTCAACGACAGTGCCGCCCTCAATCACGCGACTTCCTTCCAAGGCACCTGCACCACCTGTCATGACGCGCCCAACGTCGGGGACCATTCAATGCCGTTGCCGCTGGATATCGGGGTTGGCCACACTCCCCGGTCGGGTTTCGAGACCGATCCGGCGATCGCCGCGGCCATGGCGGAGTTGGACGAGCCGGACCTGCCGGTCTTCCTGATCCAGGGGTGCCCCAACCCCTTCAACGCCGGACAGCCGGAGTCCTTCTACACCACCGACCCGGGCAAGGCGCTGGTCAGCGGCCAGTGCGGTGACCTGAACCGCCTCAAGGGGCCGATCTTGCGCGGACTCGCCGCCCGGGCGCCCTATTTCCACAATGGCGCGGCCAGGACGTTGCTGCAGGCGGTGAACTTCTACAATCAGCGCTTCAACATGAAGCTCACCGAGCGCCAGAAGGAGCAGTTGGTGGCGTTTTTGAATTCGCTGTAGACGGCTTGTTCGCCGCTCAACCCTCTCGTTCAACATCCGCCCAGGGAAATCGCTGAGCGATGCGGATGAAGCGATCCGGGAGGCGGTCGCAAGTGGCTTCGGGACCAATCGATGTTGATTCTGGCGGCGCTATCGTAGTGGTTACCCCCGAGCAGGCGTATATCGCTGATCAGCAGACGGCCCTGTGCATCGGGCAGAATCGGGCTGGCGGCCAGCGTTACTTGATCGAAGTGCTCGCCAGCCGCTGGGATGCTTCCCGGTTGAGCCTTCAGCAGCGACCGTTCGGGAGGTGACCTGGTCCGGGCCAGGCCGGCCAACACCCCGCAATGTAATCGTTCTGGATAGAAACAGGTCCATTGTAATCGTTTTGGGCCTAGAATAAGCGTTCCTACCTTTCCGAGGCGGTTTATAAATGCCCGATTGGATCGGCTATCGGTGGATGATCGAGCACTACGGCTTGACCGTTACCCAAGCACTTCGGGTCGAAACGGCCATTGACCCTCCTCTCATTCGGATTCGTCTATCTACATCCACTGATCGATGGCAACGGCCGCGTCAGTCGATTTCTCATCAACGATATCCTACGTCGCGACGGGGCCGTCCCCGCACCCTACATCGTACCTGTCTCAGCCATTCTGCAGCGCCCGGATTTACGGCCATTGAGCTATGACGGCGCACTCGAGCTGTTTTCCCGTCCGCTGATGCAACAGTACAGAGATCAGTGGTCTTTTGGCCCGGAGCAACGAGGCGAGGATGGCGTGATCTACAACCTTCAGTTCGAAGGTTATCGCGACGCACTGCATGCGTGGCGCTACCCGGACCTGACACGACCCATGATACAGGTTGAGAATGGGACGAGCTGGGCGGAGGGCTTCGATCATGCCACCGCGCGGATATCCCTAAGATGGCGCTGATCCGGCTGAGAGGTCGGACCCCACTCAGTCAGGGCCACTTCTCGCACCTCGTACCTGGCGATGGCTGTGTTGAGTGATACAGCCTGGTCCAGGATCGCCTGACTGGCGGCCGCGGCCTCCTCCACCAACGCGGCATTCTGCTGCGTAGTCTGATCCATCTGCATGACAGCCTTGTTGACCTGCTCGATGCCGGCGGACTGTTCCTGGGTCGCGGCCGCGATCTCCGCCACGATGTCCGTGACTTTTTTGACGGCCGCGACGATCTCCGTCAGCGCCCGACCCGAATCGTTGACCAACTGGCTGCCGCGCTCGACCTGGGCTACGCTGTCCTCAATCAGTCCTTTGATTTCCTTGGCCGCGGTGGCGCTGCGGCCGGCAAGGCTGCGCACTTCGCTGGCGACCACCGCGAAACCTCGACCCTGCTCTCCGGCGCGAGCGGCCTCAACGGCCGCGTTCAGCGCCAACAGGTTGGTCTGGAAGGCGATCTCGTCAATGACGCCGATGATGGCGGCGATTTTCCTGGAGGAGTCGTTGATCTGGCCCATGGCGGCGATGGCGGTGCCGGCGACCACACCGCCCTTTTCGGCCTGTTGGCGAGCGGCGATGGCCACCCGATTGGCCTCGCCAGCGTTGTCGGCTGTCTGTTTGACCGTCGTGGTCATTTCCTCCATGGACGAGGCGGTCTCCTCGAGACTCGATGCCTGCTCCTCGGTCCGTTGCGACAGGCTTATGTTGCCTCTCGAAATCTCTTCCGCGCCGGCCTTTAGCTCCCGGGCCGCGGTGCTCAAAGTCGTGACGATCTCACTGATGTTATTGAGCAGCCTATTCATGCCAGAAGACAGCACTTTGAAGAATCCGTCCTTGCCGCGTTCGTCGATACGCGATGTCAGGTCGCCGGCGACCGCCCTGGCGACGAGAGTCTGGACTTCATTCTCGATGGCGACTTCCTGTGTCCGATCGAGCCATTGAACCACGGTACCGATGCGCTCTCCCGCGGCATCGTTTACTTCGTTCGCGGCGATCCGAAACACCGCCGTCCCAAATTTAAAATCCGCGCCGTGACCCTCGTTGCCGCCAATCGTCAGATCTGGCACGAGGCTCTCGATGGCGCTACCGAGGACACGCTCGGGATCGAATCCTCTCAGCTTGCTGCGCAGATCGGACGCCCGATTGCGCAGCAAGGCTTGCGCCGCGTCGTTGATATAAATGATTCGGCCGTTGGTATCAGCCAGCATGGCGGCCGTGGAAACGCGGTCGAGGGCAGTACGAATCCTGCCGTTCTCCAGGGCCGCCGAGCGTTCCCGCTCCGTGCGCTCACGCAGCGCGGTTTGCATTCGATCAAGACCTGTCAGGAGCGCTCCGAGCT
>DAITMW010000354.1:0-2452 GCA_036834945.1 Steroidobacteraceae bacterium
GACCAGGTCATTCAAGCGGTAGCCAAGAAGATGGGTGTGGATCGCAAGCGGCTGCTGTCGACTTCCCGGGAGCGCCGGCTGACTCTGACCCGTGCCCTGATCGGGTGGCACGTGACCAAGAATCAGATCGCCACGCTAACGGAGGTATCGCGCCAGCTGGGACGTGATCCATCGAGTGTTTATACGGCGTACGCGCGCTATCGGGCGTGGCGACCGCAGCTCTTCAGGGATTCGCTGGCGACGATCCTGCAGTACCTGGAGACCGACGAGGCGTCGACGCTCAAGAAGCACTGATCCAGGG
Source organism: Steroidobacteraceae bacterium (assembly GCA_036834945.1). GTDB lineage: Bacteria > Pseudomonadota > Gammaproteobacteria > Steroidobacterales > Steroidobacteraceae > 13-2-20CM-66-19. The sequence continues at coordinate 302 of DAITMW010000354.1, forward strand.
GAGGTGGTCGAGATCGAGGTTGCCGCCACTCAACACGATGCCGACCTTGCGTCCTTGCGCGGGAAGGCGCCCGGCGGCGACGCCGGCGTAGCCGACCGCGCCGGAGGGCTCGACGATGATCTTCATCACCTCCCAGAGCCGCCGCATGCTCGACACGATGTCGTCTTCGGACACGGTGATGATGTCATCGACGTGGCGGCGGATCTCGGCGAAAGGCTTCTCACCCAGGGAGGCCCGCAACCCATCGGCGATGGTTTGAGGATTCACCAGCGGCTCGATCTTGCCGCTGCGGAATGAGCGGAAAGCATCGTCCGCGCCCGCCGGCTCCACTCCGATCACCCGGATCGTCGGTTTCAGCGTCTTCGCCGCGACGGAGATGCCGCTCAGCAACCCGCCGCCGCTCACCGGGCACAGGATGATGTCGAGATCCGGGACGTCCTCGAGAAGCTCCACGGCAGTGGTGCCTTGTCCGGCCATCACTCGCAGGTCGTCATAAGGATGGATGAGCGTGGCCCCCGTCTCGGCGATCAACTTCTCGACACCGGCCTCGCGAGCCGCGAGTGTGGGTTCGCAGAATGCGATCTTTCCACCATAACGGCTCACCGAGGCCTGCTTCGCCTTGGGTGAGTTGCTTGGCATGACGATATACGCCGGAATCCCACGCAGCTTCGCGGCGCGGGCCAGGGCCGCGGCATGATTTCCAGAGGAATGCGTGGCGACGCCGCGCCGCGCATCAGTGTCCGAGAGCGAGAAGACCGCGTTCGTGGCGCCACGGGCCTTGAATGCGCCCATGCTCTGAAGGTTCTCGCATTTGAAGTACAGCCGCGCGTCCGCTAACGAGTCGAGTGTCTGACTCGTCATGACCGGTGTTCTATGTACCCGGCCCTGGATACGCGCGCGGGCCTGTTGGATGAGGTCCCACGTGAGACCGGCAGTAGCGTTGCTCATTGAGCAAAATCATATCACGGCGGGCCGCTCGGCCGGCGCCGCAGCTCGATGACAGGATCGCGGGAGCCGGGTTCGCCGATGGTCGTGGCACGAATGCCATACAGTCGGTTCAGCGCATCGACGAAGCCATCCAGGTTCGTGGTCTCGAATTTTCCACCGAGCTGCAGGCGGCTGATCGCGGCGTCGGCTACTTTCAGCTTGCGCCAGTTATAACGGTTGAACTCCTCGACGGCTTCGCCAAGGGTTTCCCCCTGGAAGAAGATGTTGCCGTTCACCCACGCCAGGCGGCGCTCGAGCTCCGCCATGGCGATCCAACGGCTTTCCACTTCGAAGTCCGTGAAGCTGTCCTCGTGCGACACACGGGCCTCCTGCCCCGCGGTCACCACGAGGCCATCAGGAGGTTGCAGGAATTCGAACACGGTGGTGTCCGTCCACAGCAGGCCTTCGGGATTGAGGATGATCGGTGTTGGATTGAGATTTTCGAAGACCCGTACGCGGCCCTGGGTGACGGCAATCTTGGTGCCGCTGTTGCCGAGGTAGATGCTGAACTGCGTTCCGAGCGCTTCGACAATCGTACGGCGCGCATGCACACGGAACGGACGCATGGAATCGCGCGCAACCGAGAATAAAGCTTCCCCTTCAATCAGCTCGATGTCACGGCCACGCGGAGTAAAACGCACTCGCAGCCGCGACTGCGTGTTCATGGTGATCTGAGAGCCGTCGGAAAGCGGGATAGTGCGGTGCTCACCGATTCCCGTGAGGTACTCGCCCGGCGACAGCTCGGCCGTGACGAACACGTAGGGGAGTACGGCGAAGCAGGTCAGTGCGACCACGAGGGTCGTCGCCCAGTGCCAATGCGGAGCCGGTGGCGGCTGCACGAGTCGCTTGCGCAGTGGGCGGTCGGGCAGATATTTCGAGATGTCCACTACGTTCGCGGCACAGTGTCCCATTGTTGGATGTTGCAATCCGAGGGCTTCGAGCTCGCCGCGCTGTTCCAGGCTGAGCCAGTTGAGCTCGAGGGTGAGCGCCAGCGAGAAGGGCATCTCGTCGGCCTTGCGAGGGCTGATGCGTCGCAATAGCCGCACGCACAGATCGAGTCCTTTGCAGAGAAAATGGTGCAGTGCGATGAAGAGTTTCAACAGCAAGGCGAGCCGGGGCGGGCCCTGGGGGATCACATTTCCTCTGTGAGCGCCAACAGTCACA
>DAITMW010000354.1:2552-7223 GCA_036834945.1 Steroidobacteraceae bacterium
CTGGGGCGACAACGGCTGAACGACCTTGGCCGTAAAATAGTTGTCACAATCGGAATTCTGCTGGAGAATCCGCCACCAGGTTGAGGGGGTGTCAGGTCGGGCTCTCGGGCCCGGTCTGGCATTATTGCCGCGCCGCGCGCGCGGGCATAAGGGGTTCGCGGGTGACCGCGAACCCCTTTTTGTCACTCAAAGCAGGCTAATGGGGGTTTCGAGCCGCTACCCGCCCACCGTGCCGCTCGATATCGAGCTTGGCGAGCGCCCCGTTGACGTTGATCGAGCCGGCAGCCGGTCCGGCCGTTTCCTCAGTGTCCTTCAGAAGCGAGACGATGGAGCTCGTGGACAGGCGGCTGTCCGCCGAGGACATCAGAAGCGCGATCACCCCCGTGAGCTCCGCCGCCGCCACCGAGGTCCCCGATTCGAAGTCATATTGACCGTCAGGTCGAAGGGTCAGGACGTGGTTGGCCGGTACCGAAAAGGCATCGCTCCTGAGGGAACGTTGCTCCCCTTGGGCGGCGATCACGCCGGCGACCCCGGTGGGGAAGGCGTCCGACGGCTCCGCTGCCGCCCCCACGAAGGTGACCCCTCGTTTGATGGCTACATCGACCAGGGATGACAGCAGGGGGTCGTGTGGTCCGGCAATGCTCATGTTGACCAGGGTGATGCCGGAGTCGAGTGCCGCCGCCAGGGCCTTCGCGAGCGTGAAGGTATTGCACACCGCTTCGTCGCTATCGGGGCGAAGCTGCCAGCACGCTTCAAACACTTCGATCTGCGCCCGGGGGGCAATCCCGACGATACCGACGTGGTTGTTCGCGACAGCGGCGATGAGTCCGGCCATCGCCGTGCCGTGACGGTACGACGTCGGGGAGGTCGCGGGGTTATCTACAAACGATCGCGTGCGGTTGATCCGGCCACGCAAGTCCGGATGACGCGAATCGACGCCGGTGTCGATCAACGCAATCCGGACTCCCGAGCCTTGCGAGCGCTCATGGGCCGTCGCGATCCCGAGCGCGGGAAGGTTTGTTTGCAGGTCGTACAGTGGATCGTTGTACGGCGCTGCCGCCGCCGCCGGCGTGGGATCCGTCAGCGTGTGGAATTCAGACAACGGCTCGGCGAGCTCGACGGTGGAATCCTTCGAGAGTTCCGCCAGCACCGCCGCAACGGAGCGGTCGTCGGGAATCTCGTAGATCACACAGTGGATCGCGAGCGATTTGATCGGCCAGTTAGCTACCTCTCGCAGAGAGTACTTCGCGGCAACGCGCTTCGCGTCCGCATGCGCGCTCTGTGCGAGCAGGTAACCATCGCCGGTATAGCGCCTTCCAGTGCTTCCGGCCGGTCCCGGTGATTGCCGGGGGCGATTCGCGAAAGTAACGACTACGCGCGGGTGCGTGGTGGTGGCCGCGGAGACCGGCTCCGCTGCTCCACTGATGCCCGTACCCGCGCCAATTATCATCAGGCTCAGGAGGCTGGCGTGCACTATGGCGCGCATTACGGCCCTCGGGGTGCGGGCGCATCTACCGCACCGGGCGAGTCATCTCCCGGCACAGGCTGTACCCAACGGACACGCGGATCAGCGCGCAAACGAGCGGACAACACACGCAGATCACGCGTCGTGTGTTCCAGTGTTGCTCTACTACCGACCGCTCCGGGAGCGACGCCAAAGACGCCCGTGTTATCCGGGCCTTCGACGATGTGAGCCCCTGTTGAATGCAGGACCTCTTCCGCTTCACCGATCGTGACCGAGCGGTTGAAGGCGATGTGCAGGACATTCGCCGTCGTCGCGGCCGCGTCGGTGGTGGTCCTGTAGCTCGGCTGCGATTGCCGGTAGACGGTGGTGACGATGCTCGCCAATCCCACCATCAATACAAAGCTCGCGGCCCACGCCAATCCAGGCGGGCGCCAGAGTGAAATATCCAACGCGCTCCAGCGGCGGTCCCGGGAGCGCGCCGCGAAGGGCGATGTTCTGGCCTGCTCACTCGCCCTGCGGGTGGGGGGCGCCGTGCCATCGATGCGTTCCATGAGCTTGCGGAACGAGGGGCCGGGCGCGTAGGTCACGCGATCCGGCTCTGTCAGAGCGTTGCACAGCAGGCGTTGGAGTGCGAGCTCGTCGCGACAGGCGGTGCAGCCGCGAACGTGTGGCTCGATCTTGTCCCGCTCTACCTGCGAAAGCCGCCCGTTCGCCAACCACGGCAGGGCCACCCAGGCTTCTTCGTGAATCGCGGGATCACCGGACGAAATCATGACTAACCTTTGCCCCCTGAGCTTCCCCGGCCGCCGGCATCCGTTGGGGCGGCACCTCCCAGCGCGGGCAACAGCTTCTGCAGCTTCGCGCGCGCATGGAACAACCTTGTTTTCACCGTGTTCACCGGGCAGCCCATGATTGTGGAAATTTCCTCACACGAATATCCGAGCTCGTAACAGAGCTCCACGGCGAGTCGTTGCTCGACAGGGAGTTGTACGAGAGCGTGCACGAGCCAGTCGCGCAGCTCCTCGGTCTTTAATGATTCCTCGCTGGTAAGTGGGGGAGGCGGCGCCTCCGGGTTCTCAACAGCGAGTATGCGAGACGAGGACCGGAACGCGTTTCTCGCTTTTCGATAGGCAATGCCGAGAATCCAGGTCGAAGGTTGGGAGTCCCCTCTGAAGTCGCCGGCTTTGCGCCACACTATGTAGAACGTGTCGTTGATGACCTCTTCGGCCACGTCGTAACGCTTGGTGAGGCGCGTCAGGAAACGCGCCAGGCGACGATGATAGAGGCCGTAGAGTTCCTCGAAGGCCTTCCGGTCGCCTTGCGCGATTCTCGAAATGAGCTCGACTTCACGGGCGGCGGAGCCACCACGGTAGTTCGACTCGGAAGACGTGTGCGGATCGATGTGCTGAGTACCTTTCATTCCGGATTCCTTTCCCGGTAAGTGTCGCGGGAACGCGCCAGGGTTCATCGGTCGATGCTCCTGGCGTCCTGCCAGGAGCGGGATATCGTTAAAAACGCCAGCTCAGGGTGCCGGCGAAGTGGTCATTCGCGGTCGGGTACGGAAAGAGCTGTTGCGCCCGCGCCCTCTGAGTGAGGAAGTAGCCGACATCGAGGCGCAGGTTGTGCCATTCGTAGGCGAGGCCCACATTGCCGTAGGCGTAACCGATACCCGGATGACGGATGGGCGATGCGTCGGTTCCCGTGAACAGGTAGTAACCGGCGCCACCCGTCACGAAAAAGCCATTGCCGATCAGCCACTGCCCGGAGGTCTCCACATCATAGGCCGGGTAGCGGCCGACGCGGTAAGACCGCCAGTAGCGCAGCATGTTCGGGATCGCCGAGAACGAGAGTGTCCAGCGGTCGAGGTAGGACACCGAAGCGGTGATCTGCTGATAGTCACTCGAGTAGTGCTGGTGGCCACCGAGGTACGAGTAATTGGTGGCCGTGATACTGGTATTCCAGGCACTGCTCAAATCGAAGCGCTGGCCGATGTATTCCTCGACGTCGAAGCTCGCCCAGGGGCGATATTTGTCATTCAGCGTCGAGGTCCAGACGCCAGCGAAGGTGCCAGTCTGCAGACTGGCATGCAGGTCCAGCTGGGCCGCGCCCTTGTTGTTTGTTAGGGAGTAGCCGCGGTAGATGTAGTCGCTCGTGACGGCGGCATTGCCACCGAAAGTGACCGCGAGCGCCACCGGCGCGGGAATCAGGCCTGTAGCGACCCACGCGCATAGAAATCCAGCTCTCAATGAAGAAGCGCGGCGCGACTGGATCACTAGGCCCTCGGGAACGGGTGCGACGATTTTTTCGATGCTTTGCGTTAATGATGGAATTGTAAGGCTTTTCGGCCTCGGGCTGCTGTTCCTGGCGCCATTTGGATACAGCGGGAACGTGGTCTGGGCAGTCCTTGGTCGCAAGCGCCGGGCCTCATCCTAATCGGATGGGAACGGACCGCGCCGCCAGCCGGTTGACGCTGCGATGCGGGAAATTGCGTTCCCGGCCTGCCTACGCCGCGGTGGCGCGGCGCCGGTATTCGCTAGGTGTCGATTTATAACGCTCGCGGAAGACGCGCCCGAAATGCGACGCGTTGTTGAAACCGTGGAGGAATGCGATCTCTGTGACGGTACGGCTGCGTTGCGAGGCATCGGACATGGCGCGCGCGCACTCTTCCAAGCGCCGCCGCAGGATGTAGGCACCCACTGTCTCACCATCCGCTTCGAAAAGCTGGTGCAGACGGCGCGGCGATAAATGAACGGCGGCGGCGACGCTGCCGGGTGTCAGCGATGGATCGTGCAGATGCGATTCGATGTGGCTGCGAATCTGCTCGCGCCGCGCGATGGCAACCGACGAGCCTTCCGGAGCGGCCGCGTTGATCGTGGCGTACGCGCTCGCGATCAGGTCGAGGATGGCTTCGCTGAAGCGCGGGGACAGAAAAGTCTCGTCGCCGGCACGGCGCTGCTGCCAGAAGTTGCACAGGAGCGAGGAAAGCAGGCCAGCCACACCGCCTCTGCCGGACATCGGAATGGCCACCACGCTTTCTGGATTGGGCATGCGCCGCTGCAATTCCGGTTGCGGGATGCTGAGTACGAGCATGCGGTTGAATTGCTCGAACGACACTTCGTACGGTCTCGAGCTGTCGAGCAGGTGGAAGTCACCGTAGCGCAGGATGGATTCGCGACCCTGCTGGCGATTCACGCTGATTCCGTCGA
>DAITMW010000355.1:0-7211 GCA_036834945.1 Steroidobacteraceae bacterium
CCTTTCGTTAAACTCCACGCGAAAGGGGGCCTTTCGGACAGGTTCCCTCCATCGCCTTCCATGGCCTCCAAGGGGATCTCTCGAATGAAACGTTTTGTGAAGCCGTTCAGCCTCGTCGCACTATGCGCCCTTGCGCCCGTCGCCGCCGTCATCGCGCAGGATGCGCCGCAGTCGCCCGAGCAGGTGGCCGAGCAGGCTGTGCTGACGCGACAGGGACTGTTGAAGGTGATGGGCATGTACATGGCCCCGCTGGGCGGCATGCTCAAGAACAAAGTGCCCTTCGATGCCGCGGTGGCGGCCAAGAGCGCCACGCACATCGCCGAGCTCGGCGGCATGATCCCGGACGTGTTCACCTTCGACACGCGCAACAAGACCAGCGCGAAAACGAAGGCACAGGATGGCATCTGGACCAACCAGGCCGATTTCAAACAGAAGGCTGACGACCTCGTGAAGGCTGCCACGGCGCTGCAGGAAGCGGCCAAGGGCGGCGAGAAGGGTGCGACGCTGAAGGCCGCCGGCGCGGTCGGCAAGGCGTGCGGCGCCTGCCACGACAACTACCGCAACAAGTAAGGGTTGCAACATCAGGCCTGACCGGACCGGTCAGGCCTGATTGTTCAGTACGTGTTGTCAGCCACCACTGGCGCATGCGCCAGCAGCCAGTAGACGAACCCCGCCGCCACTACGCTGACCACCACCGCCTTGATCAGCTGTGAGCTGCTGATCGCTTCATGCTCCGGAACCATGGTCGAAGGCAGATGCCCGTGCAGCATCGGCACCACCAGGTTCTGCCGCTTGTACAAGCCGTAGAAGATGATCGCGGCGATGTGCAGGCACACCACCCCGATGATGATGTTGAAATTGATGTTGTGAATGCTCGATAGCGTGCTCGCGGTACTCGAGCTCACTGACGGGTTGTACGGCCCGGCCCACACGACGTCATCCGTGGTGAACAGACCCGTCGTCGCCTGCACGGCCACCAGCACCAGCATCAGGATCACCATCAGGCCGCCGACCGGATTGTGGCCGATGCTGCGCGTACTATCGCGGTGGAAGAGACTCTTCGTGTAGAGCCAGATGGCCGAGGGGTTGCGGATGAAGCTGCCGAAGCGCGCATGCTTCGGGCCGAAGAAGCCCCACAGGATGCGGAACACCAGCAGGCCGATGGTCCAGTAGCCCAGGTAGAAGTGCCACTGCATCCAGTCGAAACCCAACTTCGCGGTCACGTAGGACGCGATCATGCTCGTCACGAGGAGCCAGTGGAACAGCCGCAACGGCAAGTCCCAGACGAGGCGTTTATCGTCTGCCATGTCGATTCAGTGTCGAATTGTGTCGTTAGAGCTGACGCGCCACCGGCGCATCGGCCTGGTATTGCTTGATCAGGGCCGCCGTCGCCTCGTGCACTTCGATGCTCGTGCCGCCGCGACCGTGCCCTCCGGCGCGTCCCATCGCCGAGTCCAGGGGCGTCATGCCCTTGCTGTCCTTGGCGTTGATGTTGGCGTTGTGCGCCATGAGGTCCTTGATGACCTCATCGTAGCCGAATAGCGCGGCCCCGTGTAGTGCGGTCTGGCCCCGGCCATCCTGCGCATTGACGTCACCACCGGCCTTCACGATGAGATCGATACAGGCCACCTGGTCAGGCTGCGTTTTGAAGCGGCCCCGCGTGTCGATCTCGTTCGAGCCCAGGCCGGCGGCGGCCATGACCGGGGTGACTCCCTGGATATTGGGCAGGTTGGGGTTCGCGCCATGCTCGAGCAACAGTCGCGTGGCCTCCACGTCACCGGCCTTCGCAGCACGTAACAGCGGTGTCGCACCCATCGTGAGCATCAGATCGGCGCCACGATCGGGGCCGACGGCACGATACGGCGGGAACAACTTCAGCTGCGCATTCGGATTGGCGCCCGCATCGAGCAGGATCTTGATCATCTGGACGCTGGTGGTGTCATCCAGCGAGGGGCGATCAGGCCGACCACCGTGAGGAATGGTGTTGAGATCCACCGCCTGGTAAAGCGGCGTGCGACCCCACCAGTCCCAGGTATTGACGTTCGCCTTCTTGCTCACAAGGTAGGAGCCGACGTCGAAATGGAAGTTGGAGATGGCCATGATGAGCGGCGTGACGCCCTCCGGATCCGGAAGGTTCACGTCCGCATGCGCACCGACCAGCAATTTGACGCACTCCAGGCAACCCTGGCGGGCGGCATAGAGTAACGCCGTGAATCCACCCACCTCGCGCTGCTGCGCACGAGGCTCGGCGGTGACCATGCGAGTCCACTTGTTCTCGAGCGATCTGGCGTCGACCTTGGCGCCATGATCCAACAGTAGCTTCACCATCGCGGGCTGGTTCTGCGCGGCCGCGAGCATCAGCGAGGTCTGGTTGTGCCAGTGCTCGATGGCGTTCACGTTCGCACCGTGACGGATGAGGAGCTTCGCAGCTTCGACATTGCTCGTACGCGCTAGGGTCATGAGCGGCGTCTGACCGTCTTCGTTACCCACGTTCGGGTCGGCACCGGCTTTCAGCAACATCTCGATGACATGGGTGTCGCCACGCACCGCGGCTTCCGACAGTGGCGTGGAGCCATAGCTGTTGGAAACCGAGGCTTTGGCGCCCGCCTTCAGCAAGCCCTCCACCAATGCCGCATCATCGTGATAGACGGCATAGTGCAGCGCCGTCGTTCCATCGCTTTCCGTCGCGTTGACATCCGCTTTGTCCTTGACGAGCGCCAGCGCAGCGGCGCCGTCATTGGCCTTCGCTGCATCGATGAGGCTGGCGGCCGCCCACGCGGGAGCCTGGGCCCCCAAGGCCAGCAGAGCCGCCGCAAGTCCGGTGCTCAGTGCGGATTTCAGGCGGCGCCCACGCGCCATGGACCGAGCGTTGCTCATCAAACCTCCGCGAACTTCTGCGTGCTGTCGCCGAGCTTGTCGACCGGAACACCGGCGCGATCGAGCATCGTGAGAAGAGCGTTCGCCAACGGCGTGTGGTCGGGGAAGCGCAGATGCTGCCCGCCCTTCAGCTTGCCGCAGCCGCCGCCAATGAACGCGGTGGGCAGCGGGAACTGGTTGTGGCGGTCGCTGTTGCTCATGTTGCTGCCGTACAGAATGATCGAGTGATCCAGCAGCGAGCCGTCGCCATCCGGAGTGTTCTGCAGCTTCTCGAGGAACTTCGCCAGCACCTTGGTGTGATAGTTCTGGATCTTGACCAGCTTCGCCTTCTTCACAGGATCATTCGCATGGTGCGAGACGGCGTGGAAGGCGTCCGGGACCCCGATGTTGTTATAGGTGCGGCCACTCACTTCCGCCGCCACCATCATGTTCATGACGCGGGTCAGGTTCGCCTGGTAGGCGAGCGCGGCCATGTCGTACATCAGGTTCATCGTCTGGTCGAACGACTCCGGGTTTCCCGCCGGCACGTTGGGCAGCTTCAGATGGGACAGGTCTTGTGCCTGGCTCTTTTGGATACGGCGCTCGAGCTCCCGTACCGTGTCGAGATAGTCATTCAACATCGCGCGGTCGCGGGCACCGAGCCTGCGCTGCAGGTCGGAGGCATCCTGCTGCACCATGTCCAGGATGCTGGCCTGCTGCTCGACGAGCTCCCTACGCTCCTCGGGTGTGTCGCCTCGACCGAAGAGTCTTTGGAACAGTTTGTGCGGGCTGTATTCCATCGGCAGCGGCGTGGTCGCCGTGCGAAACGAGATCGTACCCGAGTAGTTACAACCATAGTCACGATCGCATGCACCGCCACCTCCGGGCGCCTCAGTGGCAATCTCCAGTGAGGGAAGCGGTGTGTCCTGGCCGATGTACTTGGCCGCGATCTGGTCGGCCGTCATCGCCATGTTGGGATCCTGGCCCTGCTTCGGATGCACGCAGCTCAGCCAGGTCGCCGGCACGATCGCGTGCACCGCCTGGCTCTCGCCCGGACGGTTGCCCAGACCACTGACGATGGTGAGCTGCTTCTGGTAGGGCTTGAGCGGCTCGAGAATCGGCGTCAGCTCGAAATCCCTGCCCTCCTTCTCCGGGGTCCAGTGCTCCATGATCGCCCCGTGCGGGAAGTAGACGAACCCGAGTTTCACCAGCGGCTTCGCCGCGGTCGCCGCGAGTGCGGTGGCCGCCGGAATCATGGCATCCAACAGCGGCAGAGCGATCATCGCCCCCGCGCCGCGCAGCACGGTTCTACGATCCAGGTATTTCTTCGTAATGAACATCGACACTCTCTCCTGCTCGACACCCGCTCAATGCGCGCGAGGCTCGGTTTCGTTACCCGCGCCTTGCGCCCTGGCGAGCGGCATCGCGGCCTCCGCGGTCCCCAGTTTCGCCTCTTTGATAGGCGGGGTGCCGCCCGTGCCTTCCGGAACCATCTGCATCTGGAAGGACGGACTGTTCACAATGCCCAACACAATCGACACGAAGCGGTAATCGTCTTTCGCCGCCTCGCGCACGATCGCGCGCACGGTCGGCATATCGGTGTAATCCAGGCCTCGGCCCAGCGAGTACTCGAACAGCTTCTCGGTGAAGGTCAGGGCAAACTGTTGCGGCTTCTGCATGAGGTAGGTGCGCACATCGGCCGGACCTTTCAACTGCACGCCGCCCAGCTCACCGCCGGCATCGATGACCGTCGCCGTCTCGTGGTCCTTGTAGCGCCAGCCGCCGATCGCATCGAAGTTCTCGAACGCGAAGCCGAGCGGATCCAGGATGCCGTGGCACTGGTTGCACGACGGGTTGGAGCGATGGGCCTCCATACGCTCACGGACCGTCTTCGCCTTCACGCCGTCCATGTTTTCCTTCAACGCCTCGACGCCTGGCGGCGGCGCATGCGGCGGGGTCCCGGTGATGTTCTCCAGGATCCACGCGCCCCGCTTCACCGGCGAAGTGCGGTTCGCATAGGATGTGCCCATCAGGAAGCTCGCCTTGCCGAGCAAACCCCAGCGGTTCGGATCGGTCAGGGTCACGCGGCGGAACTGCTCACCCTGGATGTTGGGAATACCGTACTCGCGCGCCAGCCGTCCGTTCACGAACGTCCAGTTTCCATCCAGCAGGCGTATGACGCTCTGATTCTCGTGCAGTACGCTGCCCACGAACAGCTCGGTCTCTTTCTTGAACGCCGCCCGCAGTGAGCCGTCGAATTCCGGGAACAGACTCGGGTCCGGCTCGATGCGGTCCACCTCGTCGACGTTCAGCCACTGGTCGGCGAAGTTGTACACCAACGCGTTGGCGCGCCGGTCGGCGAGCATGCGCCGCACTTCTTTCTCCAACACGGCGGGCTCGTGCAGCTTGTTGCCGCCCGCCACGCTCAACAGCTCATCATCCGGACCCTGGCTCCAGAGGAAGAACGACAGGCGCGAAGCGAGCTCGAGGTCGCCGATCCGGTAGGCGCTGCCCGCCTGGACATTCGGCGGCGGCGCCTCGACCCGATAGAGAAACTTCGGGCTGGCCAGGATCGCCATGAGGGCCTCCTGGATGCCACCCTCGAAGCCGTGCTTTTCGCGACCGGTCTTGTAAAAGCGCATCGGCGCGGCGAGGTCGACATCTCCGACAGGACGCCGGTAAGCGCGCCGAGCGAGGTTCGCCACGATCTGCTGCGCGCAGGGCAGCTCCTCGCTCTCGTTCTTCGGATAGCACGTGAACACCTTCGCGCGGCTCGGCGTCTCGCTGATCCCCGTCGGCTTGCTCGGCCCGATCACCTCAAAACCCAACACCCCGGGCACCCGGGGAATCGACCCCAACGAGCCCAACGGCTCGAGCTTGTCATCGGACTCCGGCGTGGAACGGGCAATGAAGGCGATGCCAATCTTGTGCGGCCCCGCCTTCACGGTCTGGTGAATGTTGTCAAAGCGCGCGCGTATGGCTTTCACGGCCGGCGCCTGCTTCTGATCGGCCGCCTTGAGATCGTCCGGACCGCCGAGCGAGCCACGGAAAACCTCCTTGCCGTCGATCGTCATGACGAGCGTCTGCTTGCTGTCGAGGCCAGTGATATAACCACCGCCGAAGCTGCCGCCCTGGTTGATGTTGAATGTATAGTCGCCGTCGGCGGGAAACAGGTGCTCCACGAGCATGCCACCGCGCGTTCCGAGCGGCAGCCCTTCAACATGGCCTTCCTGGCTGTGCTCCGGAGAAGCACGATAAACGGCCGGGGCGCTGGATGCGACGTTGCTGCCGATCGCCTGCACACTGACGTCGTGCGCGGCGACGATGTACTGATCGAGGAACGAAGGCGACACCTTCAGCACACTCGCCACGTTGTCGAAGCCACTCTCGCCCTTCGTGTCCTTGGGCAACAGGGCCGGCGCATCGATATCGATTCCGAGCAGGTCCTTGACCTCGCGCGCGTACTCGGTGCGATTGAGTCGATGAATGACCACCGCGCCGGGGTTCTGGTGCCTGGCACCTACCTCATCCAGGCGGGTCGTGAGCCAGCTCACCATGCTGTCGACGCTCTGCTGGTCGGGCTGCGGCTTGCCCGGCGGCGGCATCAGCCGGCCTTGCAGTTTGCGCACCGCCTCTTCCAGCTCCTTGGCATCGTCGCCGATGCTCTCGGCGCTCATGGCATCGAAAGCAACGCCGCCCGCCCAATCGGTGGAGTTATGACACTTCTCGCAGTACTGCTCGAAGAAGCCCCACTTGTTGTTGGGGTCGGTGGCGTGCGGATTTTGGACGGCGTCGCCGGAGTTGGTCTGCGCTTGCGTCTGCGCGTCGCCACCCTGGCCTTGCGCCCGCGCCTCACCACCCTGCCCTTGCGCGCCGCCCTGCGCCTGCGGACTCGCAACAGCCGCAGGGCGCGATTCGCCCGCCAGGGCAAGCGCCGCGACGCCCCCGGCGCCCAGCGCGAATCCAACAGCCAGCGCGACCCGACGCAGCGTCGCGGCCGGGCCGGCAGCCTTCCCCCGCGTCGCGCCCCTGGCGCTTTTGGAGCTTCCGTCCGCGGCCCCACGGCGCCCCATTGGGGCTTCGCGGGATTTCCTCCACTTCGTTTCGGTCACGCTCCGGTCGCCCCGCGTCGCGCCCCTGGCGCTTCTCGGGATTTCCTCCGCTGCCCCACGTCGCCCCATTGGGGCTTCGTGGGATTTCCTCCACTTCGTTTCGGTCACGCTCCGGTCGCCCCGCGTCGCGCCCCTGGCGCTTCTCGGGATTTCCTCCGCTGCCCCACGTCGCCCCATTGGGGCTTCGCGGGATTTCCTCCACTTCGTTTCGGTCACGCTCCGGTCGCCCCGCGTCGCGCCCCT
>DAITMW010000356.1:0-2278 GCA_036834945.1 Steroidobacteraceae bacterium
CTGACGCTCGGATCGTTTCGCAACACGTCACGCAGGTCGGTAACCGCCTGCAGCTGAATGACCTCTTCCGGAATGGTCGTGATGGTCTGCGGCGTGTCGATGACCGACTGGGTCAGAAGCGGCAACTCCGAGGATCGCGCCCCCGTTATGAGCACGTTATCGAGATCGGAATCGTGAGCCGGTCGGTCGGGTACGTCGGCAAGGCTCCCTTCGGCGGAGGCCGTACTCACACCAACCAGAAGGCAGACCCAAGCGCAGGTTGCATGGCGAAAACGGAGCAAGCTCATTTTTGTTGGCACACTCGGCAACGGAAGTTATCAACAAGTAAGCAAATCGTAAGGCGTTAAATGTGTTGCGCACGCTAACGATGCAAAGTTACGACGACGTGACTGTCGTGTTTTCCAGACGCCACGCGCGCGGGCGTCAGCTGTGCCTTATCGCCGGCTCGAGCACGACCTTCGTCTGTAACAAATTGTAATCGGTCGCGCGCAGCAGCTCCCCCCGCGGGTCCGCGATTCACAATGCGTTGATTGACAATCAATCGATTGATTGATATTCATAGAACATGATGACCATCCGGAATCCTTTGCGGGTCGTGGGGGATGCGGCTGCGGAGCCGGCGACCCAGGCGGATCGCCTCGACCAGGTGTTTTTCGCGCTGTCGGACCCGATCCGGCGGCAGATCCTCGCGCACCTCGACGGCGCGGCACTGCTGGTTTCCGAGCTCGCGGCACCATTCGCCATCTCGCTGCAGGCCGTCTCGCGTCACATCCAGGTCCTCGTGCGGGCCGGGCTCATCCAACAGGAGCGCAGCGGACGCATCAGCAGGTGCAGCCTGGATGCGGGGCCGCTGCTCGATGCCGCCGTCTGGATGAACCGCTATAGCAAGTACTGGCAACAGCAGTTCGACTTCCTCGCTGCCACCCTGGCGCAGATCGACGAGCGCCAGGAACAACAGACCGCGACCAGTCGGCGCCAGCGAGCGGACAAGCGTCCGTCGCGCCACAAATAAGGAGAGCACCATGACCGGACCTCGCATCGTGAATCACAGCGAATGGCTGACCGCGCGCCGGCGTTTCCTCACGAAAGAGAAGGAATTCACACGGCTGCGCGAGGAGTTGAGCCGCGAACGGCGCGAGCTCCCCTGGGAGCGCGTCGAGAAACAGTACGTGTTCGAGGGGGCCAGCGGCAAACAGACGCTGGCGGACCTGTTCGGCAAGCGCAGCCAGCTCATCGTGTATCACTTCATGTACGAGCCGGAGTGGGAAATCGGCTGCCGCGGCTGCTCGTTCTGGGCGGACAACTTCGACGGTGTCATTGCCCATCTGAACCAACGCGACGTGTCATTTGTGGCCACCTCGAGGGCCCCCCTGAGCAAACTGCAGGCACAGGCCGCACGGTTCGGCTGGACGTTCAACTGGGTTGCCTGCGCCGATAACGACTTCAACCTCGACTACAACGTCTGGTTCTCCCCGGAGATGCGCGCGAGCGGCGCCGACCACAACTACGGGAGCGAGAAGGTCAAGATGGAGTCGAAACCCGGCATCAGCGCCTTTTTCCGGGACGGCGGCCATATCTTCCACACCTACTCCACGTATGGCCGTGGACTCGACATGTTCAACACGGCCTATCATTACCTCGATATCGCACCGAAGGGCCGCGATGAGGCCGGTCTCCCCTTTCCGATGGCCTGGGTGAAACACCGCATCGCCTACAACGACTGAGAGGAGAGTCACATGAAATACGCCGAGGCGAACGGCAAGCTCACCGACTATCGGCGCCAGATCGCCGCGATTCGCGCAAAGATGCGCGAGACACTGGCCACCGTGGAGCCGCAGGAGGTGCAGGACTACGAATTCACGACCCTGGCAGGACCGGTCAAGCTCTCAGGATTATTCGGTGACCATGACGATCTGATTCTCATACACAACATGGGCGCTTCGTGCTCCTACTGCACCCTGTGGGCCGACGGTTACAACGGCATCCATCAGCACGTCGTGCAACGTGCTGCCTTTGCCGTATCGAGTCCGGATCGCCCGGACGTGCAGAAGAGACTGGCGGACGCCCGCGGCTGGCGGTTTCCCATGGTGAGTCACGTCGGCTCGACATTCGCCGCGGATATGGGGTATCGCTCGGAAAAAGGAGGATGGATGCCCGGCGTCTCGGTTTTCAAACGCGATGGCGACAGCGTCAAGCGAGTTTCGGATACCGGCTTCCGCCCTGGCGATGACTTCTGCAGCCTGTGGCACTTCTTCGACATGCTACCGGGTGGCGTAGG
>DAITMW010000356.1:2378-7165 GCA_036834945.1 Steroidobacteraceae bacterium
TCCGGTGTTCCACCCGCGACAACGGAGTGTTCCGGGCGAGCCCCACCCCCGTAGCCTGGTACGCGACAAGGGGTAGCCTTATAGTGTGGCGGACAGTGTAAGGGGGAACTGACCGCCGCATGACCGATGATCGCACCAGGCCGGCCGTAGGCCGGCGGCTCACTCCGCGCGTGCTCGTGGCCGCGCTGATAATGACCCTGACCGCGCACTGCGCGCTCGCGCACCACTCGTTTGCCGTCTTCTTCGATACGGACAGTCAGCTCCGCAAGATCACGGGCATCGTCAAGGAATTCCGCTTCACCAACCCCCATGGTGTCGTCACCCTCGTGGTGCTCGAAGGCAATCACGAAGTGATCTGGCGAGCCGAAACCAACTCGCCGTCGATCCTGCGTCGGCGTGGCTGGTCGCCCGATAGCCTGCACGTCGGGGACAAGGTCACCATCGAAGGCTGGCCGGCCCGCGATGGCTCCAAATACCTGCGGATGCGCTCGGCGACTCGCGTCAACGGCGAGCCGATCGGTACGGCACCCACACCGGTCCACGAGAAATGAGCGTGCACGCTGCCGTCAGAGCGGTGCTCACCGCCTTTTTGTTGGCCTGCCTGGCGTCCTGCGCCCAGCACGCCTCACCCCAGGCGCCTCCTGCGGGTGCTGCGCCCGCGACTCACCCTGACTTCTCCGGATTTTGGAATCTCGATGCGCGCCTTCCTCGGGATGAAGCGCTCATGAAACAGGTCGCGCCTGACACCGCGTTCATTGATGACACGGGTCCCAAGGAACTTCCCGCAGGAGATTTTGGAGGCTTGAAGCTGAAGCCGGCCGCGCTGGAAGCCACGCGGAAGTGGAACCCCTACACGCAGCTGACACCTGAGAACGCGTGCAAGCCACCCTCGATCATTTACGCGATGCAGGGTCCCTTCCCCATCGAGATTTTTCAGAGCGACAAGTTCATCGTCGTCAAGCTCGAGTATTACGACATGGTGCGCATGATCTTTCTCGATGGCCGGCAGCCCGAAAAAGATTTTCCCGACTCCGACGTGGGCTTTTCCTCCGGGCACTGGGAAGGCTCGACCCTGGTGGTCGAGACGACGCACCTGGAACCCGCCACGATTACCAACAACGGGCTCGATCACACTTCCGGCGTGCGCGTGTTGGAACGCTTCAAATTGGCACCCGACGGCCAGACCTTGCTCGCTACTCAGGAGTTCGAAGATCCCGCGATCCTGGACAATCGCGGAGTGCGGTTCATCGGCTGGCGCAAACAGGCCGGCCAACACGTATTTCCCTACGAATGCGATCCGGGCTTCGCCGGAAATTATTCCCAGGGGCCGGACGAGAAGGCCGCCAAACCGGCCGGTCAGACCCCGCGGTAATCGCAAGCCGTCCCGCCGAGTTTCTCCTATAATCCGCATCCCCTGCCTGAAGGTTATTGGGAGCGAAAGCCGTGTCCGAGGATATGCAAGCCGAGCTCGAGCGCCTGCGCGCCGAAAATGAGCGCCTCAAGAAGGGCGGCCGCGGCAAGCTCGCCATGAAAGTGAGTGAAAAAGGGGCCCTTTCGGTCTACGGCATGGGGCGTTTTCCCGTCACGCTTTACAAGGAGCAGTGGCTGAAACTGCTCGACATGGCCGACGAGATCCGGGGGTTCATCGAGGCCAATGCCGACGCCCTGAAGACCAAGGAGTGAGCGCGGTGCCGCAAACGCCGGGCTCGAACCCGCCGTCGTCAGTGAAAGCGGTATAGCCGGACGCGTTGGATCTGAAACTGGCCGGGCGCCAGCCGTACGTGCCTGCCCTGGTGTGTCTGGTCTCCATTGAGGAGGCGACCGGGGACCCAGGTGCCGTGCGTATCGATCGTTCCCTCCCACACACTCTCGAGTCCGGCGGAGCCCTGACTGGTCGCCGGCTCGACTGTGACGGTGATTCCCTGTCCTGCTACCAGGTAGTCCTCGGGGCCTGTCTGGATGATGAGCCCACCATGCGTGGCGATTTTCTGATCCGCCCGGGGTGTCCAAGGATCGATGAAGGTCACCGTGAAACGATAGTCGCCGATCGTCTCGGTCACGGGTGTTTCGATGACCGTGCCATCCTCCAGCACTCGCGGCCGGAAGCCTGACATGCGATCGAGTCCCTGGTTGGCGAGAATCGTCGCAGCGAGTTGTTCCAGTACGTCGTAGGCCTGCGCGAGCGGACTCTGCTGCTGCTCATCGATGGACTCGATCGAGAACGGCCCGAATCCGATCGCATCCAGCTTGCCGAATGCGTAGAACGCATTCGCCGCGACCTCGGGTTTGTCCGCGTTGTTGGCTTCCGGAATGAACAGGGGGTTGTCGGGGCGCTTGTAGCGCGTAGCGAGATCGACGAAGTTGGGGAAGTAGATATCCGGAGCGAGCAGGTCGAGGGAAGGGGCTCCCGTCTTCCAGATTTCGAACAAGTGCGGCAAAGGCCCACCAGCGGGGTATTCCCCCGGAGCCTTGTTCGTGTGATTGAGGGCTGCGTTGACATACATTGGCAGCGGGTACACTGCCTTGCCCGCAGTCACCAATGACTCGACGTAGCGCGCATAGTGCGCTGCCATGAAGGCCTCGGCGGCCGCATCACCCTGGCCGTGAAACAACTTTTGAGCCGCGGGACTGTAGTCCCGCGCCACCGGCAGCATGCCGATCTCGTTCTCCACCTGGATCATCAGCACGGTGTTCTTGTCACCATCGACGGCCCGGATGTGACCCAAGAGGGCTACGAAAGCACGTGAGTCAGCTTCACGCGTCGCGGTCGCGAACACGGAAAGAATATCGAGGCCTCGACCATCAGGAAGCATGGCGCGCGGGAATCGCACCTGGTCGCGCTTGACCCACGAGGGAGCGTAGGTCGACATGCTGTTTTTCCACGCGCCAAACCAAAGCAGAACCAACCGCAGATCGTTCGCGCGCGCCGCCTTGATCAGGGCGTCCACAGAGTCCCAGGCAAAATGCCCTTCCGTCGGCTCGATCAACTCCCAGGACACCGGGGCGAGCACTGTGTTGAGGTGCATTTGTTTGAGCCGTGGCCAGTGCGGCGCCATATAGGCAGCGCTGGAGGCGCTCGAGTTGCCGAGCTCACCACCCAGGATGAGCATCGGCTTACCCTGCACTATCAGACGCATCGCCGTGCCCTGCTTCTCGAGGTGCGGCGCCGCGGCCCGCGACGCGAGCGCGCTCAGTAGGAAAACCAGACCAATTACCCACCGCACGCGCCTGGTCCTCGTCACGGGCCCTGCTCCAGATGATGATGCTCCGCCGCCATGATACCGCTATCATGGCGGCGCTTGCAGCGCCGCCGCTCAGCGCATCCCTCCCGTGGCGAGGATGATCTCGCCAGTCAGCCACCGAGAGTCGTCCGACGCGAGGAAGGCGGCGATATCGGCGATGTCCCCTGGCTGCGCGATCCGGCCCAGCGGCGTATTCTGGATCGCCCACTTCTCGAAGTCGGAGCCGATAATCTCACCCGAGTGAGTGCCTTCGGTTTCCACGACACCCGGATTTATGGAGTTCACCCGGATCTTCTTCGGACCCAACTCACGGGACAGGACACCCGTGATCGCATCCACTGCCGCCTTGCTCGCGGAGTAAACGGCACTAGTCGGCGGCGTCAGCCGCGAAGCACTGGTGCCGATGTTGATGATGCTGCCGCCCTCGGGCAGATGTTTGACGGCCGCCTGGGTCACCATCAGAAGTCCCAGCACGTTCAGGTTGAAGTGACTGTGGAAAGACTCGGGCGTGATGGCTTCGAGCGGCGCAAACCGGTAGATGCCCGAGTTGTTGACCAGGATGTCCAGACGGCCGTACTGCTCGACCGCCTTCTCGATCAACCCATGGGCCTGCTTCGGATCCGCGATATCCGCCTGCAGGGCGACTGCTTTCCCGCCGGCCTTCCCGATCGCCGCAACGACGGCTTCCGCGCCCGCCTTGCCGTTGGAATAATTCACGGCGACCGCGGCGCCTCGAGCGGCCAACGCTTTCGCGATGGCGGCACCGATGCCCTTGGACGCCCCGGTGACTACCGCGACCTTACCTTCCAGCTTGCTCATATATCTGCCTCCCCCAGGCTGGATGTGCCTGGCTCAGGTACTCACAATGAGGATGGCGAGGCAGTGGGACCAGGGGAGTGGCGCGGGATTTCCGTTATTCGGATTCGGAATGAGCATCGGAACGTCGTGCCAATCTCACGCTCAAGGTCGCCTGGCCGCTCCCGCCGGGAGCGTCGGGCCGAAGCTGATCCGTAGTAGTATCTGGAAGGATTTCACCAACAATAACGCGTCCTCATCCAAAGGAACCGGCACCATGAAAGCACACAGTTTGTTGCGGTCGGGCGTAACAGCCTGCCTGCTCGCGCTCGCCTCGGCCGCCAGCGCGAATGGAACATCGTCGCTCAGCACGGCCACCACGGCTGTGGCGCCTGAACACCTGGGAACCGTGTCCTTCCCAACTTCCTGCGCGCCCGCGGTGAAGGCAAGCGTCGATCGTGGAGTCGCCCTCCTCCATGACTTCTGGTACGAGGAATCCAGGCCGCAGTTCCAACGGATTCTCGAGACGGATCCGACCTGCGCGATCGCGCATTGGGGCATCGCCATGAGTGGCTTCCACCAGATCTGGGATCGCCCGGACGAAGCGACGATGGCAGCCGCCCGGAAGGAGCTGGAAGCCGCCCAGGCTCACCCGGCCAAGACGGCTCGCGAGCGGGAGTACGTCGCAGCCCTCAGCGAGTTCTTCAAACCGGGCAAGGATGGCTACGAGCCGCGGATCGAGGCCTATGC
>DAITMW010000357.1:0-7161 GCA_036834945.1 Steroidobacteraceae bacterium
GGCCCTCCTCCGTCTTGCCGGTCTCGATGATCCTGACCCGCGGAGACTTCGCGGCGAGTGCCTGGTAGTACTTCAGGAGGTCTTCGTAGTAGTCGAGCTTGCGCGGCTCACCGATGTCGTGGCCGAGCACGTCGCGCGGTGACGGTACCGTCGTGGCGGCCGGCAGGTGATCCACCAGCGGACTGAGGAACTCGGGCTTGGTAGTCCATTCCTTCACATGCTGCGCGAAGGTAGGATCCATGGTTTGCGCGGGGGCAACAACCGGCCCGGCAATGGCGATGACGAACGCGACGGCAAGCGCACGCATGAGCTTCAACTCCTAGGGCCGCGGCGGCAACAGCTCACCATTGAGCTTGTAGATGACGCCACCCTTCATGACGAACCTGACCCGCTCGAGCTCGGTGATGTCCTTGAGCGGATCACCGGACACCGCCACGATGTCGGCATAGCGGCCGGCCTGCACGGTACCGATATCCTGCGGGTCCCCGATGAGATCGGCGGCGCTGGAGGTGGCGGCAATGATGGCATCCATGGGCGCCATGCCGGCCTTCACCATCAGCGCGAACTCGCGAGCGTTCTGGCCGTGCGGAGCGAAACCCTCGTCGGTTCCGAAAGCAATCCTGACGCCCGCGGTGTAAGCGTCATGCAGGTTCCGCAGCGTCCGCGGTGCGACTTGCAACGCCTTGGCGGCGGAGGACGGCGGTAGCTGTTCCGGGTGGGTACGAGCCAACTCGGACACCGTGGCCGCGACCAACAGTGTCGGTACCAGGAAGGTGCCGTGCTTCTTCATCAGGGCATAGGATTGCGCGTCGGCATACGACCCGTGCTCTATCGAGTCGACACCCAGGCGCACGGCGCTGTCGATCGCTTTCTTGCCATGGGCATGAGCGGCCACCTTCATACCCAGCTCGTGCGCTTCCGCCACCACCGCGGCAATCTCATCATCGTCCATGAGCTGTGCCTCGGGGTTATCCCCGATGCTGAGCACGCCACCACTGGGCATGATCTTGATGAGGTCGGCGCCGTGCTTGCGCAGCAGGCGCACCGCTTTGCGCGCCTCGAAGGGACCGTCGATCACCATGTCACCCCAATGCGGGTGCGACAGGTCCGGGTCCAACCCGTTGCTCGGATCGCCATGGCCGCCGGTGGGACTCAGCGCCTCTCCCGACACCCACATCCGGGGTCCCGCGACGAATCCCTTGTTGATGGCTCGTTTCAGGGCTATGTCAGTGCCACCAAAGGCCGACACGTTCCGGATGCTCGTAAACCCGGCCTCCAGGGTGTGACGCGCGTAGAGAGTCGCCTCGAGCTCCTCGTCGAGTACCGTCGTGGTGACCGCTTCGGCAACCGGGTTGCCACCATCGGATTGCATGGTCACGTGATCATGGCAATCGATGAGCCCCGGCAGCACCGTGGCGGCGGACAGGTCGATGACCTCGGCGCCGGCCGGAGTGACGAAGCCGTTTTCCACGCCGGTGATGCGCTCATCGTGAATGACGATGGACACGTGCTCACGCGGTGTCTTGGAGACACCGTCGATGAGCCGGCCGGCGTGGATGACCTGGTCTTTGGCGAGGGCCGGAGCGACGGTGCCGGCGGCGATCGCACCCATCAGCACAGCCGCGACGGCACGGCTGCATGCGTTTGCTGTCATGACTTAGAAGGTGAAGCTCTTGCGGAAATTCAAGCCGTAGGTGCGTGGGGGCTGGCTGGTCACCAGGTTCTGCCCCAACGAGATCGCCGACGCGGCGGAGAAGACGATGGCGTTCTTGTCGAACGCGTTGTTGATATAGGCATAGACACCCCAGTCCTTCTGCGGGCCTTCGACGCCGACCCGGAAGTTGGTCATCGAATAGGCGGGCAGCTTGGTGTCGAAGTGATTGCTGTTGTTGAACTCGGAGAAGGAGGAGCCGACGTAACTCTCGTCGACGCGGGCCATGCCGTTCAGGAACGCAGTGAGCGGCAAGGTGTATTGCGCGCTGATTCCGCCGGTGAAACGTGGCACGTACGGGATCTCGTCACCCTTGACTCCGGGGCCCAGGACGTTCGGATTGACCTGGTTCTCCGTCAGGGCAGCGCGTGAGATGGAGGCGTCCGCCGAAATCTCCAGGTTTTCGACCGGCAACGCGGTTACGTCGAACTCGACGCCCTTGACCCGTGCGGCGCCCGCGTTGGTGATGAACGAGAACGCGCCATTGGGCGTGCGCCCGCTCACCTGCATGTCACTCCAGTTGATGAGGTAGCCGTCGAGGTTGAGGATCAGGCGCCGGTTGAACCAGCTCGTCTTCGTGCCGATCTCGTAGTTCCACAGACTATCGGACGAGTACGGCGCCAGCGCGGTCGGCAATCCCAGCACCTGGTTGACACCGCCGGGCCGGAAACCCTGGGAAGCAGTCGCGTACACCATCAGGTCATTGCTGAACTGGTACGAGATGTTGGTCTTGGTGACCCAGCCGTGCTCGGAAGAGTCGACCTGCCGGTAGGGCGTGACAGCGGCACCGACCAGGTCCAGGCCCACGAGCGTCGCGCCGCCGACGTCACGCGTGTAGTCGAAGTAGCGCGCGCCGAAAGTCAGCGCGAGACCATCGGTCAGATGGGCGGTGGCTTCACCGAATCCGGCCACCTGCTTCAGGTGGTCGAAGATCAGGCGGGTGTAGACGTTGTTCTGCGGCTGCGGCAGGAGCACCCCGGTGGTCGGATCGCCGAGCACCTCGGAGTTGTTGGCGTGCGTGGTGCGATCGGAAAAGAACCCGCCCACCGTCCAGTCGAGGAATCCCTTGCCGGGCGAGGACAGTCGCAGCTCACCGGTCGGGTTGTAGACGGTCTGGACGGGGAACAGGGAGCTCGGCACTTTCGAGAATACGTAGCTGTTGAAGGCCGCTTGCGTTTCCGGCGTGCAGGGCTTGCCACCACCGCGGAATGAGGCGCATGCGGCCGGATTGTTGGCATCGTTCGCGATGAACGAGCTCACATCGCCCGCGCTCTTGGTTTTTCGCTCGGTATCGGCAATGACCGCGGTGGCGACGAACCAGTGGAAGTCCCAGCGCGCGGTGAAGTTGTAGATCTGGACCCGATCGGACAGGGGCTGTTGAGTGCGGAACAGGGTGACGTACGGGCCCTGCGAGTCGTACCACGTGGGAGACTGGCCATTGACGTACTGGTAGAAATAGGAGGCGTCCAGGGTGAGGTCTTCGAACGGCGAGTAACGCAGCAGGAAGCGGCCTCCGTCGTTGTGATAGGTGTTGACGTTGTGCTCGTTCAGATAGGTGTTGTCGACGTAGCCGCCGAGACCCTCGCTGTAGACGACCGCGCGTGCCGCCAGCTTGTCGGTGATGATCGGCACGTTCACCATGCCCTGGGCGTCGTAACCGCCGCTGCCGCCATCCACCGCCATGGCATCCGCGTCCACCGAGGCCTGGAATTTGTTGGCATCGGGCTTGTTGAATATCACACGCAGTGTGCCACCCATCGACCCCGATCCATACAGGGTGCCCTGTGGTCCGCGCAGGACCTCGACCCGCTGGACGTCGAAGAGCTTCGCCAGGGGAATCTGGCCGCCGGAGTCATTACCCGCGCCAACCGCACCACTGATTGGCGTCTCATCGTAGTAGAGGCCGACAGTGGGCTCGCCGACCGAGCGGATGCCGCGGATCGTGATACGGGTACTGGTGGGCCCATTGTCCTCGAACACGAGACCCGGCACGGACTGTGTCAGGCGCGAGATGTCCTGCACACCGGAATTGGTCAGCGTGGCGCCCGTTACGGCGCTGATCGAGATCGGGGTCTCCTGCAAGCTGGTGTCACGCTTCAACGCGGTGACGATCACCTCTTCGATACCACCGGAAGTTGAGGTGTCATTGGCGGTCACCTGCGACTGGCTCTGCTGGGCCACCGCGGCGCCGGCGCAGGCAGTGAGGACCAGACCTAATGCAACACGCGGGGTCCCGCTCAAGCTCGTCGTCATGAAACTCCCCTGTTTTCGAGCATCCGGGCGTTCTGACGTTGCGCCCGTGCTCCTGGCAAAACAAAATATAACCCGCCGCCGCGGCAGGCCACCTTACAATAACTTTAGACTTGAACCGTCAGAAGGGATCGAACTTGCCGGTGCTGAAATTCGTGATCCGGCCGCTGCCCTGCGGGCTCAGGGCAGCGATGACCTTCACGAGCTTCGCGACCTCCTGATCGAGGGGAGCCGCGCCCTGCACATTCTTCATGTCCTTCTTGCTGGCGACGAAAACCGGCTGCACCAGGCCGACGATCACGCCCCGGGATTTCATCTGCACCGCCAGCTGTGACATGTATTTGTTTAGAGCGGCCTTGCTGGCGCCATAATTCATGGCGATACCGCCCGGCAGCGGATTGCCGAATGAGCCGGCGCTAGAGGTCACCGCGATGACCTTCTTCTGTTTGGAATGCTCCACGTTCGGCAGGAAAGCCTGGCTCACACGCATGGCCCCCAGCGTATTCACGTCGAAGTCGCGCCTGGCGGCATCGAAGTCGAGTTTGTCGAACGGCGTATTGGCCGCGGCCATATCCGCGGCAAAGGTCGCTTCCACGGCCGCGGCGTTGTTGATGACCACGTCGATGGGCTGATCCGCGTACCTGGCGGCGACCGCCCGGATCGTCGTCGTATCGGAGACATCGAGCTTCTCCAGGACCACTTGCGGATGCTTGTTGGCGAGCGCGCTCAGCTCCGCGAGCGCCGGGTCTCCGGCAACATGACGCGAGGTGGCGATGACGTTCCAGCCCTTGTCGGCGTACTGCCGCGCCAGTTCCAGGCCGATGCCGCGATTGGCTCCCGTGATCAGCACGGTCGGGGAATCCTTCTTGAGCTCCGCGCTCGCCGTGAAAGGCAACAGGCAAAGAGCCGACAGCAGCAACAGGGATCTGGACATGGCGCGAGCTCCGTCAATGGGGAATCCGCCATTCTAGGGTAGATGTGAGCACGACGGTGACCGGAAGGCGGTCGAAGCGCGTCCCACCCCCCTCTGCCCGGTTAGCGCAGCTCCGGAAAATCCTCTTCCCAGAACTCGCGTTCGTTACGCGGCGCCCCGGAGCCGCGGCCCTCTTCGGCACGCCGTAAGACGACACGACGGATTTTTCCCGAGATCGTCTTCGGTAACGGCGCGAACTCGATCCGCCAGGGCATAACAAGGAATCCTGTCGCTCACCTTGCGGGAGCGGCCTTCGAGGAGGTTGCCGGCCACGATCTCGAAGTCGTTGTACGCGGTGTGGGTGAACGCACCCCGGCCGTTGCAGTCTCCCAGTGCCCAGATCCCTTCCACGTTCGTGCGCAACTGGTCATCGACGGTGATGTAACCGTTGGCGTCCGTGGCGACTCCGGCGCGATCGAGACCCAGGTCGTCGGTGTTGGGCCGGCGTCCGACGGCCAACAGCACGTGTGAGCAGATCGTCCGCCTGTGTTTCCGACACCGGCGTGAACGTTTCGCTCGTGGAGTAGGAGTCAGCGTAGGTGAGCCAGCCTGGCTGCGCATCTCCAACAGCGATGCGCACGGTCGCCGCCGGTTCGAGCCCGGCGAACCGGTCTACGAGTTGCGCCGTGGTGACGATTCTCGGCGAACGTGAGCGAGTACTCGGGACCTTTACCGGTCACAACACGCAGGGCGACATTGTGATTCTCACGCGCGACGACATCGAAGTAGTCGCGGACCCAGTTGAACTGGTCGAAGCTTGGCCAGCGGAACTCCTGCACAGCCCGCATCGGCTCGTCACGCCACTGCAGCAACTGGTCGCGCGCGGCAATGAATCGGTCGGTCTGGCTGCTCATGTCGCCCCCGCAAGAGCTCCGAAGCGGCCATATTACCGCGTTTCCGCAGGCACAGTCCTGGGTAACGCTCGGGCGCGGACTGGTTCCACTTTGCCGCCCGGCGCTATAGTTCCGCGGCGAACGAGACCATCCACTTGCGAGGAGCCACGCCTATGTCAACGCAACAGATTGCCAACCGTCTCGCCGAGCTCTGCCGCCAGGGCCAGTTCGAAGCTGCGCAGAAGGAATTGTTTGCCGATGATGCCGTCAGCATCGAGCAGCACGAGGGTCCTGACTTTCCGAAGGAGACCAAGGGTCTGAAGGCCATCATCAACAAAGGTCACCACTGGAACGAGATGGTCGAGAAGGTGCACGACTGCAAGGCCTCCACACCGCTCGTCGCGGGTAACGCGATCGCCATGACACTTTCGATGGATGTCACAATGAAAGGACGCGGCCGCATGAAGCTCGAGGAGGTCTGCGTCTACGAGGTCAACAAGGACGGCAAGATCGCCTCGGAACAGTTCTTCATGTAATTTAGCCCGCGGACCGCGGGAGCCATCGAGCTCCCGCTGCTCCGGGGTACGAGTGCTCGTCGACGACAACCTGATTCCCGTTCTTGACCTCGGCCGGCTCGAAGCCGGCGCTGCGGCGCGATCCGACTTCCTCGCGGAATTGCGGACCGCGGCGCGCGAGGTCGGTTTTTTCTATCTCAGCGGTCATCACGTCGATGCAGATCTGTTGCGCGAGCTGATGCTCGTGACGCGCCGCTTTTTCGCCTTGCCCGCAGCCGACAAGCTCGCCATCGAGATGGTTCACTCACCCCACTTCCGCGGCTACAACCGGGTTGCCTGGGAACGGACCCGGGGCGCGCCCGACTGGCGAGAGCAGATCGACATAGGGGCCGAGCGAGCGGCACTGCCCCGCTGCCCCGCCCTGCCTCCATGGGCGCGCCTGCAAGGCCCGAATCAGTGGCCGGGAGCCCTCCCTGAACTGCGTCCCCTCGTCCTGCGTTGGCAGCAGGCGTCGATCGAAGTGCTCGGGCGCCTGTTGCGAGCCTTCGCGCTGGCACTGGGACAAGCCGAGGACGCGTTGCTGCCCCTGTATGGCGACGAGCCGCACCATGTCACCAAGCTGATCCGTTACCCGGGACGCGATGCCACGGAAAGCGACCAGGGAGTCGGCCCCCACAAGGACTCCGAGCTGCTGACACTCCTTCTTCAGGACGACGTAGGGGGTCTGCAGGTCGAAACGGCCCGAGGCTGGATCGATGTGCCGCCGCGGCCCGGCACATTCGTAGTCAACATCGGCGAGTTGTTGGAGCTCGCATCCGACGGTTACCTGCGCGCGACCGTGCACCGGGTCGTCGCGCCACCATCCGGTACCGAGCGCGT
>DAITMW010000358.1:0-3683 GCA_036834945.1 Steroidobacteraceae bacterium
GGCCCTTACGGCGGGAAGTAGTGGCCAAGGTATTCGAGTACCTTGTCCACGGCCTGCTTGTTGATCGCCTCATCCGGGCCGCCTCCCGGGACCTTCGCGAATCCGTGGGAGACGCCCGGGTAGATCACGAGCTCCGCGGGCACGCCCGCTGCATGCAGCGCTTCGTACAGGCGTTTCGACTGGGTGGGCGAGACTGTGATGTCGGCGGCTCCGTGTTGGATCAGGAAGGGAGGGTCCTTGGCGTCGATGTATGGGAACGGGCTGGCCGAGCGTGCCCATCCGGGCGCGCATTGTTTCAGGGCGCATCCCAGGTAGGTGTTCACGTAGTCAGGGACGTCGGGCTTTCCCAGGTCCACACCATCTCTCTCCAGATCAACCAGGCCGTACCAGTCGATCACACCTTGCACGCATGTGGAGGGTAATGGGCCCTTGGGGCTTTTGGGGGCCGGCGGCTCAAAAGCTGGGGCGCCGCAGGCGGTTCCCAGCAAGGCTGCTATCTGGCCGCCCGCGGAGGAGCCCCAGGCGACGAACTTGTTGGTATCGATATGGTAGCGGCCGGCATTTGTCCGCAGCCAGCGAATCGCGAGCGCGACATCCTGTACGGCCGCGGGGAAATGCGCCTCGCCGGAGAAGCGGTAACTTACGCTCGCCACGACATACTTACGTGCGGCCACAGAAGCCAGAACCGCTGGGAAGTCGCGGATCGCCCCTCCCTCGCGCGTCGTTCGACTGCGCCACGCGCCGCCGTGAATGAACACGACGACCGGCTTGGGGGTTCCGCCTTCGGGTGGGAGATAGAGATCCAGGGTCAACGGTCGAAAGCCCAGGGGCTGGGCGAAGATGACGTCCCGGTGGCTTTGTACGCCCCCCGGATACAGGACGGGGGGCGTCGGCGCATAGCGGGGCTCGCTGTCGTCATCGTCGCCATGTTGGGCTTGGGTGGGGTTTTGGACGGGGGTCGGAGTTGAGGCTGGTGTGGGCGTTGGGTCTTGCGCTTGGGTATGCGCTTGGACCGGCACTTGGGCCTGCGCAGTGCACATCAGAAGCGACAGCAACACCAGGCATCCGCGCATCGGGGGGCTGTGTGGAATCGCGCTCGCCGGTCTAGGACTTGGCATGCGCTTTCTCCTGCTTGAGCACGGCGATCACAGCATCGGTGAATGTGTCGGTGTTGAGCGAGCCGCCAATGTCGCGAGTGCGGGTGATTGGACTGTCCAACACGCGGTCCACGGAGCGCTCCACGAGAGCGGCGGCGGCCACCAGTTTCGGGCTGTTTGAGCGTCGTCCACGCCAGTCGAGCAGCATGGCTGCAGACAGGATCAGGGACGTGGGATTGGCGACGTTCTTGCCTGCGATGTCCGGGGCGGAGCCATGCTGGGCCTGGGCCACGCACCGGTCATCGCTCGCATTGATAGAAGCGCCCAGACCGAGACTTCCCGAAAGTTCGGCGGCCTCATCGGACAGGATGTCGCCGAACATGTTGGTCGTGACGATGACGTCGAAGCGGTCTGGTGATCGGATCAGAAGGGCGGCGGTGGCATCTACGATCAACTCCTCCAACTGGACGTCGGGAAATTCCTGCGCGACCTTGCGGACTTCGCGCAGAAATAGTCCGTCGGAGAGTTTCACGACATTGGCTTTGTGAACGGCGGTGACCTTGCGGCGTCTCCCTCGGGCGAGCTGAAAGGCGGCTCGGGCAACCCTCGCGGAACCTCGCGCGCTGATTTTACGGATCGAGAAGGCTGTGTCGGGGTCGGGCATGAATTCGCCGCTGCCGGCGAACATGTTGCGGTCTGAATAAAAACCTTCGGTGTTCTCGCGCACGATCACCAGGTCCATGGGTTTGCGCAGGATGGTGAAAGCCTGGCGGGATCGGCAGGGGCGGATGTTGGCGTAAAGTTCGAACTTTACCCGGAGTTCGGCGGAGGGGTTGATGCCGCCCTGCTCGCGCGGTGGGTATTCGTAGTGTGAGACGGGACCCAGGATCACACCGTCCACTGCTGGGATGCGGGTCATTACCTCGGACGGGAGGGTTGTGCCCTGGGTGGCCAGGGAGGCCAGGCCGATGTCGTGAGTCTCGAACTCCAGGTTGAGGGAGAGCGCGGTGTCAGCGGCGCGGAGTATCGCGAGCGTCGCGCGGGTGATTTCGGGGCCGATGCCGTCGCCTGGGAGAACGAGGATTTTCATTGGGGTCCGCCGGGAGGGGCTGGGTACATTGGACTCTCAAAATACCATGATGTATATTTAAGTCCAAAAATACCATGTCGGCAAGTCGCCGAGGGACCTACAGGGGGCGCGGAGGCTTCTAACGGCGGGTCTTTTCGACGCTGACGGTAGAGAGATGGCGGGACATGAACTTCGAGGCTTGCTCGGTCTTGCCCGCGAGTAGCAGGTCGATCAGCTTGAGATGCTCGTGACACTGCGCCAGGGCGCGTTTGCGGTCGAGGGACTGACGGTATTCGAGCAGGCGGCGGACCTTGTTGATGCGGGTCAGGCTTTCGATGAAGAAGGCGTTGTGGCTGCAGGCGATGATGGTTTCGTGCAGGTGGCTGTTGATGTCGAACAACCTGGCGTTGGATATTTTCCAGATGTCGCCGTCGGCGAGTTTCTGTTGCTGAGCCCGGCACTCCTCCAGGGCGGCGCGGTCGAGCACGAAGTGGGGCTCGAGGATGGCGGCGGGCTCGATGACCAGGCGGAAACGGTAGCTGTCCTCGTATGCCTGCATGGATGTCAGCATGGGCGAGAACATCCAGCCGTGTCCCGGGAGGCGCTCGATCCAGCCTTCTCCAGAGATCCGTCGCAATACTGCCGCGAGCGCTGCTTTGGTCAGTCCGTAGTGGCGAATGAGAAATCGCTCAGTGACTTTGTCTGGCAGATCGCCGTTGAGCCGGTCGCGTGCAATCAACAGGTACGCATCCTCATCCTCCCCGGCCTGCGGTCGCGTCGCGGGTGCCCGCTTTGGATCGACGACGACGAAACCCCCTCCTTCCGTCGCCCCGACAATGCCGTCTTCTGCGAGGAGTCGCAAAGCACTGCGCACGGGCGAACGCGATACGCGCAGGTGTTCGGCGAGCTTGCGCTCAACCAGCCGCGTTCCTTTCGGCGCATTCTCGGCGCGAATGTAGGCTACGATCTGGGCCGCGAGCTGGTTTGCGATGGAGGTCCGTTGCATGAGGCAGATTGTACGGGAGCTTATTCATGATCAGTAGCCACCAATTGGTTCGTCTGCGCCGCACGATGCTATGTGCGGGCATCGCCCTGCTCGCGACGTTCGGCGCCGGTGCGGCCTCGGGCGACGGTCCCGCAGGCGTCAACGCCGTCCGTGGCGATCGCACCAGTGGCTGGCTGTCCCAGACGCGCTCCGAAGTCCTTGCACGCAACGGTATGGTTGCCACCAGTCAGCCGCTGGCAGCCCAAGCGGGGTTGCAGATACTGAGGGACGGCGGTAACGCCTTCGACGCGGCTGTAGCGACTGCCGCTGTCTTGAATGTTGTGGAGCCGGAGAGTGCCGGAGTTGGCGGCGATGTCTTTGTGCTGGCCTGGGTGGCCAAGGACCAGAAGCTGATTGCCTTGAACGCCAGCGGCCGCGCGGCCTCGGGAGCGACACCGGAGCACCTCGCCGAGCGCGGAGCTCGAGGCAAGATGCCGGTGTATGGGATCGATGCCGCCACCGTGCCGGGGGC
>DAITMW010000358.1:3783-7123 GCA_036834945.1 Steroidobacteraceae bacterium
TACAAAGGCGAAATCGCGCGGGCGATCGTGGCCAAGTCACACGCGCTCGGCGGCACCATGACCTTACAGGACCTGGCGGATACGCGTGCGACGTGGGAGACGCCGATCACGACGCGATACCACGGCTATGATATCTACGAGATGCCACCCAACACTCAGGGTTTCGCGGTCCTCGAGATGATGAACATCCTGGAGGTCTGCGCGCCCAAGCTCGGAGTCAATCTCGCAGCTCTCGGGCCACGCTCTCCCGATTACTGGCACTTTCTGGTCGAGGCGAAGAAGCTGGCGTACGCCGATCTGTATGCTTTCAACGCGGATCCGGGTTTCGTGAAGGTGCCGGTCGAGAGGCTGATCTCGAAGTCGTATGCCGGTGGCCTTTGCGGCCATATTGATCTGAAAAAGGCGAGTACTCCGGAGCCCAAGGGGGATCCGGTCGGCGGCACGGTGTATCTGACAGTCGCGGACCGTTGGGGCAACATGGTTTCCTTCATCTACAGCGTGTATGAAAGCTTTGGGTCCGGCGTTACCGTGCCGGGGTATGGTTTCCTGCTGGGGGATCGCGGTGCGTTGTTCTCGCTCGATCCCAAGAGCCCCAATGTGATCGCACCCCACAAGCGGCCATTTCACACCCTGGTGCCGGGGTTTCTCATGAAGGACGGACAGCCTGTCATGTCCTTTGGGCTCATGGGCGGGGCCCAGCAGGCGCAGGGGCATGCGCAGGTGCTGGTCGACATGATTGATCTGGGCGCCAATCCTCAGGCGGCGAGTGATGCGGCGCGGTTCGCCCACCAGCAGTCATCCAACACGCTCAATCTGGAATCCAACCTCTATGAGCTGGTGGGTACGCAGCTGCAGGCGATGGGGCACAAGGTGCGCTCGGCCAACGGGGAGCATATGGGTGGGTTCCAGGGGATCTGGCTGCAGCCCGCGGGTGGTGTGTATCGCGGGGCATCGGATCATCGCAAGGATGGTGAGGCGGTCGGTTGGTGAGGCGAGTTGTGCCTGCCGGGGGGGGCTGACCGGGGCTGACGGGAGCTGACGGGGACTGGTGGAGCAGTCTGGGGGGGGTTGTTGGGGTTTGTTGGGGATGATTGGAGTTGGCTGGAGCCGGGGCGGGGTCGGGCGGGACGGTCACCTATTGAGGTTATGGCTATGGACCGTACGTCAATTTATTGCTTATAGGCGATTTTTGTCTTTTACCGGTTATTGGCAATAAATTGCTAATATCGGCTAAAGGCAATAAACTGTGATCGAGGAGTCCACTATGGAAACTTTGTCACTGCACTCGCCGGCCCAGCTTTCCGCGCACCTCAAGTCACTACGCAGGACTCGAGGACTCACCCAGGCCCAGCTCGCCAGGCGCTTAGGGGTGCGCCAGTCACGTCTGGCCGACATCGAGAACCATCCCGAGACGGTTGCGAGCGCGCAACTCCTGGATCTCCTGGCCGCGCTCGGCGTGGAAGTGCTGCTGAGACTGAAGCCGACGCCACAGCGCGAGGAAACCCCAACCGGCGGTGAGTGGTGAGCTCACTCGATGTTTGGATGAATGGTCGTCACGTCGGTGTGTGGCGCAAAGTCCGCGGCGATCGCGACCAGTTTGTGTACGACACAGCCTGGCTCGACGACCCGCAGTTCCGGGCGCTATCCCTATCGCTGCCGGTGACCGCATCGCGGGAGATCACCTCTCCCCTCGTCCGCAATTACTTCGACAATCTGCTGCCGGATAATCCGCGCATCCGAGAAAGAATGCGCAGCCGCTACCGTGTTCGATCGGCGGGGACTTTCGAACTGCTGGAGGCGATAGGACGCGACTGCGTGGGTGCGGTCCAGTTGCTGCCACCTGGACAGACTCCGATCGGCTGGGACCGGGTCCAATCGAAGCCGCTCAAGACTCAAGAGGTCGAGACGATCCTGCGCGCTGTGCCAACGGCGGCGGGCCCACTCAGCGCGCAATCCGAGGAAGACGACGACTTGCGCATCTCCATTGCCGGCGCACAGGAGAAAACAGCGCTGCTTCGCATCGGCAACACGTGGCATCGCCCGCTAGGGGCGACGCCGACGACCCATATCCTGAAGCTCCCGCTAGGTATTGTCGGCGGCGGGCTGCAACTGGACCTGTCCGACTCGGTCGATAACGAGTGGCTGTGCGCGGCCTTGTTCGAGGCGATGCAGCTACCCGTCGCGCGCACCCAGATCGCGACGTTTGGCGACCAGCGCGTACTTGTGGTCGAGCGCTTTGATCGTCTCTGGCGCAACATCGGCGCACGCAAACCCGATGCACCGCGCTTCAAGGTGCCTCCGGGTGCCTGGATCGCGCGCCTTCCGCAGGAGGATTTCTGCCAGGCCACCGGGCAACCCTCGGATGCGAAGTACGAGAAGGATGGCGGTCCGGGCATGACGCAGATCCTGGGAATCCTCGCCCGGGGCGAAGCACCTGAACGTGATAGCAGCCTCTTTGCGCTCTCACAGCTCATGTTCTGGCTCCTCGCCGCCACGGACGGGCATGCGAAGAATTTCTCCATCTTCCTGCGTCGTGAGAACTATCGGCTGACACCGTTCTACGATGTATTGTCCGCCTGGCCGGTCATCGGAACCAAGGCCCGCCAGTTGCAGCCACAGAAGGTCAAAATGGCGATGAGCATGCGCACGGGAAAGCGGCCCCACTACAGGTGGAATGAAATCCAGCCGCGCCATTTCCAGGCACTCGCGCAATCCCTGCCAGACCCTGACCTGTGGTCGGCGATGCTCGCCATGGCCAGGTCTGTGCCACAAATCATCGCCTCAGTAGGGAAGCGACTCCCAGCAGACCTCAAGGAGCACGTCTGGACTCGCATTACGCAGGGGTTTGCAAAGAAGGCCGAGGAGTTCTTGCGTCAAGGCGAAAAGCTGCCCCACTGAGTCGTCAGAGCCGGCAGGAGGCAAGCAGTTGTCGCCAAGGATCCATGCAGGCGCTGTTTGAAGAAGGCTGGGTTGGGGCTGGGTTGGACTTGGGGTTGGACTAGAGTTGGGCTGAGGGGCGGCTGGGGGCGGGGTGGGGTCAAACCGCGCCGAGCTCTTGCGCCAAATGGATAACGCTCGTGCATACGACGTCGAAGTCACCGGTCCTCGCCTTGTCCGGCACTGCCGCGCGGCTATTACCGTACTCGTCCGGGCGATAGATGAAGGCGGTGCGTAAGCCATACTGACGCGCCGCTTGCAGATCGCCAACGTGGGCCGCGCACATCATGACTTCATCAGGCTTCAGATCGAGTAAAGAAGCAACGGAGAGATAGGTTTCCCGGTCCGGTTTGTAGTGTTGCACCAGGTCGGAGCCCCAGACAAAATCCCACGGCAAACCGGC
>DAITMW010000359.1:0-3399 GCA_036834945.1 Steroidobacteraceae bacterium
CATGGCTTCATGCCCATCGTCGTCGATGTCCGCAGCAAAGAGGATTTCGACGCCTGGGTGAAGGCGCAGGTTGCCGAGCAGAAGCAGGCCCAGGCTCCCGCCGCGGCCCCCGCGCAGGCCGCGGTCGCCTCGACGACCACGGGCTGAAACGACTACAGACGGAACAAGCATCCGCACCCATAGTCCACTTTCCAACTTCGCACTTTTTCGCACTTGAGAGATAACGACATGGCCGAGCAGCACTCACACGCCGCCGAGCACGCCGATCACGATCACAAGCCGCACGGCTGGCGCCGCTGGGTCTATGCGACGAACCACAAGGACATCGGCACGATGTACCTGGTCTTCGCCTGCCTGATGTTCTTCATCGGCGGCGCCATGGCCATGGTCATCCGCCTGGAGCTGTTCA
The DNA here is from genome assembly GCA_036834945.1 of Steroidobacteraceae bacterium. Taxonomy (GTDB): domain Bacteria; phylum Pseudomonadota; class Gammaproteobacteria; order Steroidobacterales; family Steroidobacteraceae; genus 13-2-20CM-66-19. Next base: position 410 of record DAITMW010000359.1, read on the forward strand.
AGCCCGGCATGCAGCTCGTCGATCCGCAGTTGTTCAACTCCATGACCACCATGCACGCGCTGATGATGATCTTCGGCGCCGTGATGCCGGCGTGGACCGGACTGGCGAACTGGATGGTGCCGCTGCAGGTCGGTGCGCCTGACATGGCGCTGCCGCGACTGAACAACTTCAGCTTCTGGATTCTGCCGTTCGCGTTCTTCCTGCTGCTGTCGTCGCTATTCGTGCCGGGCGGTGCGCCGGCGGGTGGCTGGACGATGTATCCGCCGCTGGTGCTGCAGAACGGCGCTTCCTTCCCGATGTTGATCTTTTCGATCCACATGATGGGCGTGTCCTCGATCCTCGGCGCCATCAACGTCGTCGTCACCATCATGAACCTGCGCGCCCCGGGCATGAGCCTGTTGCGCATGCCCCTGTTCGTATGGACATGGCTCATTACCGCCTACCTCCTCATCGCCGTGATGCCGGTACTCGCGGGCGCGGTGACGATGCTTCTGACGGATCACTTCTTCGGCACGACGTTCTTCACCGCGGCCGGCGGTGGTGACCCGGTGATGTTCCAGCACATCTTCTGGTTCTTCGGTCACCCCGAGGTGTACATCCTCATCCTGCCGGCGTTCGGCATCGTCTCGGAGATCATTCCGACGTTCTCGCGTAAGCCGCTCTTCGGCTACGAAGCGATGGTGTACGCGACTGCCTCGATCGCGTTCCTGTCCTTCATCGTGTGGGCGCACCACATGTTCACGGTCGGTATGCCGTTGGCCGCCGAGCTGTTCTTCATGCTCTCGACGATGCTCATCGCGATCCCGACCGGCGTGAAGGTGTTCAACTGGACAACCACGATGTTCAAGGGCTCGATCACCTTCGAGCCGCCGATGCTGTTCGCGTTGGCCTTCCTGTTCCTGTTCACCATCGGTGGCTTCTCGGGCCTGATGCTCGCGATCGTCCCCGCGGACTACCAGTACCAGGACACGTACTTCGTGGTGGCGCACTTCCACTACGTACTCGTGCCCGGCGCGATCTTCGGAATCATGGCCGGCGTGTACTACTGGCTCCCGAAGTGGGTCGGCAACATGTACGACATGACGCTGGCCAAGTGGCACTTCTGGCTCTCCACGATCTTCGTGAACGTACTGTTCTTCCCGCAGCACTTCCTCGGCCTGGCGGGTATGCCGCGCCGTATTCCGGACTACGCGGTGCAGTTCACCGACTGGAACATGGTGTCCTCCATCGGCGGCTTTGGTTTCGGCCTGTCGCAGCTGCTATTCCCGTACCTCATCTGGAAGTGCGTGAAGTCCGGACAGCGCGTGACCAGCAACAAGGTGTGGGAAGGCGCGCATGGCCTGGAGTGGGAGCTGCCTTCACCGGCGCCGTATCACTCCTGGCAGGAGCCTCCGTCGGACGCCGTGATCGCGCGCGGCGCGTTCCATTGAGATGAGTACTGTTTTGACCCAACGGGACGATGAGATCGAGAAGCGCAAGCGGGGAATTCGCCGCACGGCGATCTTCTTCGGTCTCATCGCACTGTTTTTCTACGTTGGGTTCATCGTTCTGACGGTGGTCCGCGGCTCCAAATGAGTGACGGGAAGCGTGCAAACCTGACGATGGCCTGGAAGCTGGTGGCGATTGCCGTCGGCGCCTTCGGCTTTGGTTTCGCGCTCGTGCCGCTCTACAACGTGCTGTGCTCGGTGACGGGCTACGGGGATGCGGCGAAGCTGTTGCAGAAGGTGAAGCTCGATGCGTCCGAGCGTCCCGATCCGAGCCGCACTGTGACGATCGAGTTCATGACGAGCGTGGCGAGTGCCGGCAGTTGGGACTTCCGACCGGTGAAGCGCACGATCGAGGTCCACCCGGGCGAGCTCTACTCGGCGGACTTCATCGCGCACAACCTGACCGGGCATCCGAGCACGGCGAATGCCGTTCCCGACATCGCTCCGTCGCAGACAGCCGCGTACTTCCACAAGACCGAATGTTTCTGTTTCTCGCCCCAGCACTTCGCCCTCAACGAGGAGCGCAAGATGCCGGTGCGGTTTTTCGTCGATCCGGCGCTGCCGAAGCACATCGACCGGATCACGTTGAATTACACGTTTTATGATGAATCGTCCCGCGTGAAGACCGCGGCGGCGCGCTAAGGCCCTCTTCGGGAAAGACCCTGATCTAATTGAGACAATGGCAATGGCAAACGCACACGCCTCTGACAGCAGTCACTACTACGTACCCCACGACAGCCCGTGGCCGATCCGGGGATCCGTCGCGCTGTTCGCCGTCATGGCCGGAGCGGTCTCGTTCTTCAACGACTGGGCCGGAGCGTGGTCCTTCCTGCCCGGCGTAATCCTGCTCGCGTACATGTTCTTCGGCTGGTTCTCCACCGTCATCGGCGAGAACCAACACGGTATCTATAATGGCCAGGTGGATCGCTCGTTCCGCATGGGAATGATGTGGTTCATCTTCTCCGAGGTCATGTTCTTCGCCGCCTTCTTCGGCGCGCTCTTCTATGCGCGGACACTGTCTGTGCCGTGGCTCGGCGGGCAGGGTGTGAAGGTCTTTACCAACTTCATACTGTGGCCGTCGTTCGAAGGCGCCTGGCCGACGAACGGTCCGGGACATGTGGGTGGTCATGCAGACTCCACCTTCAGCACCATCTCCGCCACCGGAATCCCGCTACTGAATACGGCGCTGCTGTTGACCAGCGGCCTGACCATCACCGTAGCGCATCACGCGTTGCGCGCTGGCAAGCGCGGTACGCTGACCCTGTTCCTCGCGCTGACATTCCTTCTGGGCTTCACTTTCGTGGGCTTCCAGGCGCACGAGTACGGTGAAGCCTACAAGGATCTGGGCCTCAAGCTGTCGACGGGCATCTACGGATCGACGTTCTTCATGCTCACAGGCTTTCACGGTCTGCACGTGACGGTCGGGGCGATCATGTTGCTCGTCATCTGGTTCCGCGTACTGAAGGGGCACTTCACGCCGCAGAAGCATTTCGCGTTCGAGGC
>DAITMW010000359.1:3499-7116 GCA_036834945.1 Steroidobacteraceae bacterium
ACGCCGTGGGGCGAGATCAGCCCGAAGTACCAGGCGATGATCAGCAGCGCCAGAAGCGCTAGCGACAAGGAAATCCGGATCGTCAGGGCGCGAGCCATCTTCCGTGAGTCTTCCTCGCTGCCGCTGCGTGACAGGTGGCGCAGGGCGGAGCCGAGACTCGCCACGATGGCGATGAACATGACCACCAGGATCGGCCGGACGAAGGGTTGCAGTGCGTTCATGCGACCCAGTCTATAGGCTGTGGGGTTTTGAGCAATTCCCATTCTCACGGGCTGGTCCCGCCGGAGCCGCATCTGAGGCGAGGCTTCGCACCTCCGTGGCCGGTCACGATCGGCGCGGTCGTGCTGTGCGTGCTGTTTGTCCGGCTCGGCTTCTGGCAGTGGGATAGGGGAAACACACGCCAGGCGGAGTGGTCGAAGTTCTCGCAGGGTGCCGGTGACGCGCTCGCGCTCGGTACGCGGGGCGTCGACCAGGTCCCCCGGTTCCAGCGGGTGACGGTCGTTGGACGTTTCGATCCGGAGCACCAGTTTCTCCTGGACAACCGGACCAACAACGGCAATCCGGGCTACGAGGTATTGACGCCCCTGGATCGACCCGACGGACACATCGTCCTGGTGGATCGTGGGTGGGTGCCTTTCACAGGATCGCGGGCGCGGCTGCCGAACGTCGCCCTTCAGATCACTGGCCCGGTCAAGGTGACCGGCCGCGCTGACCTTCTGCCGAGCGCGGGACTGGAGTTGGGGCGCGCGGCGCCGCCGAAAGAGGGTGGCTGGCCGAAGGTGACGAGCTACCCGACAATGAGCGAGTTGAGTGCGGCATTGGCAGGGCGGCCGTTGGAGCCGCGCATCTTGTTGCTCGATCCACAGGAGCCGGATGGCTATGTGCGCGAGTGGCATCCCCCGGGAATGCAGCCGGTGCGGCATTGGTCGTATGCCATCCAATGGTGGTGTTTTGCGGCGGCGACGGTCGTTTTCTGGGCCGTCATCGGCAGGCGCCGCGCCACGAGTATGAGAGCCCATGAGCGCAAATACCGATAATTTACGAGCGCGCAACCTGCGCATGTTGGCGGTTCTGGCAGGCTTGTTCCTGCTGCCGCTGCTGCTCGCGTTCTACATGTATTACGCCACTGACTGGCGCCCCGTGAAGCGTGTCAATCACGGCACTCTCATCAGCCCGGTTCGATCCTTGCCGGCGGTGCACCTGCCCCGCGTGAGCATCGGGGACGCCGACGCGTCCGCTGCCAGGGATTCTGGTGAGCTGCTGCGTAAGAAGTGGTCCCTGGTCTATATCGGCGCGGGCAACTGCGACGAGCCTTGCCGGCAGGCTCTTTATGTCATGCGTCAGACGCGCCTGTCCCTGAACAACGAGATGTCGCGCGTGGAGCGCATTTTCCTGACGACGGCCAACTGCTGCGCCAGGGATTTTCTGGCGCACGAGCATCCGGGGCTGATCGTCCTCGATGCCACGGGTGGTGAGGGAGAGCGGCTGCTCCACGAATTCCCAGCTGATGGCCGTCCGTATTCGCTGTTCATCGTCGACCCGTTGGGCAATCTCATGATGAGTTACGATGCCCGGCAAAATCCGAAGGGCCTGCTGGAGGACCTGCAAAAGCTCCTGCGACTGTCCCATATCGGTTGAACCCCTAGAGAGTTTTTTCACCCATGCCGGTTGCCCGCTGGATCCGACGCCTTGCCCTCGCGGGCGTGTTGCTGTGTTTCGTCGTAGTCGTGCTCGGCGCCTATGTGCGTCTCAATGCGGCGGGACTCGGTTGTCCCGATTGGCCGGGTTGCTACGGACACGTCACGCCACTGGGTGCCGAACACAACGCCGCGGCTCAGGCGGCCTTCCCGAACCGGCCGTTGGATACGGACAAGGCGTGGAAGGAGATGGTTCACCGGTACGCCGCGGGCACGCTCGTGCTCATCATTGTGGTGATCACGGCGCTGGCGATCACGTACCGCAACAGGAAGTTGTTGCGCGTTCCGTACATGGGCGCGCTGCTCGCGACTATTGTGGTGCAGGCGGCCCTGGGCATGCTCACCGTGACGTGGCAGCTGAAACCGTTGATCGTCACGCTCCACCTGGTCTTCGGCATGACGACCCTGGGATTGTTGTGGTGGCTGTGGCTTTCGCTCCCCAGTCATTCGTGGGGCGGCATGCCGATGCACACCGGGGGGAGGCCCGGATTCAATGGCGCAAGCGGCGGGGGAAGTGTGGGAGCCGCGATGCGCGTCGCGCAGCGACTCGCCCTCATCGGCCTCCTGGCGCTCGCGATTCAGATCACTCTCGGCGGTTGGACGAGCAGCAACTATGCGGCCGTTGCCTGTCCTGACTTCCCCACCTGCCAGAACTCGTGGTGGCCGCACACCGACTACCGGAATGCCTTCGTGCTGTGGCACGGACTCAGCATCAACTACGAGGGCGGTATTCTCGACAATCCAGCCCGGGTCGCCATTCACCTGACGCATCGGATCGGCGCCCTCGTGGCAACGCTCGCGCTTGCGGCCGCGGCGGGGTTTGTCCTGCTGCGAAAGAACATCGTCACCGCCACGCCCGCCGCCTACGCGGTACTCGGTGCACTCGCGTTTCAGCTTACTATCGGCATCTCCATGGTGCTGAAAGCCTTCCCCTTGCGTCTCACGACCGCTCACACCGCGGGCGCCGCCCTTTTGCTGCTGGCGACTCTGACACTGGTTCGCAGGGTGAGTGCGCGATGAGCGTCGCCTCGGCAGCGGCGCCTGTCTGGCGGAGCTACCTGGAGCTGACGAAGCCCAAGGTCGTCACGCTCATCGTGTTTACAGCGATTGTCGGAACCCTGCTCGCCAGCCCCGGCTGGCCCCCTCTGGATGCCCTGGTATGGGGCAACCTGGGCATTGCTCTCGCCTCGGCCTGCGCCGCCACCATCAATCACGTTCTCGATCGTCGCATCGACGAGCAGATGGCCCGGACCAAGGCGAGGCCGTTGCCTACCGGGCAACTGACCGAGCGCAAGGCTCTCCTTTTCGCCGCGGTGTTGGGTATCACGGCCATGGCGATTCTATCGTTTCTGGTGAATCTGCTGACGGCGGTGCTGACGTTCGTCTCTCTCATCGGGTACGCGGTCATCTACACCGTGTGGCTCAAGCGCGCGACGTCCCAGAACATCGTGATCGGCGGGGCGGCTGGCGCCGCGCCTCCTGTTCTCGGTTGGGCCGCGGTCACCAACACGATCGACCCCAACGCGTTGCTGCTCTTCCTCATCATCTTCATCTGGACACCACCACATTTCTGGGCGCTGGCGATCGCGCGGCGCGACGAATATGCGCGTGCGGGTATCCCGATGCTGCCGGTGACTCACGGAGTCGCGTACACGCGGCTGCATGTCCTGTTGTATACGGTGTTGCTGTTCGTCGTGACGCTCATGCCGTTTCTGACGCACATGAGCGGGCTGCTCTATCTCTCGATCGCGCTCGTCCTGAATGTCATTTTTCTGTACTACGCGCTTGCCCTGAAGATCACCGCACGGCAGGAGCTGCCCATGCGGGTGTTCAAGTTCTCGGTGACGTATCTGATGTGGTTGTTCGCGGCGCTGCTGGCCGATCATTATCTGCCCACGACCCAGGGTGTGATGCCCTAGT
>DAITMW010000360.1:0-2781 GCA_036834945.1 Steroidobacteraceae bacterium
AAGGTCCGCATGGGCGTCGATCCCCTCGGAGGTGCGGGTGTGCATTACTGGGGCCCGATCGCCGAGCGTTACAAGCTCGATCTCACCGTCGTCAGTGACGAGGTCGACCCAACATTCCGTTTCATGACAGTGGACTGGGACGGCCGGATCCGCATGGATCCCTCGTCCCCCTACGCGATGCAACGGCTCATAGGCCTGAAGGATCGTTTCGACATCGCCTTCGCCTGCGATACCGATCACGATCGTCACGGTGTAGTCACCCGCAGCACTGGATTGCTGCCGCCGAACCACTACCTGGCTGTCTCCGCGTACTACCTCTTCCAGAACCGCCCGGACTGGCGCAAGGAAATCGCGGTAGGCAAGACCGTCGTCAGCAGCCAGATGATCGACCGCGTGACCGCCAAACTCGGCCGCAAACTCTACGAAGTTCCTGTTGGATTCAAGTGGTTCGTCGACGGCCTCATCGACGGCTCGTTGGGGTTCGTGGGCGAGGAAAGCGCCGGCGCGACCTTCCTACGCCGCGATGGCACGGTCTGGGCAACCGACAAGGACGGACTCATCCCGGCGTTGTTGGCCGCGGAAATTACCGCGCGCCTGGGCAAAGATCCCGGAGACGTGTATCGCGATCTGACCCGTGAGTTCGGCGAATCCTTCTCCAACCGCGTCGACGCGCGCGCGACACCCGCGGAGAAGAAGCTTCTCGCCAAACTTTCTCCCGAGCAGGTGAAGTCCAAACAGCTCGCCGGCGAAACCATCCAGTCCATCCTGACCCGCGCCCCCGGCAACGACGCCCCGATCGGAGGGCTGAAGGTCATTGCCGCAAAAGGCTGGTTCGCCGCTCGCCCGTCAGGAACTGAAGACATCTACAAGATCTACGCCGAGAGCTTCCGTGATGCGAAGCATCTCGAGCAGTTGATCGAGGAGGCGCAGAAGATCGTGAGCGCGGCGTTGGCCCAGGGCTGACGGGCCGCGAGGGCACTGGCTGGGGCTGGCAGTCGCGACGGCGTTGAGCCGAGGCTGACGGGCCGCGAGGGCACTGGCTGGGGCTGACAGTCGCGACGGCACCTGGCCCAGTGCTGACGGCCGCAGGGTCGTCACCCGATTTCCGCCGGTTCTTCCTTCTTGTGCTCCTCCACCCGGACATCAGCGGAGAGCTGCCAGAATATCCACGCTGACGCCGCCGTCATCAACCCAACACAGATGAACGTGTAGTGAAACGCCAGCAGCTCTCGTCCCGATCCCCGCCCCAGGGAATCGACAAACGTGGTGAGCAGTCCGCCCGCCGCCGCGACCCCCAGGCTCATGGACAACATCTGAACCATCGACAGCAGGCTGTTTCCGCTGCTGGCCTCGGTTCCCTCGAGATCCTTCAGCGTCACTGTGTTCATCGCGGTGAACTGCAACGAATTGACGCTCCCGAAGAAGCCGAGCTGAAGAATCATGAGCCACAACGGCTCTTGGCCGGAGATGAGCGCAAAGCTCGCCATCGCCAGGCCTACGAGCACCGTGTTGACGACGAGCATCTTGCGATAACCAACCCGGGTGATGAGGGGTGTCACGAGCTGCTTGGAGGCAATCGCCGCGGCGGAAGTCGACAGCATCATCATGCCGGCGTGAAACGGCGTGTACCCCAGGCTCACCTGCAACAGCAACGGCACGAGAAAGGGCATGCTCGCGCTGCCGAGACGTGCAAAGAGGTTGCCCAACAGGCCGATGCTGAAAGTGGCGGTCTCGAAGATCTTGGGCGGGAACAAGGGATCGGGTTGCTGGGCCGCCCGCAGCCAGTACGCCACCAGGCTCACCAGCCCGAAAATCAGCAGAATCAGCACAGTGGCGTGACGAAAACTGAACTCTGACAGGCCATCGAGTGCGAATGACGTCGCCACCAGTCCCGTGGCGAGCAGCAGGTAACCCCCGAGATCGAATCGCGGCACCTGTGGCACCCGATCCTCCGGCATGTAGAACGCCGTGGCCACGCAGCCGAGCAGGCCGATCGGAATGTTGATGAGAAAGATCCAATGCCAGGAGGCAATCTCAACCAACCATCCGCCGAGTGTCGGACCGATCAACGGTCCAATCAGACCCGGGATGGCGACGATGCTCATCGCCGGAAGCAACCGCTCGCGCGGAAATGCCCGCAAGATCGCCAGGCGCCCCACCGGCAGGAGCATCGCTCCGCCAGCGCCCTGGATGACACGCGATACGGTGAGCTGAACCAGGCTTCGCGAGCCCGCGCACAGGGCGGAGCCGATCACGAACAGCACAATGGCAGCCATGAACGCCCGTCGCAGGCCATAGCGGTCGGCGATCCACCCCGAAGCGGGAATCAGCATGGCCATGGTCAGCGCGTAGGCGATCACGACCGACTGCATCCGCAGCGGCAGCTCCCCGAGGCTTTTGGCCATGGCGGGTAGCGCCGTGTTGACGATGGTGGAGTCCAGGGTCTGCATGAAAAAGCCGGTCGCGACCAGCCAGACCAGGAAGCGGAGCGATCTTTCAGGCTGCATTGTGCGGTAATCGCCTCCGGTCAGCTGTGTGCAAGCGGTGCAGTATCAGACAAGTCCTGCACGACATGCGCCGACTGTCCGACGCCTGGGCCGTGAGGCCGCGTGGAGAATACCCGCCGTATCACCAGAGCAAAAGATCGAGGGAAGGCTTCACTATGAAAGCGACGAATTTGCTGCCGCTGCTCGTTTGCGCTTTGGCGCTGAGCGTGACGGCCTGTGAGAAGAAGGGCCCCATGGAAAAGGCGGGCGAGAAAGTCGATCACGCCGCCGACAC
>DAITMW010000360.1:2881-7106 GCA_036834945.1 Steroidobacteraceae bacterium
TCAGGGCTTCCCGACTTCCACGGCGGTGGCTTTGAACGGCTTCGGCTGCGGCGGTGGTGCGTCAGATCCAGACCGACGCATGAAAGCCGAGAGTTGGCCTTCGAGCACGTAAGCGGTGGTTCCGACAACGGTCACGGCGACCGGGCCGTCGGAAAAGCCGTCCTTGATCTGTGTCACTTTACCGGTATCACCGCTCAGCGCGATGCGTGAGAGCCGGTTGGCGCCGCCTTCGATGATCAGCACATCGCTCTTGCCGAAGCTGCGCATTCCGTCAGGGCGCACGAGTTCCTTGTCGAGTTTCACCTCGGCGACAGTGCCCGCCTTGCCATCGGAGCCGATGGGAATGCTGAAGAGCTTGCTGGTCGCGAGCGTATTCACGAGGACGCGGTTACCGAGTACGGATATGCCGTCCAACACGCCACCCTTGGGGCCGAACGCACCGTTACCTGCCCAGACCTGCAATTCCGAGCCACCTTTCTTCAGTCGCACGACCTCCATGTTGTTGGTGTCGGTCGCGTAGGCGTTGCCGGCCGCATCGACGGCGATGTCGTTACAGGCGCCTTTCTCGGTCGGGAATACGTGGTGTCCCTTGGTCTTTCCGGTCTTCAGATCGAAGGTATACAACGTGGCGTTCACCGGCGTGCCACCCGCCGGCGGCGGGCCGAGCGGGTTCGAGCATGCATACAAGGTGTTGCTCTTGTTATCGGCAAACACACCCAGGATGTTGTTGAGTCCGTCGGTGCCGGCCGGGATCCAAACTTCCGCGTCGGCCGAGTCGGGCTTGGCGCGGTAGATCTGCTTCTGACCGATACTGCCGATGATGACCGAGCCGTCGGCGGACGAGGTCAGGCTCTCCGGGAAGATACGCTCGCCCGGAATGTTGATGGTGGTCGGCAGCGCGGCCACCGCGAGGTTCGGCAGGGCCCCGAGGGCCATGTAGAGCGCGCTCGTTGCAGCTAACAGCATCGGGGTGTTCGTTCGCGACATCGTCATGTTTCGTTCTCAGTGCTGGTAGGAAATGCGGTAGATCGTGTTGTTACCGTCCTCACTCATCAGCAGCGAGCCGTCGCTCGCCACGACGGCGCCAACGGGCCGGGCCCACGCGTTACCGTCATCGGCAATGAAGCCGACGAGGAAGTCGTCGTACTCACCGGTCGGCACGCCGTTCTTCATGCGTACGCGCACGATCTTGTGACCCGTACGGAAGGCGCGATTCCAGGAGCCGTGCATGACCGCGAAGCCATCGCCGACATACTCCTTGGGGAAGGCCGAATTGCCGGTCGTCGCGGTGTAGAACACGAGGTTGAGTGCTGCCGAATGAGCCTGGTACGGCACATCGGGTACCGTGGCCTTGCCGGCGAGATCCGGGCGGTCGCCCTTCAGGCGCGGATCCTCGTACTTGCCCATGTAGTACCAGGGCCACCCGTAGAAATGACCTTCCCTGACACGTGTCGAATAGTCGGGCACCAGGTCGTCGCCCAACAGGTCACGCTCGTTCGTCGTGCACCACAGGTCGCCGGTGGCGGGTTGCATGGTGAGTCCGGCGCAGTTGCGGATCCCGGTCGCGAAAACCCTGGCCGGCCTGTTGCTGCCCACTTCAAACACCAGCACATCGGCGCGCTTCTCTTCGGTATCCCACGTGGCACCGAGGCCGTTGTGCGCCTCCCAGGTCTTGATCTCTTCCGGGGTCTTTTTCTTCATCTCCTCGGCCACGTTCGAAGCGGAGCCGACGGAGACGAACATACGCTTGCCGTCCAGGGAGAATGCGATGTCGCGGGTGAAGTGACCTCCCGTGCCCACCGGTGAGAGTTCCGGAACCACGATCTCAGGCAGACCGCTCGCTTTCTGATCACCCACCTTGTATGCATAGCGCACCACGCGGTTGGTTTCAGCGACGTACAGCCATTGCGGGGATTTCGCCGGGTAGAAGGCAAGGCCGAAGGGCAGGTTGAGCCCTTGCGCGAACGTTGTGACGCTTGCGGCGGTTGCCCCGTCGGCCGACGGCCGCAGCACCTTGACGAAGCCACCCCGCGTCGCGGTCAGGAAGATGTCGCCGTTGGGAGCGAGCTTCATGGCGCGTGCGCCATCCACATCCTTTGCAAACACATCAACCTTGAATCCCTCCGGCACCTGCAGTGTGGCGTTGGCCGGACGATCGACCACCTTGGGGAAGTTGCTTGCCGAGGAGCTTTCGAACGGTGGCGCCAGGTTGGCTACGTCGATGCGATGGACTCGACCGGGCGCATCCTTCTTCCAATCCGCCTCGCCCTTCGGCGGTGCTGCGTTGGCCGCGGCCGGCGGGGGTCGGAACTCGCGCGGGGCAGCGGCTTTGAAGGTGCCTTCCTTCACGGCCTGGAAGTAGGCAATCACGTTGGCCCTGTCCGTGTCCTTGGGGATGGCCACGACCATCGCCGAGCCCGGCACGACCGTCGTGGGCGAGGCGAGAAAACGATCCAACGTCGCCGCATCCCACGTGAGCTTCGAAGCCTTCAGTGCCTTGGTGTAGCCAAACTGCGCATCCGTCGCCGCCGGCCGCCCGAACACACCGGTCAGGTTAGGACCTTGAGCACCGCCGTTGTCACCAGGCTCGGCGCTGTGGCAGAGCGCGCACTGTTGGTGAAAGGTGTTCTTACCTGCACTGGCGTCCGCCGCCAACGCTGGAGTCGCACACACGAGCGCGGCCAGCGCGATGGCCGAATATTGTCGGATCATTGATGTCTCCTCTGGCGCAGGCGTTGCTTGCTCAACCCCGGATTTGTCCCCTGCCTGGCATGCGTAGCACCTCTTGCCATGACAAATCCGGATGGACTGGTTCGCTATATTAGTGACAATATAGCGTAAACCAGGTGAGTCGTAGCCGGAACGGCGCCCGCAACCTCCTGCATGGTTCGCGTGGTGGACTATGCCCGAGCGAACCATGGAGCTGAAGGTGTTTCGGAGTAACCTCGGGTGACCAGGATCCGCGGGCTTGAGCCGTTGGGGCGCCGCTCGATTGGAACTGATGCCCGCCAGGCATCCGTCGCTAGTTGTTGAACTCAGCGGCGCCGGCCCGCGAAATGCGATGTTAGAATGTGTGGGATGGCGACTATCACTCGCAGCTACCGGATTCGCGCCTATCCAAACGGCGCGCAACGTCGCCTGCTCGATTGCTGGTTCGGCGGCATTCGCTGGCTCTGGAACACGACGCTGGAAATCCGTTCGGCAGCCTATCGCGAATGCGGGCTGACCCTCACGGGGGATGACCTCTCGCGCTGGCTCACGCAGTGGAAGCGGACGACTGGGCACGAGTGGCTCGCGGAAATTCCTGCGACCGCTCTCGCGCAGTGCCTTCGTGATCAAGACCGCGCGATGCGCAACTTCTTCGTCCAGCGTGCAGGTTTTCCGCGTTTCAAGCGCAAGCAGTACTGGGGAAGTCTGCGATTCCAGGGTGTGGGTGCCGCTTGGACTAGCGGGACTGTTAGTCTGCCAAAGTTGGGGACTCTCAAGCTCGCCGAGGCGCTTCCGGAAGTGAATCGGCCGGATATGATGACGCTGGCGCGGGATGCCGCTGGACGGTATTACGCGAGCTTCTGCACTGAAGCGCCTAAGACGTTATTGCCAGTCCGACAGCGCTCCGTGGGCGTGGATCTGGGAATGACGCATCTGGCCACGCTCTCGAATGGAGAGAAAATTCCCAATCCGAGGCACTATCACGCGTGCTTGCGGTACCTACGGCAGCAGCAGCGTTGTCTTGCGCGACGCCAGAAGGGAAGCCGTCGACGTGAGAAACAGCGGCTTCGGGTGGCGCGGGCGCATGCGCAGGTAAGGGATGCACGTGAGGCTGCGGTGCATGCGCTCACGAGCCGCTTGGTTTACGAATTCGATCTGATCTTCATTGAAGACCTGAATGTGACCGGTCTGGCGCGCGGGCGACTTGCCCGTGCCATGCAGGAGGTCGCTTTCGGCGAGATCCACCGCCAACTCGTCTATAAATGCGAATGGTTCGGCAAGATTCTGGAGCCTGTCGATCGGTGGTACCCCTCGAGCAAAACTTGCTCGGTGTGCCGCTACAAGCTCGATGAACTGCGGCTGGATGAACGGCGCTGGCGTTGTCCGAAATGCGGAACTTGCCACGACCGCGATATCAATGCTGCGCGGAATTTGCTGATGGAGGGCCTCCGTCAGCTTACCGGTTGTGATGACCGGGATCTGCGCGTGGATGCGAGAGGTGCATGCTCGGAAGAAG
>DAITMW010000361.1:0-7105 GCA_036834945.1 Steroidobacteraceae bacterium
CCGCCGGCCGCCCCGGCTTCAACCGGAACGCCATCCTCTGGACCTTCTTCAGCCCCAGCAGGCTCATCGGCTCCCAGCAGCGCATCAGCTCCCAGCAGCGCATCAGCTCTCAGGACAGCGTCAGCAACGCGGAAAACCACGCCGTCGCTGGAACCAACATCGTCCGCCGCCGCCGAAGCTGGATCCGTCCGCTCGAGCGCGCGCAAGCCCACACCCGCCGCGGCCGCTTCGTCGGAATCGGCTTCGCCGACGACAACCGGTGCCGCCACGGCAGGTCCTTCGGACGCCAGTCCATCAGCACAGTCGATCACTGGTGCGTCTGCGCGGTCCGCTACCGCCACCCCAGCCCGATCAGGCACAGGGGCGCAGCCCGGCACGACAGCCGCTAAGCCATTAGCGGTTGCCACCGCTGCCTCGGAAGCGGCTTCGCCCGCGACAGGCGGCTCCGCGGTGTCAGGCGACTCGGATCCCAACCCACCTGCGCCAGTGAGTACCGGCGCATCAACCCAGTCGAGCACTGGCGCGTCCACTCGATCAGGCGCCAGCACGCAGTCGGGTGGGACAGCGGCCAAATCTGGCGCTGCTGCTTCACCGGATGCGTCGTCGTCCACAACGGCCGCTAAAACGTCAGCAGCCCCAGCCGGCTCACCGACATCTGCAAGCCGGCCAGGCTCTTCAGCGCCGAGCGCGCGCCCAGCGAGCGCGACAGCCGCCCCGGCATCGACTGTCCGCCCCGCCACAGGCATAAAACCCGCGGCAGTAGCATCGTCGCCCGGGACCCAATCCGCATCGTCCATCGGCACCCAATCCGGGTCGTCCACCGGCAAGCAATCAACATTGCCCGCCGGAACGCCACCGTCTTCTTCAGCATCGCCGACACCCGCTGCGGCCGCCCCAAGGAAGCCATCAACTTCCAGTCCCGCGGCTCCCAGCAGTAGCACGAGCGCGCGCGCCGCGACGACCAGCAAGCCGATCGCCAGATCAGCGATCCCAACAGTGCCGCCGGCTCGCCCAGCCCCGGCCGCATCACCGCCGCCTGCCGCAAAAGCGCCACCGCGGCCCACCGCGCCAGGAAGCTCCTCGATAAGCGCTGCCTCGACGTCAGCCCGTCCGCCAGCTTCCGTGCCGGACGCGGGAAGTTCGACACGTGCGCAAAGCGCTGCGACTTCATCGCCGCCGCCGTCCACATCAACCACGGGAACAAACAGCACCGGCGCGATAGCCGCGTTGGTAGCGAGAGTCGCCGCGGCATCGCCGGAATCGTCGGCCCCAGATGCTCCGTTTGTCACGCCGCCGGTGATCGCACCACCCGCGACGGCCGCAGCGCCACTTGCAGCTGCGCCCCCAGCGATCGAGGAGCCCCTGGCTCCGCTTTCGCTCGACGACTTCGACAGTCTCCCGGTAGAGGCGCCGCCACCCGCTTCCACGCCGACAGCGCCACCGGCTAGACCAACTCAGAGCACGCTGTCACTGGAGGAGCCGGAACGGCCCGAAAGCACGTCGCTCTCCTTTGAAGAAGAGTTGCTCGCGCCGCCGCCAGCACCCACCAAGGCGCCTGTCGCGCCGAGTCAGGTCGCCGCGAGTCACGTCGAGCCAACTCCGTCGCCAACCCCGAAACCCATACCCACGGCCGCCGCACCCGCCCCAGCGCCGAACGCGACAAGCGCAGCGAGCACTACTGCATCGCCATCCGCAGCCTCGCCGCCGATGGATCGCGACTTCATCGCGCGCAACCAGGTAGTCGAGCGTTACCTCTCGGGACGCCTGCCGCTCAAAGCCGCCACTGAATTCGAACGCTTCTGCCGCGACAACCCCGACATCCTGGATGAGTTGGGTCTGCCGGATCGCGTCAACGCGGGACTGCGCCTCCTGGATGCCAGCGGCAAGCCCGAGCCGTGGGAGGAAACCAAGCAACCGTTCTGGCAGAAACCGCACGTCACGATCGGACTTGCGGTTGCCGTAGTCGTATTGGGCGGCGCGCTCTGGTTCTCCATGAACGACGGCGCTGCCAAATCACAGCGCATCACCAAACTACAGAGCCAGGTTGTCGAGCGTGCGTTGGACCCCGCAACCGGTACGCGCGAAGTCCGCCTGTTGCCCAGCCGTGAAGGCGGCTCAAACACACCGGCGATCACCATCGGCGGTGGCCCCGCGCAGCTGGTCGACTTCAAGATCGATGAGTCGCGCTCCCCATACAAGGTCTTCCGAGTCACCATCGACCGGATCGACCAGGGCCGCGTCGCCGTGATCAACGACCTCGGCAAGGACTCGAACGGCCACCTGCGAATCGCGCTCAACAGCTCCGCGCTGGGGCCCGGCAATTATCAGCTGACGATCGAGGGCATCACCTGGCGCGGCGACGTGGAGCCGGATTCCTGGATCACCATCGGTATCCAGCACTGAGCGCGCTCCCGCACCAGTGTGACGGGCGTCCCGAATCGATGCGCCGACCTTCGCCGGGTCTCATGACGCCGCGCAGCGAGCCGATGCAGACGAAGATCGGGAACGGGTCCGGGGCCCGGGTCCGACCGGCAAATGTCTCGCCGGCAAAAACCACGCTTTTTGCCGGCGTGTTCCGAAACGCGAATGGGATGGCCTGCCAGAAGCGCCGCATGGCGACTTCTGGCCGAATCGAATCAGCGAGCGGGTTTTGACCTCATGGGAAGCCAAAAGAACACACAACAGGAGCTGGACCCCGAGGCGAGCACTCCGGGACAGGTCGAGGTCTTCGTCGCCCGCCAGCCCATCTATGACGCCGCGATGGCCGTAACGGCCTACGAGCTCCTCTACCGCCACTCGCCGAAGTCGACGACCGCCGAGATCACCGACCCGAGCCGCGCCACGCTGTATGTCATAACCAATGCCGCGCTGGAGATCGGCCTCGAGCGACTGGCCGGTGGCTTGCCGGTCCACATCAATTTTCCAGAAGACCTGCTCGCCAATGTTCCGGAACTGCCACTGCGTCCGGAGCTCGCCGTGATCGAAGTGCTGGAGCACGTGCCCGCCCACCCCCGGGTCATCGAGGGCATCAAGACACTGCGCGGGCGAGGTCACAAGATCGCGCTCGACGACTATTCGCCGCGGACGACCGACCCGCAACTGTTGGAATACGCGGACATCGCGAAGATCGAGCTCACCCAGACCGACCCGGCGACACTGCCCGCCCTGGTGAAAGAGCTCAAGGGCCGCGGACTGAAGCTCATCGCCGAGCAGGTCGAGACGGTGGAGCAATTCGAGCACTGCATCGCGCTCGGCTTCGACGGATTCCAAGGTAACTTTCTGCAGCATCCGCAGACCTTCCGGGCGAAGCGGGTGCCCTCGAGCAAGCTGGGGACACTACGGCTCGTGGCGTCCCTGCAGAACGAGGACTACTCGCTCGATGAGGTGGAGGGCCTGCTGAGCCAGAACGTCTCCATGTCGTATCACGTGCTCCGCTGCATCAACTCGAGCTATTACAACTTCCCGCGCAAGATCGATTCCATCCGCCAGGCGATTGTCATCCTGGGCGTCGAGAGCCTACGGCAGTTGTGTGCACTGATATGCCTGCAGGGCTTCGACGACCGTCCGCCGAGCCTGTACATCCACGCAATGACGCGCGCGCGCATGTGCGAACAGCTGGGCCGTCTCGCCGGCGTCAAGGATTGCGGACCGTACTTCATAACCGGTCTGTTCTCGCTGCTGGGCGCGCTTGTCGGAATGCCAACGCAGAAAATCATCGAGGAGCT
Source organism: Steroidobacteraceae bacterium (assembly GCA_036834945.1). Classification (GTDB taxonomy): domain Bacteria; phylum Pseudomonadota; class Gammaproteobacteria; order Steroidobacterales; family Steroidobacteraceae; genus 13-2-20CM-66-19. The sequence goes on from DAITMW010000361.1 coordinate 3,726, forward strand.
CCCATTGTCGGCCTCGGTGTCCCGAGCACTCGTGGCGGGCGAAGGCTCGCTCGGAGAGGCCCTCCAATGCACGCGCGCTTACGAGCGTGCCGCATGGAACCATGTGGCTTACGGCACGCTGCCGCCGCACCTCATCCGCGCTGCCTATGTCGATGCGTTGTTCTGGGCTGAGCAAGCCCGCTCGCTCATAGCCAAATAGCCTCGCGGCAAGCTATCCCGCCCGCAACGTCCTCAGCGGCGGCTGATTCACGACCGAGCGGGTCGCGATCCAACCCGTCCCGGCTACCAACAACGCGCCTCCGAGCGGGCCCACGATCCAAACCCAAGGCTCGACCGCAAAGCGCAGCTCGAGCACTCGTGTTGTCATGAAATACGCCGCCGTGGTGGCGCCCGCGGCGGCGAGCAGACCTGACAACAAACCGAGCATCGTGAATTCAGCCAGCACACCCTGCAACACGGTGCCGCGGCTGGCTCCGAGGGTACGCAGCATCGCGCTTTCGAATCTCCGCTCATCGCGGCTCGACTGCACGGCAGCAAGTAACACGGTCAGGCCGGCAAACAAGGTGAAGACAAACACGCTCTCGACCGCGAGCACCGCCTTGTCCAGAACCGAGCGGACTTCGGCGAGCAGATCGTCGATGTCGAATATCGAGACACTCGGATACATGTGCGCCAACTGCGCCAGCGCATGCGAATCGCTGGCGTTGAAGTAGGCGCTCGTCAGGTAAGACCCGGCGGTGTCATCGAGAACACCCGGTGCGAAGACGATGAAGAAGTTCGGCTGAAAGCTGTCCCACTTCACCTTGCGCACGCTCGCGATACCTACCTCGAACGTCTCGCCGGCGATATCAAAGGTGAGGTGATCGCCGACATGCAGGCCAAGTGATTCCTCGAGCTCGGTCGAGATCGATACGAGAGGCTTGCCCAGGTCGGCCTGCGTCCACCAGCGTCCGGCGACGACGCGGTTGTCATCGCCGAGATCGGTTGTCCACGTGAGATTCTGCTCCCGCGTTGCGAAGTTCTCACCGCGCTCGGTGTCAAAATGAAGCTCATCGACGGAGCGGCCGTTGATGGCGGTCAGGCGGCCGCGAATCATGGGCAGCAAACGGGTCGTGCGCGCGCCGTGCTCCGTCAGGAACCCGACGAAATGCTGGCGCTCCGCGGGCGGAATGTTGATGAAGAAGAAGTTGGGCAGATTCGCCGGCAACGTGTGCCGCCAGTCGCTGTTCAAGTCATTGCGGATCACTGTCAGCAGTAGCAGAACCATGATGCCCGTCCCGAAAGCGACGATCTGCACGACGCTTTCCGCGCGGCGTCTGCTCAGGTTCGCGACCCCGTAGCGCCAGGCGACGCCTACGCTGCCGCGCAACCTCCCGGCAAGGTAAACGAGCAGGGCACCGGAGATGGCAAGAAGCGTGATGAATCCCAACAGCCCGCCTGTGAACCCCAAGAACAGCTTCCAATCGAGCACCGTCCAGTAGATCAACAGCACCACGACCGCCACCGCGGGTCCGAAAGCCAGCAGCATGATCGGCGGCGGTGGACCGACATCCCGGCGCAGCACCCGCAGCGCGGGGACACGGGACAATTGCAACAGCGGCGGCAGAGCGAATCCCGACAGAACCGCAATGGCCATGAAGAAGCCGATGCCCACCGGGAGCAAACTCGCCGCAGGCAGCTCGGATGTGGTCAACAGTCCGCGAATGGTCTGCACGAGCCACTCTTGCATGAGATAGCCGAGTACCGAGCCCACGGCCGCGGCCACCAACGCAATCACGAGAAGCTGCAACAGACTCAGGCTAAGCGTGAATCCTCGTGTCGCTCCGAGCGTCTTGAGGAGGGCGACCGAGTCGAGATGGCGTGCCACATAACGCCGCGCCGACATCGCTACGGCGATCGCGCACAGGAGCACACTGACGAGGCTGGCGAGGCTGAGGAAACGGCCCGCTCGGTCGACGGCATTCTTGATCTGGGGACTCGCATCCGCGATATCCCGTAGCCGCTCGGAACGCTTCTTGTGAGCATGCAGCCAGGCCTCGAAGAGAGTTACCGGCTCCCGGTCGCCCGCGAACAGCAGGTTGTAGCTGACCCGGCTGCCCGGCTGGATCAATTGCGTGGCCGGCAGGTCAGTCGCGTTCATCAGCAGCGTGGGTGCGAGGTCCGCGAAGGCACCGCCCTGGTCGGGTCGCGAGATGAGGACGTGACTGACCCGAAAAGTCGCGGCGCCGATCGTAAGCGACGCGCCGATCCGGGCCCCGAGAGCCGCGAACAACTTCGAGTCAGGCCAGACCTCGCCGGGCGCGGGAATACCTGGCGCCGGCGTGCCACGCCCGAACGGCTCGTCGGCAAGCAGAACCTGACCGCGGAGAGGATACCCCGCGGTGACGGCGTGAACGTTGGTCAGCTGGCTGGCGTCTCCGTTGAACACGACGCTCAGCAGTGCCGTGTTCGAAGCGCTTTTCAAGCCGCGGCGCGCAGCTTCTTCAACATATTCCTTGCTGAGAGTCTGCGGCGAGCCTAGACGGATATCCGCGGCCAGCACTTCATTCGCCTGCATGGCGACCGCAATGCTGATGCGACTGACCAGGAATCCGACCCCCGTCAGGGCCGCGACCGCAACGGTCAGTGCGAGGAGCAGAACACCGAGCTCTCCCGAGCGCCACTCGCGCGCGAGCATGCGCAAGCTCAGGAACAGGGCGCGGGATGCCTTGAACTCGCTCAAACGACCCTACCTGCTTCCATCGTGATGACCCGACCGCAGCGCGCGGCGAGCTGCCGATCGTGCGTCACCAGCACCAGTGTTGTATGGGAGTTCGCATTCAGCTCGAACAGCAACTCTCCGATGCGAGTCCCGGTGGCCGTATCGAGATTGCCCGTCGGCTCGTCCGCGAACAGCACGGCCGGACGCGTTACAAAAGCTCGCGCCAATGCCACTCGTTGCTGCTCACCGCCTGAAAGTTGGCGCGGATAATGTCCGGTGCGGCTCTTGAGTCCGACTCGCTCCAAGGTTTCTAGAGCGGCGCTGCGCGCATCCGGCCTAGCCGCGAGCTCCAGGGGGAGCATGACGTTTTCGAGCGCGGTGAGCGCGGGAATGAGATGAAACGATTGGAAGACGAAGCCGACGCGCTGTGCGCGCAGACGTGCGCGACCATCCTCATCGAGCTGCGTGAGATCCGTTCCTGCGAGTAGCACGCGGCCGGTGGTCGGAAGATCGAGCCCCGCAAGCAGCGCGAGCAGGGTAGATTTACCCGCCCCGGAAGCACCGACGACCGCCACCGACTCGCCGCTGGCGATGTCGAGTGAGACGCCGTGCACAATAGTCAGTGCCCCTTCGGGACTGCTAACCTGCTTGGAGAGGTTTTCGGCCTTGAGCACACTGT
>DAITMW010000362.1:0-7087 GCA_036834945.1 Steroidobacteraceae bacterium
GACGGGGCCACCCAGCAACGCGCTACTCCAACGAGCCAGGGCGCTGTGGCGGATCAGGCGATCGAAGCCGGGGTGATGGGGGCAGAAGTTCTCGATCCGCTGGATGACCCGCCGCACGGGGGTGGTGACACTGTCTTCACGATAGACCCAGTGGCGCCCGGAAACCTCGGGCGCGACCTCCAGCTCTTCAGTCCACTTCATCAGCTGCGCAAGACTGTCCTTGTCGAAAAAATCGCGCACGACCAGGTAGCCATCGCGCTGCAAACAGCCGAGGTCCTCGACGGTCGGATTCCGGTCGATCATGGCCTTTCGTCCACCCCTGTCTGTGGAAATGTAAAGAAGTATGACAGGGAGATGCGGGCCCCGCGTATCTCGAAAGAGGGGCGTCAGGGTGGTCAAAGCGGGCTAGCTGCTGCTGCAGCGCGGCCGCCCGGGTGAGGCGGGGCGGATTCGCCGCACGAATCGCAGGAATTTACAAGACGAGCGCGTCCGCATTGGGCGTCTGCACCGGGCGACGCACCCGTCTGCGCGCGCCGACCTCGTGTTTGTTTTGTGTCAGATCCATGCGGCTCCGCGGCGCCAAATAAAGACAACATCTTTCTAACGCGCAAACAGCAACACCCGGGAACCGGTTTATTGTTCCCCCGCGACGCACTGTGTTGAAAGTCAACTCTAGAATGTGAGCGGCGACTTGGACCGCCACTTCACATTCAGGAGATACGTAATGCTCTTTTCAGGATTGAACCGTCGCCGCCCCCCGCGCGGCATCCGGGCGGCACTGACGGTGCTGTGCGCGGCGGCCGCCCTCGCCGCCTGCAAACACAACATGACCGGAACCGCCGACACCAGGGGCCTGTGGATCGCCAACGGCAACAACGTCGTCGAGTTCGTCCCCAGCCAGCTCATGAGCGGGGTGCAGAACGTCGCGCCCCACCGCAACATCAGCAGCGCCGCACTCGGCACACCTCAGGGTGTGACGTTCGACTCCGCCGGAAATCTGTGGGTCATGGATCCCGGCGCGATGGTGAATGGCAGCGCCACCCCGGCACTGCTCGAGTTCAGCTCGGGCCAGCTGGCCGCTCTCGGCATGACCAACGGCCCGGCTCCCGCCGCCATCATCACCTCGACCTCGCTGGCCTTCCCGCAGCAGTCGGTCTTCGACGCCACCGGCAACCAATGGGTCAGCGATCACAACAACAATACGATCCTGGTGTTCACGGCTGCGCAGCTCGCCATGACCGGCACCAACAACCTGATGCCCGCGGTGGTCATCACTTCGGCGGCCTTCAATGGTCCCCTCGGCATCGTGTTCGACAGCGGCGGCAACCTCTGGGTCGCCAACAACGGCGAGGTGCCCGGCAACAACGACGCCACGAGCCCGGTCGGCACGAGCATCGTCGAGTTCGCCAAGGCCCACCTGCCCAGTGTGCCGGCGACCGGCATGCTCACTCCGGACCTGGTGCCGGACATCACGCTCACCGATAACGGCCAGAACTCGATCCAGGGCCCGTGGGAGCTGGCCTTCGATGCCATGGGCAATCTCTGGTCGAGCAATGCCAACACGCCGTTCACCCTCGTCGAATTCGCGAAGACGAGCCTGGCGATGACGGGTACGCCCGCGCCCGCGATCACCATCAGCCCGGCAATGGACATGGGCACGTCGACTTTGAACTCGACCAACGGCCTGTGTTTCGACAATGCAGGCGACCTCGCCGCCACAAACGCCGTGGACGCCGGCAGTGCGCCCTTCTACAAGGCGCCACTGAAGAGCGGAGCAGTCACGCCGCAGACATTCTTCTCGGGCATGACGACTACTCTGACCGCGCCCGCGGGTTGCAACTTCGGGCCACTGGTGAACTGAGCATGCTAAATTGCCCGGGGTGACCACACCCCGGGCAAATCTCACTCAATACCAGGCACGACGCATCTGGCTGCACGCGCAACGTCTCGATAGCCGCGCGCCATTCGGTGAAGGAGCGCTGGCGACGCCGGCGGCCGTGAAGCACCTGGGATACGTGCAGATCGATACGATCCACGTCATCGAACGCAGCCATCACCATATTCTCTACACCCGGATTCCGGATTATCGGCGCGAGCACCTGCACCAGGCGCAAGCTGTCGACAAGACCGTATTCGAGTATTGGGCGCATGCCCTCGCCTATCTGCCCACCGTAGACCTGCGCTATTTCGTGCGGGACATGCGGCAATTCACGCCGCGCCGTTTCCCCGTAAAGCCGGAAGAGATACGCAGCATGGTGACGCGCATCCGTCGCGGCGGCGCACTCACGATCCGGGACATCGACGACGACGTGCTCGTCGACAAGGCGCATCCCTGGATGAGCCGTAAACCCTCCAAGAGGGTGCTCCAGGTCGCCTTCACCAAGGGCCTGTTGACCATCAGCGAACGGGCCGGGATGCTGAAAACGTACGAGCTGACGACGCGCCATTTCGGTTGGAAGCGACTTCCGCCGGCGGCCACCGTAGCCGACACAGGCAACTACCTGCTCGAGCGGGCTCTGCGGTCGCAAGGTCTGGTGAGCATCGAGTCCGCCTGCTACATGGACGCACCGAGCAAGCCACTCGTTCGACGCCTGATCGAAGCTCGGGTACGCCGCAAGGAGCTGGTGCCGGTCGATTTCCCAGGCGCGGGAAAGCTCCAGCATTGGGCACGCCCCGAAGTCCTCGAGGAGCGCCTGGCCGATGCCGAAGTGCGGGCCCACATTCTCTCGCCCTTCGATCCGCTCGTCATCCAGCGCAAGCGGCTGGGTATCTTCTTCGATTACCAACACCGCTTCGAGGCCTACGTACCGAAAGAGAAGCGGATGTTCGGGTATTTCGCCTGCCCGGTGCTCGTGGGGCCGGACGTCGTGGCCGCCATCGATCTCAAAACAGACCGCGAGCGCGGTCGACTGTTGATTCAGAAATGGACCTGGGTCGGCAAGGGCTCGGCCCGCGCGCACAAGCGCAAGGTCGAGGAAGAGCTCCACGCCTTCGAGCGATTCCAACTCGCCGCCAAGGCGCGATCACCCTGACCGGTTGTCGCAGTACCCAGACAACGTTGCTCGCAAGATCAGACTTTCGTTGCGCTGGAGACTGAGTGCGGTTCGCGACACCGGCGCGCGTTATGTCCGTCGGCGCGCCGACGCGCTTCATTTCGTGATGCGGTTAACCAAATCCTCAGCCGTGAACCGACACGTAAACCGGTAGCCTCTCGCTCATGCTACCCGCTCATCGCACTCTGTCATTCGGTCTCGTCGCACTCCTGCTCACCGCTTGCAACGGCGCCGGCGAATCCGGTTTCAGCAGCGGTCCTGCGAACGTCGCGGAGACCGACCCCAGCGGCGGCGGTGGCAATACCGGACCGGGCGGCCTCGGTGGCGCCGCCGGCCCTCCGGGCGGCACGAAAAACATCGTCGTGTCGACGATTTCGGTGCCGGGCACGGTTTCCGTAACGGCCGGCGCGAGTCAAACTATCAGTGTGACGTTCACGTCGAGCGATGGACGGCCGATCAAAGGCCTCAGCCTCACGAGCACGACCCTGCCCACGGACTGGAGTGGAACCGACAACTACGGTTGCACACTGGTCGGTGCCGGCAGCAGTTGCGTTCTGAACCTCACCTACTCTCCGGCCGCGGCCGAGAGCGGGTCGCTCACGGTGACCTACGTTTATATCAACAATGCCAATCAGCCCATCACTCCGGGCGGTACGGTCACGATTCCCTACGTCGCGACCGCGGCTCCGAACAACAATGTCGTCGCCGCGAGCGCGCCGACCGGTCAGATCATCTCTGCCGCGGGCTCCAGTGCCCAATCCGTCACCGTCAACTTCACGACCGATGACGGCAACGCCGGCACGAATCTCACGGTCACGACCGACCTGGCCTCACTGCCCACCGGGTGGAGCAGCAAGAGCCCCAGCTTCTCGTGCGCGATCGTCAGCTCGGGAAACGGCTGTCAACTGGTCCTGAGCTATCTGCCGAAGTCGGCCGCCACCGGTACGTTAGGCGTGGACTACACGTACGCCGACAGCTCGGGCATGGCTCGATCGGGAACTCTGAACATCCCCTACTCCACGACGACCAACGGCACGATCGTGGCGACCGCCTCGCCAATGGGACAGGTCAATGCCGTGGCGAAGACAGGCAATCAAGCCGTCAATGTGACGTTCACCACGGACGACGGCAAAGCCGCGCGCAACCTGCTCGTGCTGTCGGATCTGACAGCGCTGCCAGCAGGCTGGACGAGCTCGTCGAACAAGTTCACCTGCGGCAGCGTGAGCAGCGGAAACGGTTGCCAGCTCACCCTCAACTACGTTCCAGGTGATATCGCCAGCGGCACCCTCAGCTTGAATTACAGTTACACCGATGCCGGCGGCACTTACAACGTCGGCTCCTTCAATATCCCCTACGCCGCAACGACGAACGACAACGTAGTGGGCACCGTAGCCCCTTCCGGACAAATCAACGCCATCGTGGGATCCGCCAGTCCGACGGTCGCGGTAACCTTCGCAACGGACGACGCCCGTCCGGCAACGGCGCTGGAGCTCACAGCCAGCCTGGCTTCACTACCCGGCGGCTGGAGCAGTTCCGACACCACGTTCACCTGCAGTGGCATCAATGGCGATGCCAGCTGCCAGCTGCCGTTGACCTACACACCGACCGGCGCTGACAGCGGCACCCTGGCCCTCGCGTACAAGTACGTCAATGACGCGGGGCAGGCGAAAACAGGCACGGTCAATATTCCCTACCGGGCGACGACGGACAACAACGTCGCCGCCACCTCGAGCCCAACAACGCTCGCGGTTCTCACGGGTACGAGCACACCCGTGAGCATCACTTTCGTTACCGACGACGGCAATCCCGCCAGCGACCTGACGGTCACCTCCGGACTGGCTCCTCTGCCCGCGGGCTGGAACGGCGGCGCAAGTACCTTCACCTGCGCGAGCCTCGGTACCGGAACGGGCTGTCAACTTTCTCTGAGCTACGCACCCCAGGCAGCGGACAGCGGAACGCTGACGCTGGAGTACAGCTATACCAACAATTCGGGGATGACGAAGACAGGTACGTTCGCCATCGGATATACCGCGACCGTGCCGCCGCCGCCGGGGCCCTGACCGGGACCGGAACGGCTGGCTTTGCCGCCTGAGACCGGGCCAGTTGCACTGTGGTGCGCGCGTTGCGGCGCCCGCTCGCGCTACGCTTTTGCCCAGGACGAAAGCTCAGCGAGTCGCAACATGTCCCAGGCACCTCAGAAAACCATGACCGCGCCGCCTTCGACGGCCTACAAGATCGTCGATGTGCCGGAACTGTATCGGGACGTCATTGCCCGCCACGGCGTTCCGGGCACTTTCGTAGGCCCCACTGAACAGGAAAGTCCCTGGATCCCCTTTGGTCCGAAGGCCGCGCTGCGCCACCTGGCCTTCGACGTCCGCCGCAACAGGTTCAGCAACGTGTTGTGGATCAAGAGCGCGGGCGTCATCGGCACGCACAAGCATCGCGGCACGGTCGTGATGATCTGCCTCGAAGGCAGCGCCCGTTACCTGGAATATGACTGGGTGGCCGGTCCCGGCGATTTCATCTACGAGACCCCGGGGCTGGTGCACACGCTGGTGAGCGATCATCCGCAGGGCGTCAAGCTGTTCGGCTGGCTCGAGGGACCGATCGAGTTCTTCGACGAGCAAGGCAACTTCGTCGAGATGCTCGATGTCTGGTGGTACATCAATCATTACGAAACGTACTGTCGCGAGCACGACATTCCCATCAACAAACAGCTCTACCTGTAATGCTCACGGTATCGACTGGGTCACCCGGATTCGCTCTGACTGGTTGGCGATCTCGTTGAGGTCGGCGCCGTCGTACGCGACGTGCCAATAATGACGCACGTCGCGCGAGCGGGTCATCAGGGTGTTGGGATCGGTGACGATCCGCATGTAGGTTTCGGACCACAGGTGCGCCTTCTTTCCCTTGGAAAGATGCAGCCTGGCAGCCAGGTCAACCGCGAAATCCGCCAGAGCATCGGCCTCGGGAGCCGCACGGATCACGAGCTCGACGCAGGCTCGCTCCGTTGAATCCGGACTACACGGCACCTGTCGGGTGAAGGCGAATTCGATGTCGTGGGATACCGTCACCGCGAATGTCCCCGGCAGCATCAGCGGCGCGGACATCGAATACCAGACACCCTGCTCGAGGGTTGCGCCGATCCAAATCCCCGTATCGAAGTTGTAGTCCTCGGCCGCTTTCCCCTCGATCACCCCTGGTGCGAACGACAGATCTCTCTCGTGAGCGAGCCCGGGCGACAGAGCCCGTGTGGCTTTTGCCAGCTTGCTCGAAAAATCGAAGAGGCCCATGGCGTGCGCGAAGTCACCCCTCCGGGTGACTTCGATATCGGGCACCCGCAGCAGCGCGCTCTCGAAAGACAGATACACCAGCTGCCACTCGGGCTCCTGCCGGGGCCATTGCGGGACCTCGAAATCGAGCTGGCCGGTCTGCCCGGAGACCTGCCAATTCAACCACCCGGCGCGGTAGGTTCGCTCGAAGCTGCGGCTACCGCGAGAACGGACGATGCCGCCGTCGGCCACCCGAGTATAGGTCATATCCATCGCCACGCGCGCGTTGCAGATCGACCAGCCAAATTTCAAGGTCGTGGTCCGGGTGGGGGGCGGATCTTCGGGGGCCTCGAGATCGTGGGTTCCGCCAGTCCAGCGCGCCAGGAGCTCGTAGTTGTCCGTGGCGTCATCCCGGAAGCCGTACTCCCGGTCCATGTCAATCGCCGCACGCAGCGCCACGACAGCCGCTGCGTCGTTACCCAACAGACGTTGAGTGACCCCGACGTTGAACTGCATGACGGCCATGGACTGGTAATCGAGCGCGTCGCGATAAAGATCGACAGCGCGCTGTGCCGCGGCCAACCCCTGATGGAGCTCATTGCGTCTCTGCGGCGGACCCGGGGCGCATGCGGCTCGCGCAACATGGATGCGATACTCGAGGTCAGCCTGGCGCGCCAGACCGGCCGGCAGAACGACCTCGAAGGCAGGATCAGCGGCGGCTGTGTCGAGTTGCGATTGAGCTGCGTCGAGACGCTGTTGGCA
>DAITMW010000363.1:0-7076 GCA_036834945.1 Steroidobacteraceae bacterium
TGTCGTCGCCGTCGAGATCAGCGATCGTGCGGGCAAGCTTGAGAATTCGCCCCCGTCCGCGGGCGGAAAGCCCAAAGCATTGCATCGATCGGGCCAGGACGCGTCGACCCGATGCGTCGGGTCGGCACCAATGATCGACCTGCGCGTCCGCGAGGCGTGCGTTGCAGATGCCCTGACGCGCCAGCTGTCGCCGCCTCGCATCCCTGACTCGGGCCGCGGCAGTAGAAGTGCTGGTCCATGGGTTTTCCGGGCTCTCGCCACTGTCGATACTTGCCTCGAACTCTTTCACCTCGACTCGCGGCACTTCGACGTGCATGTCGATGCGATCGAGCAGGGGGCCTGAGATTTTGGCTCGATAGCGCTGCACCTCGCCGGGAGTGCAGGGGCAATACACCGCGGGGTCGCCCCGGTGCCCGCAGGGGCACGGGTTCATCGCGGCTACGAGCTGAAAGGCCGCGGGGTATTGTGCTCGAGCCGCTGCTCGGGATACCGATACCGCGCCCGTTTCCAACGGCTCGCGAAGAGCTTCCAACGTCGCACGCGCGAACTCGGGGAGCTCGTCGAGAAAGAGAACGCCGTGATGGGCAAGACTGGCTTCGCCCGGGCGCGCTCGCCTGCCGCCACCTACGAGAGCCGCGGCGGACGCCGTGTGGTGGGGTGTTCGGAACGGACGCCGTCCGTAGCTCCGCTGATCGAAACCCATGCCTCCCGCGGAGGCGATGGAGGCAACTTCAATCGACTCGGCGGTACTGAGTTCCGGGAGCAAACCGGGCAGGCGCTGCGCCAACATGCTCTTGCCGGACCCTGGTGGTCCGATCATGAGCAGGCTGTGGCCTCCGGCCGCGGCAATTACCAACGCGCGCTTCGCGTGAAGTTGTCCGCGCACGTCACTGAGGTCTGGCGAGTGCGTTTGCGCGTTGGATGTAGCCGTCTGCTGCGCGTTACGCGAGATGTAGTTGGGCAAAGGGCTCTTTCGGGTGACGTGGGCACACACCTCTAACAGGTGGTTGGCGGCACGCACCGGTGCTTTGGATGCCAGTCGCGCTTCCTCCGCGTTTTTGCACGGCACCACCAGCTCATGACCCCACTGCGCGGCTCTAGCCGCAGCAAGTAGTAGGCCTCTCACCGGCTTCAGCTCGCCACCGAGTCCTAACTCGCCGTAAAACTCCGTCGTCTCCGAGCCGGATGATGCGGTGATCTGGCCAGAGGCCAGCAAGATGCCCAGCGCGATCGGTAAGTCGAATCTACCGCCCTCCTTCGGAACATCCGCTGGCGCGAGATTCACCGTTATGTGGCCCGCGGGGAACTCGAAGTCGGAGTTGATGAGTGCCGCTCGAACCCGCTCCTTGCTTTCCTTCACGACGGTTGCAGGTAAGCCGACGATGGTAAAGGCCGGTAGTCCGGGGCCGAGGCTGACTTCGACGTGCACGAGGGGTGCGTGCAGACCAATCTGGGCGCGGCAAGCGACTTTAGCGAGGGTCGAAGCCTTTTCTGGCATTGCGCTGTCCTGGGTCGTTGCGTTGAGTTTGTCTCCGTTATTCTGGAGCTGACAGCGAGGCGGGTCAGCCCTCAGTTTCTGATGCGTTTGTTCAGAAACGCAATTCTCCGGAGCCGCCGCGCTCGCAGCCGGCGGCGCGGGCTTTAGTTGGACGTTCCAGTCTCCGGGCCAGACGCGGAGGCCGCGACGCGCCCTGTCGCTGACTCCAGCTCACGTACCCGAGCCTCCAGCGCCTCCAGGCGCGCGCGAGTGCGCTCGAGCACGCGGCTCTGAGTGTCGAATTCGTCGCGGGTGACCAGGTCGAGCTTGCCGAGGCTGGCGCGCAGTACCGCGCGGAAGTTGTTTTCCAGGTCGCGCTGCGTCGCGCGGAAGGCCGGAGGGAGGTTGTCCATCAGTCGCCGGGCGACCTCGTCGATGCGGAATGTGTCCATCGGAATCCTCAATAACCATCGCCCCAATGTGGGGCACGAGCCCAATACGGCGCTCCAAAAAAGGGCGCCAAGGGAGGGCGTACGCGCGCAAGCTCCGGAAACTGCACTGAAATCTGCTGTGGCACGGAAACTGCACTTTGATTGCGCGCCTCATTAAAGCTTACGCGCGTCAGGGCCGCGCGGGCAGTGGCTTTGTGGCGCGAACCGCTGAAAGCCTGAAGACCCAAGAGACTAGAAATGTCCGGGAGATAAAATGCGCACCGCTCCAAGAACCTCTCCAATCCTCCGTCGGCTGACGGCCTTCGCACTGGCGGGCCTCGGACCTACGCTCGCCTGGGCCGCCGATGCGCCCGTACCCAACAAGGGTGACACGGCGTGGATGCTGACCTCCACGGCGCTCGTGTTGCTGATGTCCGTGCCGGCGCTGGCACTGTTCTACGGCGGCCTGGTCCGTACGAAGAACATGTTGTCCGTGCTGATGCAGGTGTTTGTTGGTTTCTCGTTGATCACCGTGTTGTGGTGCATCTACGGTTATTCGCTCGCCTTCACCGAAGGCAACGCGTTCTTCGGCGGCTTCAGTCGCCTGTTCCTGGCCGGAACGTTCGATTCGGCCACCGGCAACTTCTCCATGGCGGCCACGTTCAGCAAGAACACGCCGTTGTACGAGCTCGTGTACGTCGGCTTCCAGGCGACGTTCGCGGCGATCACCTGCTGCCTGATCCTCGGCTCGATCGTCGAGCGCATCAAGTTCTCGGCGGTGTTGTTGTTCCTGGTGCTGTGGTTCACCTTCAGCTACATCCCGGTCGCGCACATGGTCTGGTTCTGGCCTGGCCCGGATGCCTACACCTCCGCGGACAAGGCTGATGCTCTGTCCGCTACCGGCGGACTCATCTGGCAGTGGGGAGCACTGGACTTCGCGGGTGGCACCGTCGTGCACATCAACGCAGGTGTTGCCGGCCTGGTTGGAGCCATCGTACTCGGCAAGCGTACGGGCTTCGGCAGGGAGCCGATGCCGCCGCACAGCCTGACGATGACCATGATCGGCGCTTCGTTGCTGTGGTTCGGGTGGTTCGGTTTCAACGCCGGATCAGCTCTCGAAGCGAACGGTTCCGCTGCCCTGGCCTTCATGAACACCTACCTCGCGACCGCCTGCGCGGTGTTGTCGTGGATGTTCTGCGAGTGGCTCCTGAAGGGTAAGCCGTCCATGTTGGGTGCCGCTTCCGGTGCGGTCGCTGGCCTGGTTGCGATCACGCCTGCCGCCGGTAACGTAGGTATCCCAGGCGCCTTCGTCATCGGACTTGGCGCTGGCGTCGTCTGCCTCTGGGGCGTCACTGGCCTGAAGAAGATGATCAAGGCCGACGATTCGCTGGACGTGTTCGGTGTGCACGCCCTCGGCGGAATTTTCGGCGCGCTCACGACAGGTATCTTCAATGCGCCGTCGCTTGGCGGTCCTGGTGCGGTCACGGACTGGGTGAAGGGCACTGTCGGGTATCCCGGCATCTGGGCGCAGCTGCTGATCCAGGCCAAGGCCGTCGGTCTCGTGGTCGTCTGGACGGCCGTGGTTGCGTTCGTCTCCTTCTACATCGTGAAGCTCGTCGTTGGTCTGCGTGTCTCCGAGGAAGAGGAGCGCGAAGGTCTCGACATCACCGCGCACGGCGAGCGCGCTTACGACATGTAAGCCTGCTCGGCCGCACTGAGACGCGGTCTGAGGAGAACCCCGGTGAGCCGCACGGCCTCCGGGGTTTTCTTTTTTAGGCGTATCGTGTGACCCAAGAACTGCAGTGCCCTCCGCGGGTGTGACGGAGTTCAAAGGTCGCCGGTGGGCGGAGCAGCGATACTGGAGGCTCTTATGTTGCGAGCCGCACTTATGTTGCGTCCCCTGACCCTGACGACTCTGATATTCGCCGGCCTTTGTGGTGTCGCCCACGCGGACGTCTACCGCTGGGTCGATGACCATGGCGAAGCGCACTACACGGACCGCTGGGTGCCGGGGTCCGAGCTCATCAAGTCGAGCCGGCCGCGCCCGTCCTCGGATGCTCCGGCACCGGTGCAGACCAGGGGGCCTGTTCCGACTCCGGCGGCGACCGAAGCCGCCAAGCAGGAGAAGGCCAATGAGGCGGCCGTGAAACAGGATGTGGCCAAGACCAAGGAAGTGCAGTGCAAGCAGGCCAAGGAGCGCTACCAGAAGGCGATCGAGTCCCGGCGGATTTACAAGCCGGACAAGGAAGGCCAGGAGCGCGTGTACATGTCGGACGAGGAAACCGACAAGTATCGTGTGGATGCCCGCAACGACGTCATCCTGGCTTGCGGTAGTCCGCCGCCCGCGGCGAATCCTGCGGAGTAGTCACCTAGCCCACGGCTCTCTATAGTCGCGGGGCGGCCAGCACGGCCGCTCTGACATGGGCAGTCGATCATGCGCGTGGGGTTTGTCGGCTTGGGAGCCATGGGAATGCACATGGCGCGTAATCTCCATCGTGCGGGTCTGCTCGCCGGCGTATGGAACCGTACGGCCGAAAAAGCACGCACGCTGGCTGCCGAGCTCAACGTCCAGGCACCTCCGACGATCGAGGCCCTTGGAGCTAGCGTTGATGCCGTGGTGACCTGCGTGTCCGCTGACGCGGACGTGCTCGAAGTCGTCCAAGAGCTGTCGAAAAGTCTTCCATCGAGCGCGATCGTCCTCGATTGCTCCACTGTTAGCGCCGAAACGGCCCGAAGGGCCGCGGATATCCTGCATCCTCGCGGCGTCGAATTCCTGGATTGCCCCGTGAGCGGGGGTACCGAGGGGGCGCGGGACGCCACGCTCGCCATCATGGTTGGCGGCAGCGAGCAAGCCTTCGAGCGGGCCAAGCCGATCCTCGCCGCAATGGGAAAGACGGTGGCGCACTTCGGGCCGACCGGCAGCGGGCAGGCCGCCAAGGCAACGAACCAGATCATGTGCGCGGGAATCATCGAGGCCGTGTCGGAAGCGATGGCCTTTGCCCGGGCGCAAGGCCTTCCCCTCGAGAAAATCGTCGATACGCTCGGGAAAGGAGCCGGATCGAGCTGGTACTTCGTTCATCGTGCGCCGAACATGGTGCGCGGCGCTTTCCCAGCGGGTTTCCGTGTGCGCCTCCATGAGAAGGATTTGACGATCTGCCGCGACATGGCGGCCCGCTTCGGAGTGGCCTTGCCCGTGGTCGAGCGGATGTTGGGCGAGTACGCCGAGCTGGTCGCGCGGGGCTATGGTGATGAGGATATTTCGGCGACCTTCCGCTTGAAGAGCGAGCTGTTCGAGCTACCGCAGAAAACCAACCACACCAGCAAATAATGAAGACCGACGCCGCAGGCGGCGCCGAGAAATCACTCTATCTTCCGGATTTCTGCACCTCGCGCGCCGCGCTGGTCCTGATCCTCATCGTCGAGCTGACGGCCATCGTGCTGACGCTCGCCCGTGAGAATCCCGGGTCGGATTTCTGGGCGGACCTGGCTCGCACGTCACTGTTCCTGCTCTCGGTCGGCATTACGGGGGCGGCGGCGTTGTGTTTGTTGAAGAAGCCTCTCGCCCGGTTGAGTGTCGCCCGGGGATCCGTGGTGGTTTTTCTCATCATTGCAGCGCTGATCACGATCATCTCCAGCTGCGCGCTCCACATCGGTCGTACGTACCTGATCACCGACCTGGGTCTCGGCGCGTTGTTTCCGCACAATGCCGCGCTGTTCCTGTCCCGCAATCTGTCCATCGGCCTGGTGATCACCGCCCTGGCGTTGCGCTATTTCTATGTCACCCACGAGTGGCGGCGGAATGTCGAGATGCGCGCGACGGCGCGGGTGCATGCGTTGCAGGCGCGCATCCGGCCTCATTTCCTTTTCAACAGCATGAATACGATCGCCTCGCTCACGCGCTCCAACCCCGCGCTCGCGGAGCAGGCGGTCCAGGATCTCGCCGATCTCTTCCGAGCCAACCTCAACGAGCAGCGCAACGTCCTGCGGCTCGAGGAGGAGCTCGAAGTCGCGCACATCTACCAACGGATCGAGGAGTTACGTCTCGGCGAGCGGCTGCGAGTCGAGTGGAAGATCGATCCGCTTCCCCGTGACGCCCTGGTGCCGGGGCTGATGTTGCAGCCGTTGCTCGAAAACGCGATCTATCACGGCATAGAGCCGCGTTCCGAGGGTGGCACGGTGACGGTGACAGGCGAGATCGCGAATCGATTGATAACCATCGTCGTGCGCAATCCCGTCGGTGAGGTCCGCAGTGGCCGGGGTGGCAACCAACTTGCGCTCGCCAACATCCGCGAGCGCCTGTCGCTCATGTATGGAGAGCGGGCGCTCATCAAGTCGGGGCGCTTCGATGGCGAGTACATCGTCACACTCAGATTTCCGTACGTCGCGCGCGGCGAGAAACTGGTCACGTGACGCGACTCAAGATCCTCATCGTCGATGACGAGCCGCCGGCGCGCGAGCGGTTGCGGAGCCTGCTCATCGAGATTCCGGACATGGAGGTCGTGGGCGAAGCGGTCAACGGCCAACAAGCTCTCGCCCGGGCTCACGAGCTCGCGCCCGACGTCGTGTTGCTCGATGTCAGGATGCCTGGGATGGATGGCATCGAGGTCGCGCGGCATCTCAATGCGCTCGCGGAGCCGCCTGCCGTGATCTTTACGACGGCCTTCGACGAATATGCGGTGAATGCCTTCGAGGCCCAGGCGGCCGGGTACCTGCTCAAGCCCATTCGAAAGGAAAAACTCGCGGCGGCACTCGAGCGTGCCGGCCGCCTGACACGGCCGCAGCTCCAGAAAATCGCGGCGGCGGCCAATAACGACAAACGTCGTACGCACATCGCCGCCCGCCGGCGCGAAGGACTGCGCCTCATTCCCGTCGAAGACGTGCAGTTCTTTCTCGCCGAACAGAAGTACACCACCGTGCGTCACGTCAACGGCGAGGATCTCATCGAGGACTCGCTCCGGGCTCTCGAGGAGGAATTCAACGAAGCGTTCGTTCGAATCCACCGCAATGCGCTCGTCAGTGTTCGCTATCTCGAGCGGATCGAGCGTAACGCCGAGGGACAGTATTTCGTCCGTCTCCGCGGGTGCGAAGCGCCACTCCAGGTGAGCCGGCGCATGGCCGGTGAGCTGCGCGAGCGCTTCCGGATCTAGCCAATAAAGCGCGGTCCGCTG
>DAITMW010000364.1:0-6994 GCA_036834945.1 Steroidobacteraceae bacterium
CGCCACCGCTGATCCCGTTGGCACTGAGTCCGCCACCACTGATCCCGTTGGCGCTCATTCCGCCGCCACTGATCCCGTTGGCGCTCATCCCACCGCCACTGATCCCATTAGCCTGCGCACCACCACCGCTAATCCCATTAGCCAGTGCCCCGCCGCCACTGATCCCATTGGCGCTCAGTCCACCCCCACTGATGCCATTGACCGTCAGCACCCCACGGCCAACCGCCTGGGTACCGACGACCTCCAGCTTGCTGCCGAGGCTGGGCGACACCGCCCCCTGCGACATCACAGCCGTGAGGTCCACAGTGAGTCCGTTGACCACCGCCTGGCCCACCGCGGGCTGAACCTTCTGAACCACGCCCAACAGGTACACCGAAGTCGCGCCAGGAACATACAGCCCCTGCGACACCACCTTCGACACCTGCATGGATCCGTCGGCGGATTCCTTGCCGTACACGGCAACGGTATCGCCCACAGCGACCCCGTCGGACGGCGAGATCGCCAGCTTCTGCCCGAGCACTACGGCGCGGGTTTGTGTTGTATTGATCGCTTCAACAGGACCGATGAGCAGGAGCACGTTCTCTCCCGACCCACCCCCACCAACGGCAGCGTGGCCAACCGTGGCTGCGGCGCTAACCAGCGCCGTTACGAACGTCGCGACTAAGCTCTTCACCCTTCCTCCCCGAGCGGCAGATCATTCTTTGCCACCGAATCCAGCGAGAACATCGATCTCCTGGATTGCGGTTGCCTTGCCGCTGTCAGTTTCGTGCGTTTTTCTGGACTGCTGTTGTTGTGCCGCCTGGTCCGCGGCCTGCTCTTCGAAGAAGTAGATTCCAACACCGTATTTGCGACCCGAAGCCTCCGTGGGCTCGGTGGCCGCCAGTCGTGTCAGGAACGTATCCAGTTCCGCCAAGAGCTCCTGGCCCCGCTCACCCGCCAGGGCCAAAAACTTGTCGCGCCCGGATTCGGACAACACCTCGTCCGACACCACGGTGCGCTCGAAATACACCGGCTCCGCGCCGGTTCGTAATAGGTTATGAACGAAATTAGCGGTTACAACGGCGAGGAAACGTCCCATGCGCTCGATGCGCGTGACGTCGGCTCCCGGCGGAATGTACGCACGGGACAAACACCGCGCCGTCGTGCCATCGATGACCTCGACCGAGCGCGCGGCCACGAGCTCGTCGAGGAGAGCGTCTTCGTCAACACCCGGGCACGCGACCGCGACGAGCTCTTTGAAGCTGCGACGCGGCGAGCCAGGAACGGGAACGAGATCCAACTCGCTGGCGAGACCGTAAGCGCCGGAGAAATTCGAATGCGTATGCCAGGCCGTCAGCAGGGCGGTGATCTGGTCGAGACTCACGGTCGCTCGCAAGCTGTGCGGTGCGCCGGCGCGTAATGCGTCACGCAGCGCGCTCACATCCGACCTTGGCAGTCCCGCGACCGCGGCGAGGCGCGCGTCAGTTGTTGGTCTCTTCTGTTCCTGCAGTCGACTTTCGAGAGACTGTATGTAGGAACGCCGCACCACTCCTGCGATCTCGCCCGCCGAGATTCCATACTCGAAGGCAACGCGCATAAGTGGCCTGACCAATCCGGCGAAAACATTGAGCACTGCTTCTTTTTCTTTTGAGGTTTTGTTCATGTTGCAGCGCGATTTTAAGTGACATAACTCTAGGCCTGTCAGTCACTTATGTCAATTGCGGCAAACCGAGACACCCGCGACCAAGATCCTAATTGCTGCGCCAAAGCCAGCTAAAACAACGAGATGGGAACGTGTGCAGTTGCGATAAAAGCGGTTTTTCAGGCCTTTCCCTAAGGCGCTGCAATATGGAAAAGGAATAGACTAATGCTTAGCTTAAGCAGCGATTGTTACGTCTTTTCGTTGGCATCGAAGAGACGACGATGCTCCGCGATCGCGTACCGGTCAGTCATCCCGGCGATGTAGTCCGCCACGGCCCGGGCGCGACCCGCCGGCCCCAGGGCCGCTTCGGAGCTGACCGCCACGTCGCGATGCTCGGGCGGCATGAGACTAATGTCTTCGAAGAAGGCGCCGAACAGCGCCTTGAGCGTGCGACGCGCTTTCGACGTCATCCGTAACACTTTGTAATGCTTGTACAGGTGCTCGAGCAGGAACTCCTTCAACTCGAGATGCTCCTCGCGCGCACTGTCGCTGAGGCCGACGAGCGGCTTGGAGAGCCCGCGAACGGCGTCGATGCTGTTGGGTTGCACGTCGTCGAGACGGCCCTGGGTGGTGCGGATGAGATCGACCACGATGAAGTTGATCATCCGGCGGATGATCTCGTGGACCAGGCGCCGCTCCCCCAGCTCGGGATACTGCGCGACGACGATATCGTACTGACGCCGGAAAACGCGGATTTCGCGCAGATCACCCAGATCCACCAGCTGCGCGCGGATCCCGTCGTCGACGTCGTGGTTGTTATAGGCAATCTCGTCGGCGATATTGGCTATTTGCGCCTCGAGCCCGGGCTGCTGACGCTTGATGAAGCGTTCGCCGATCTCACCCAGCTCGCGAGCGTTGCGCACCGAACAGTGCTTGAGAATGCCTTCGCGGCACTCGAATGTCAGGTTGAGCCCACGGAACCGGGCATATCGCTCTTCGAGCTCATCCACCACGCGCAACGACTGCAGGTTGTGCTCGAAGCCGCCGTACGGGCGCATGCACTCGTTGAGAGCGTCCTGACCCGCATGACCAAAGGGCGTGTGCCCCAGGTCGTGCGCAAGACAGATAGCCTCAGTCAGCGTCTCGTTCAGACGCAGCGCGCGCGCCACCGAGCGGGCGATCTGTGCAACCTCGATCGAATGAGTGACCCGCGTCCGGTAGAGATCGCCTTCGTGATTGACGAAAACCTGGGTCTTGTAGGCGAGGCGGCGGAAAGCATTCGAATGGATGATTCGGTCGCGGTCGCGTTGGAACTCACTGCGGAATTCCGGTTTCGGCTCCGCGATGCGCCGGCCTCGGGACTGCTCGTCATGGGCTGCGTAGGGTGCGAGCACATCGCTGCCCGAGCTGCCTGAGACGCCGTCATTCACGCCGGCGGCCCGAAAAATTGTCGTAGCGTTCTATCGAGGGCCGCCTCGGGATAGTCCGCCGTGATGAAGGAATCACCGATCTTGCGAAGCAAGATCAGCCGGATCCGGCCGCTCTGGACCTTCTTGTCGATACGCATGTGCTCTAGCGCGGCTTGAGGCGAGACGCCCTCGATCCGGGTCGGCAGACCAGTCCGCGCCACCAGCTCCCGCACACGCGAGACGTCCGCGGCACCCAAGAGCCCACTTTCGAAAGACATGGCCGCGGCCATCAAAAGCCCGGCTCCTATTGCCTCACCGTGCAGCCATTGCGTATAGCCCGTCGCGGACTCGATCGCATGCCCGAAGGTATGGCCGAGATTCAGAAGCGCACGGTCGCCCTGCTCGCGCTCGTCGCGCCCGACGATTTCCGCCTTGATCTGGCACGACCGGTGGATGACATGGGCCAGGGCCGCCGGATCGCCCGCCAGGAGCTTATCCATGTGCTCTTCGAGCCAGGCGAAGAACGCGGCATCGCAGATCAAGCCGTACTTGATGACCTCGGCCAGTCCCGCGCGCAATTCACGCGGTGGCAAGCTGCCAAGGGTGCCGGTGTCCGCCAACACCACGATGGGCTGGTGAAAGGCACCGATCAGATTCTTGCCGCCTGGATGGTTGACCCCTGTCTTGCCCCCGACCGAGGAATCCACCTGCGAAAGCAGGGTAGTGGGCACCTGCACATAGGAGACACCACGCTGGTAACAGGCCGCCGCAAACCCAGCCATGTCACCTACGACACCTCCGCCGAGGGCCACGACCGTGGAATCCCGGCTGAACCGATTCGCCACCAGGACATCGAGAATGCGGGAGACATTCGTCAGCGTTTTGTGGGACTCGCCGTCCGGCAAGATAGCCTCGACGATCCGCCGTGGGCGCAGACCGGCAGTGAGCCGATCCAGGTAAAGGGGCGCGACCGTCGTGTTGCTGACGACGAGGACATCGCGCGCCGGCACATGCTGGCGCAGCAGTTCCACGTCACCCAGCAGGCCGTCACCGATGAGAATCGGATAACTGCGACTGCCTAATTCGACTTTGAGTGTCTTCACTGCCCCGGCAGTATACGTGCTCTAGCGCACCGCCCGTGCGGTGTAGAGCTCCCGAAGAATATCCTCGGCGACGCTCCGCACCTTGCGTCCATCCGTAACGACGATGACGTCGGCGATGCCTCGGTACAGCGGGGTGCGCTCCGCCATCAGCTGATTGAGCTTCTCGCTAGTGTCCACGTTGCTGAGAAGCGGTCGCGTACGGCCCTGCTTCACCCGCTCCACCTGTTGCGCCACCGAGGTCTCGAGATAGACCACGCAACCCCTCTCGCCGAGGCGCTGCCGGTTTTCGGGCAACAGAACCGCGCCGCCACCGGTCGCCAGCACGATATGGTCCATGGCCGTCAGGAACTCGATGGCCTCCCGCTCGCGCTGCCGGAAGCCGGTTTCCCCTTCCTTCTCGAAGATGAACGGGATATCGACCCCCGTGCGGCGCTCGATCTCACTATCACTATCGTGAAAAGTCAGATCCAGCAGGCGCGCGAGGTAGCGGCCCACGGCAGTCTTGCCGGAGCCCATAGGGCCGATGAGGAATACGTTCGTCTTGCCGAGCATAGCTACTCGAAGAATAGCAAGTCGGCGACGGGACGCTCGAAGAAGTCCAGGTCCACAAAGCAAATCGGCCGGCAGTCACGACTGCCGGCCGACCCAGAGCAAAGTCGCTCAGTCCCTAGTAGCAGGTCGTCGATAGACCATAGGGGCTGTTGACCCCAGGGGGCGTGACGTTCTGCTGGTTGTAGTCCGGCGCCGCACCGGGGAGTACGAAACTCGCCGTGGTGCTGTTCTGAGTGCCGGACACCGTGGCAGTCGCCGTCAGGGCCACCATTACCCAGTAGGCGTGATCCTTCGGGTAGATCAGATTCACCGTCGCCGACCCGCCCGTTGCCGTGGTAGCTGAGGGAACGTCGGTAGTGGCTACAGCGCCTGGGATTTGTGTCAACACCGGGGTAACCCCCGTCGGCGGCGGAGTCGGATTGATCACGCCGTTGTACTCGTTGACGGTAGTCGGAGTGCAAAAGCCGAGCAGGCCGTTGGTCGCCGTATAGTTAGGCTCCCAGAACTTGTCGGTGGCATTCCAGAACAAGAACCCCGGGGCGTAAGCAGTCGTTTGCAGCGAGAACGTCACGATGACGTTGCTCACACCGTTGTTCGCCGCGTCCGCGGCCTGAACGGTATAGGGCATCTCGTACTGCGTGGTGCTGAAATTGGTGACCGTGTTACCCGTACCAAAAGACAGATGCACAGTCTGACCACCGACCGTCAGAGTCGTGGTGCTCGTAATGGCCGTACCCTCAACCTGCACCGTGACCACAACACCATTCGGAGCGCTGGAGCCTGTGCTGGCTGTATAGTTTACCGACGCAGTACCCTGTGCGTTGGTTGCGGCGCTGGGAGCCGACAGAGAGCCACCGGTCGAATCCGTCAGTGTGAAATCGACAGTCTTCCCCTGCACCGGATTGCCAGTCGCGTCGATCACGGTCGCGGTAAGGGTGCTCTGACCCTTGATCGGCACTGCGGACGGACTCGCCTGCACCGACACGGAGTTCGGAACAGTCGCAATGAAACCAATCGAAACCTGGGCAGTCGCAACGGTATTGCCGCTTCCATCCACCGCAGTCGCCGAGACGATCGCCGGACCTGCGGTCGTCGACGAGAGCGTCACGGCGGTGGTGAGCGCGCCGTTGCTCACACCCGAGGATGAAGCACTCAAGGTGCCGCGGCTCGTAGTCAGGTACACCGTGCCCCCAGTAACCGGGGCGCCGGAAGCAGCCCACGAAATCGTTACCGGTGAAGCTTGTCCCACAACAATGTTCGTGCCGGCCGCAGGCGCGGTAATCGAGAAGGCCTGGTTGCTCACCGCCACCTTCTGAGTGGAGGCCTGGCCCTGCCAGGTGGCCGTGATCGTATCGTCGCCAGAGTTGACAGGAGTCAGAGTAAAGGTGGCCAACCCCGTGGAATTGGTCGTGACGGTGGCCGCGCTCAGCGTGTTGCTCTTTGCAGAGGCCAATGTCACGGCCTGAGAGGCAATCCCGTTACCACCGGAATCTGTCAATGAAACGCTGTAGGTCCCCTGAGCGTTCTGTACGAGGGTCGGGGGTCCGCTGATCGAAAGCTGCGTGCCGGATACTTCCACGTTAACTGTGGCGGTGGTGGACCCTGCAGTCGCAGTCACCGTAATCGTACGATTCGTAGGATTGCCAGGCGTGGTGAGTGTCGCCTGTGCCGTACCGTTCGCGTCGGTAGTGCCCGCAGCCACCGCCGGCAGAGCAGCGGCACCGGCCGTCGTCTGCACAGGAGTGATGGCACCGGAGCTTGCGGTGAAAGTAACCGGTATTCCCGTCAGCAGCTCGTTGTCAGCTCCCTGCACAATCGCCGTGATAGTCGCGGCCTTCGAGTTGGCGGAGGGCAGCTGCGGCTCGCTCGTGAGCAGCGTAATGTTTCGCTGTGTCGAGACCACACTGACCGTCGCCTTGCCTGTTACGGAACCGGAAGTCGCGGTAAGCGTAATCGTCGTTCCTGCTGCCACACCCGCGGCCGACAGCGTCGCGGTGATGGTTCCGTCCGTACCGGTGGTAGCGGTCGCGCCGGAAAGGGTGCCCGCGCTCGCCGACAGCGTTACAGCGACACTACCCATGGCGTTGTTGTTCGAGTCCTTCGCGAGGACCCGGACCTGGGTCCAAATGCTGCCATCTGAGGGAATCGAGGGTGCAGCACTGGTTACCGTCAACGACGCGACATTGGATTGACCAGGATTATTGCCAGTGCCGCAGACAGAGCCACTGGTGCCCGTAGTAGTGCCACCACCACTGATATGGCCGCACCCACTGTCCCCCCCGCAACCGCTCAGCGCGAGGGTAATGAAA
>DAITMW010000365.1:0-3844 GCA_036834945.1 Steroidobacteraceae bacterium
CCTGACTACCGTGCTGCAGGCCATGGCGCGCTCGGCAACCCAGACGCTCGACTCCGTTCTGGGCACCTTGCCACCCGAACTGCGTGGCAAGGCAGCCGCACCCGTGGCGGCCGGCAAGTCCCAACAGATCCAGACTCCGCACTCGGCACCGGCGACCGATGCGGAACGTTCGATCGCCGCCGTGTGGCAAGAGCTGTTTGGCGTCGAACACGTCTCGCTCGATGACAACTTCTTCGAGCTTGGCGGCCACTCACTGCTGTTGATCCGTGCGCATGCCCGACTGAAAGAGGTCGTACGCGCGGACCTGCCGATTGTGGCCCTGCTGCAATATCCCACTATCCGTGCGCTGGCCCGCCATCTGACACAAGGCCCCTCGCAGGGGGCCACATCGCAGGCCGCGATGGATCGTGCCCAGAAACAACGTGAAGCACAGAACCGTCGGCGCGCTCTGGCGGGCAAGAGCTGAAGCGATATGGCTTACTCCGAGAACTACGATCCGCTTGAAGGCATAGCCATCATCGGCATGGCGGGCCGCTTCCCCGAGGCGCGCAATGTCGATGAGCTCTGGCGCAATCTGCTGGCGCGGCGCGAATGCATCTCCCGGTTCACGGCCGACGAGTTGGAGCCGGCCAATCCCGAGGACATGGAAGTACGGGGAAACCCCGCCTACGTACGCGCCCGCGGGGTCCTTCAGGATGCCGACAAGTTCGACGAGCGCTTCTTCGGATTCAATCCCAAGGAAGCGGAGATCCTGGACCCGCAGCACCGCCTGTTCCTGCAGGCTGCCTGGGAGGCGTTCGAGCACGCCGGGTACGACCCGCAGACTTTCGGCGGCTCTATCGGTGTCTTCGCCGGGGCCACCAACAACAGCTATTACCTGCAGAATCTCCTGTCGCGTCGCGACGTGACCGACCTGATGGGAATGCTGCTGACGCAGATGGCGAATGCCAACGACTACGTTGCAACGCGCGTCGCGTACAAGTTCGACCTCAAGGGCCCGGCGCTCAACATCCAGAACGCGTGCTCCACTTCGCTCGTAGCGGTGTGCACAGCCGTCCAGAGTCTGCAGTCTTACGCGTGTGACATGGCCCTGGCCGGCGGAGTGTCCGTGCAACTGCCCCAGAAGCGCGGCTACCTGTACCACGAGGGATCCATTCTCTCGCCCGACGGTCATTGCCGGGCATTCGACAAGGATGCCGGCGGCACGGTGTTCAGCAACGGGCTGGGAATCGTCGTACTACGCCGTCTGCGCGATGCGCTCGAGGACGGCGATACAATCTACGCCGTCATCAAGGGAGCTGCGCTCAACAACGACGGCAGCAGCAAAGTCAGTTTCACCGCGCCGAGCGTGGACGGCCATGCGCAAGTCATTTCCATGGCGCAGGCGCAGGCCGGCATCGATCCTGCAACGATTTCCTATATCGAGGCGCACGGCACAGGCACTGCGCTGGGCGATCCGATCGAGATTGCCGGCCTCACACAGGCCTTCCGTGCCGGTGGGGCGACGGGCGTCGGTTACTGCGGCATTGGCTCGGTCAAGACCAACATCGGCCATCTCGACGTTGCCGCCGGAATAGCCGGGCTCATCAAGGCGACGCTGGCACTGCACCACAAGATCCTTCCCGCGAGCATCAACTTCAGCTCACCCAATCCGAAGCTGGGTATTGAGAGTACGCCGTTCGTCGTCAACGCGACGCAGCGCGCCTGGCCCGAGGGCTCGACCCCGCGGCGTGCCGGAGTGAGCTCCTTCGGTGTAGGCGGCACCAACGCGCATGTCGTGCTCGAGGAGGCGCCTCTGGCGGAGGCCATTGCACCGGCCTCCCGAAGTGAGCAACTGTTGCTCCTCTCCGCGCGTGATGTGGACTCGCTCGATCGCGCTGCCGCGCAGCTGAAGGCACACCTCGAGAGCGATGCGCAGGCCGACATGGCGGACATCGCCTTCACGCTGCAGACAGGCCGGCGCGCCTTCAGCCATCGGCGCTCCCTGGTTTGCCGCAGCCTCGACGACGCCGTTACTCTGCTTACAAACCGCGACAACACGCGCGTTCACGACTTCAGCGGCGATGTCAGCGCTACTCGTGTGGCGTTCATGTTCCCTGGGCAGGGCGCCCAGCATGTCAACATGGGCCGGAAGCTCTACGACTCCGAGGCCCGCTTCCGTGACGAGATCGATGCTTGCGCCGCGAACCTGAAGCCGTACCTCGGGCTCGATCTTCGTACAGTACTCTACCCCGATGCGTCGCGTAGCGAGGAGGCCCAGGCGCAGATCACGCAGACTGCAATCACGCAACCAGCCCTGTTCGCGGTTGAATACGCCCTCGCGCAGTTGTGGCTGTCATGGGGTGTTACGCCAACCGCCCTCATAGGGCACAGTGTGGGCGAGTATGTGGCAGCATGTTTAGGCGGTACGTTCAGCCGTGATACCGCTCTATCGATACTCGCGCAGCGTGCGCGCCTGATGCAGGACATGCCTCCGGGCGCGATGTTGTCGGTGCGCGCGTCCGAAGAGGTCATCCGTGAGCACCTCGGACCTCGTACATCCATTGCGGCAATCAACTCTCCCAATCTCACCGTAGTTTCCGGTGACCACGAGGCCATCGCTGAACTCTCCCGTACGCTCGAAGCGAAGGGAGTCATGAGCCGCGTACTGCACACCTCGCATGCGTTCCACTCGCCGATGATGGAACCCGTTGTCGGGCGCTTCACGACGATCGTTCAGTCCGTTGAGCGTCGCGCGCCCGCGTTGCATTGGATATCCAGCCTGACGGGCCGGCCCGTTACGGACAGCGAGGCCACCGATCCGGCGTACTGGGCCCGGCAGCTCCGGGAGCCCGTACAGTTCCTCGCTGGCATCAGCCACCTCATCGATCCCCACGTCGCGCTGTTGGAAGTCGGCCCCGGCCAGGCACTGAGCACTCTCGCTCGACAGAACGGCAAGCGCGTGCCGGCGCAATTGATCACCACGTCGCTCAATCCGACCATGGATTACACCGCCGATACGGAAAGCCTGCTCGCCGCGGCCGGTCAGCTTTGGGCGCACGGCGTCACCATTGACTGGCTCAGTCTGCACGGCGGTGTCAGACGGCGCCGAGTGGCGCTCCCGACATACCCATTCCAACCTCAGCGGCGTTGGGTCGAGCCGAACACTGCCGCACCGCCCGCAGCGGCGGCTCCCGCAACTATCCCTTCCACTCTTCAAGAACCGGCGAATGCCCCTATGATCGACACTCGCGCTTCGCAACTCATCCCGCGCCTGCAGGCACTGTTTGCCGAGCTTTCGGGCATGGAGGCCGCGGCTCTCGAGCCCGCGACGGGATTTCTCGAGCTGGGGCTCGACTCCCTGTTTCTGACGCAGGCCAGTAATGCGCTCCAGAAACAGTTCGGCGCCAAGATCTCGATCCGATCACTGCTGGAGGATTGCTCGACGCTCGATACGCTGGCCGCGCGCCTGGTATCGCTCATGCCGCCGGAGACGGTGGTTGCCACACCTCCCGCGGTTTCGGCGCCGCCTGCGGCTCCCGCGATGGCGGCGCCGGCTGCCTTGCCGCAGATGGTGCAACATGTCGCCAACGCCGCCATGAGCGCTGATCAGGGTACGCTGGCCGCTGTGTTCGCCCAACAGTTGGCCATCATGTCGCGGCAACTCGAGATGCTGGGTGGCGCCGGTGCTCTGCCTGTCTTGACCGCGAGCCCTTCGGTTGCAGCGCCACCCCCTTCGAATGCAGTGGCCGCGCCGGCGCTTGCATCAATGGCCCCGCCAGCCGTCGCAAAGGCGGCCGCGCCTGCAGTGCCGGTCAAACCTGTCACGGCTGTGGTGCCTCCCCCAACCGCGGCGTTTGGTCCA
>DAITMW010000365.1:3944-6938 GCA_036834945.1 Steroidobacteraceae bacterium
GCCGGTCAAACCTGTCACGGCTGTGGTGCCTCCCCCAACCGCGGCGTTTGGTCCATATCGGCCCCCAGCCAAGGGACCCACCGGAGGTTTGACAGAGACGCAGCAACGAAACCTGGTCACGTTCATCGAGCGCTACAACCGCAAGACCGCGGGATCCAAGCGAGCCACGGCCGCGAATCGCGCGCAACTCGCCGACCCACGCTCGGTTGCGGGGTTCCGTGGCATCTGGAAGGAGATGGTGTATCCGATCGTCTCGGTCCGCTCATCCGGATCCCATCTATGGGACGTGGACGGCAACGACTACGTGGATGTGACCAACGGCTTCGGCATGATCCTGTTCGGACACAACCCGCAGTTCATCCGCGAGGCCATCACCAAACAGCTCGAGCTCGGCATCGAGATCGGTCCGCAGACACCGCTCGCGGGGGAAGTCTCCAGACTGGTCTGCGACATGGTCGGGATGGAGCGCGCCGCGTTCTGCGGCACCGGCTCCGAAGCGGTGACGGCAGCGATCCGGGTGGCACGAACCGTTTCCGGTCGCGACAAGATCGTCATGTTCACCGGCGCCTATCACGGCATATTCGACGAGGTGTTGGTACGTCCGATGAAAACGGCCGACGGGCTGCGCGCCGCGCCCATTGCGCCGGGCATCCCGATGGCCATGACCGACAACGTGATTGTGTTGGATTACGGCACCCCCGAAACGCTGCGCACCATCAAGTCCATGGGTGGGCAGATCGCCGCGGTGCTGACGGAGCCGGTCCAGAGCCGCCGGCCGGATCTGCAGCCGCGGGAGTTCCTGCAGGAGCTGCGTCAGATCACAGCCGAGAGCGATACGGCCCTGGTGTTCGACGAGGTCGTAACGGGGTTCCGGGTACATCCAGGCGGTGCCCAGGCATTGTTTGGAGTGAAGGCCGACATCGCGACCTACGGCAAGGTGATCGGCGGCGGCCTGCCCATCGGCATGGTGGCGGGAAGTGCCAAATACCTGGATGCCCTCGACGGCGGAGCGTGGAGCTTCGGCGACGATTCCGCTCCGGAAGTCGGCGTAACATTCTTCGCTGGAACTTTCGTGCGCCATCCCATGGCATTGGCTGCGGCGCGTGCGGTGCTGCTACGCCTGAAGCAGGAAGGCCCGGAGTTACAACGTGGGTTGAATCTGCGTACGACCGCCTTCGTGGAAGGGCTGCGCCGATGCGCCGCCGAGCTGGGCGCACCCGTGCAGATCAATCACTTTACCTCGTGGTTCTGCATCACATTCCCAGCGGACGTCCCCCTTGCCACGACCTTCTTCACCGGCATGCGTGAAAGGGGCGTACACATCTGGGATGGCCGGCCATGCTTCCTGACATTGGCGCACTCCGACGCGGACCTGGAGCATGTCGCCAAGGCTTTCCGCGACACGCTGCAGGAAATGCAGGCTTATGACTTCCTCCCGGGGCGGGCTCCAACACGCATCCCGGGCGCGCGCAAGGGTCGCGATGCCTCGGGCAAGGAGGCCTGGTTCGTCCCGGATCCGGAGCGCCCCGGCAAGTACCTCCAGGTCCTGGACACGGCGGCGGCCAATGGTTGACTACTTCCCGCCCGCCCCGTCGCTGGTACCGGTCGACTTCGATCCGTTCAGCGACACGCAGGAAGAAGTGCTCGGCCTGAGCGAGCCGCAGCGCGAGATGTGCGCGGTCGCCCAGATGGGCGACGAGGCCAACTGCGTTTACAACCAGTGTTTCTCGCTGCAGCTGCAAGGCCCGCTGTCGGCGCCATCGTTACAAAACGCGCTACAGCAGGTCGTCCATCGGCACGCAGCACTGCGCACACGCATCATCGCCGAAGAGGAGCAACAGATCGTGTTGGCCTCCGTCGGCACTACGATACCGTTGCTCGACCTGAGCCTTCTGTCAACAGCGGACCGGGACGCGGCCATCCGGAAGCTGCTCGATAGCGAGACGCGGACACCGTTCGATCTGACTACCGCACCGTTGTGGCGCGCGCAGCTCGTCCGTGAAGGCGCCGACCTGCATCGCCTCATATTTACCGCCCATCACCTGGTGGTGGACGGCTGGTCCTCCGCCGTACTTTTCAGTGATCTCGCGAAAGCCTACGCGGCGGACCGGTTCGGTCTCGAAGCGCGCTTGCCGGTGGCGGCATCCTACGGTGAATTCATTCTGGCGGGCCAATCCGACGCGGCGATCACGGAGGCGCATAGCGCCGAAGAATATTGGGTCAGTCAATTCGCCCACGGCGTACCGTCTTTCGAGCTTCCGTTCGACCGGCCGCGGCCACCTGTCAAAACCTATAACGCCGGCCGGCGGGTGCTGACTATCGAGCCGGCCCTATATCAGGCCGTCCGCAAAACAGGCGCGCAGAATGGTGCCACGCTGTTCGCGACCTTGCTGGCCGCGTTCGAGGTGCTCATGGCGCGCCTGAGCTCCAGCGAGGACCTGGTGATCGGTATCCCGATGGCGAGCCAGGCACTGGAGGAGAACGGGCACCTCGTAGCGCATGGCGTCAACACGATCCCGCTGCGCTCCCATGTCAACATGCAGTGCTCGTTCGCCGAGCATCTGCGCGATACACGCAAGGCACTGTTGGACGCACAGACCCACCAGCGGCTGACGTTCGGCAGTCTCGTCCAACGCCTCAAGCTACCGCGTGATCCGAGTCGCACACCGCTCGTCAGCGTCATCTTCAACATTGACAAGCTCGGCGCCCCCTTCGACTTCGGCGAGGTCGGCGTCACCGGCATCGAGACACCCAAGGCGTTCTACAACTTCGAGTTGGGTATCAACGCGGTTGACGATGGCATCAAAATACTCCTGGAGTGCGACTACAACGCGGATCTGCTGAATGCCGCGACTGTCGACCGTTGGCTGCAACACTATCGCGAGCTGCTGTCCGCCATAGCCACGAGTCCGGCGATGCGTGTTGCCGACCTGCCATTGCTCACGACCGCGGAGCGGGAGGAGTTGATCGGAGGAGGTGGCCAGGGGCGCAGCT
>DAITMW010000366.1:0-5371 GCA_036834945.1 Steroidobacteraceae bacterium
CCACCCCTTCCAGGTCAGGGTGGCCCGGCAGGATGTTGTGCACGAAGCCATCAGCCTTGGTGTAGGTCGCCGCGATCCGGACGGCAATCCGATCGGGGATCAAGGCCGTTTGAAAGGCGCCCTCCACTTCGCGACGGTTGTAGTTTCCGCCGCCGACCTTGATGTAGCCCTCCGTGTCAAAACCCGGCTTGTGCGTGATGAAGTTGATGGCGCCACCAGTGGTGTTTTTTCCGTACAATGTACCCTGAGGACCGCGCAACACTTCGACGCGCTCGAGGTCATACAGCTCCACGCCAAAGAGGACGAAGTTGCCCTTGTAGACCTCATCGATGTAGCTGGCCACGGGGCTCGACTGGCTCAGGCTGTAGTCAAACATCGATACGCCACGCAGCGAGAAGAGTGGGGAGCCCTCGCCTACGATACCGTTGACCTGAAGGTTGGGTATCTGCGTCGCGAGCGTCGAGGCGTCATCGAGTTTGAGGGATCCGAGTTGCGCCGCGGTAAGCGCGGTCACCGAGACGGGCACGCTCTGTAGATTCTCTGATCGCTTCTGGGCGGTGACGACCACCTCCTGCAAGCCCTCCTCGGCATCAGCGCTGACTTCCTGTGCCAGGCATGCTCCTGCCGAGGAAAGCAGGATGGAAGCCGCGGTAAACCCGAGTGTCACATGGTTGCGCTCAATCAACCCCATAGCCAATCCCCTTGAGGGCCGGAACGGTCGCCGGCGCCGTAGTTGTTGTTCACGCCGCGAAGTTGATACAGAGTGACTTGCTCTCCAGGTAAGAATAGACCGCTTCCCGTCCGAGCTCACGCCCCCAACCGGACTGTTTGTAGCCGCCGAAGGGCATGGTCGCATCCAGGACGTTGTGGCAGTTGACCCACACGGTGCCGGCGCGGAGCTGCGGTGCGATGGCGAACACCTTGCTCACATCGCGCGTCCAGATGCTGGCGCCCAGGCCATAGATGGAGTCGTTGGCTGTACGTACTGCCGCCGCCAGATCCTCAAAGGGCTCGACGACGAGGACGGGGCCAAAGATCTCCTCGCGTACGATCGACATCTCCTCGGTCACGTCAGCGAACACCGTCGGCTCGACGTAGTAGCCGGGAGATTGCAGCGCTCTTCCCCCGGCGGCGGCCCGTGCGCCGCCGGCCAGTCCTTCGCCGATGTACTTCATGACCCGGTCTCTCTGAATGGCCGACACCAGGGGCCCGAGCTGGGCAGTCGGGTCGAGCCCCGGACCGAGCTTGAGAGCCTTGGCCTGCTCGGATAGCCCGGCCACCATCTCTTCGAAGTGGCGCTGCGCAACATACAACCGGGAGCCTGCGCAACAGGTCTGGCCCTGGTTGAAGAAGATCGCGCTCGCCGCCCCCGGGATGGCGCTCTTCAGATCCGCATCATCCAGGACGATGACCGGTGATTTTCCGCCCAGCTCCACGGTCACCTTCTTCATGTTGCCCGCCGCGGCTCGCACGATGAGGCGGCCTACTTCGGTGGAGCCGGTGAAGGTGATCTTGTCGACATCGGGATGCTCCGCGAGTGCGGCACCCGCGGTCGGTCCCATGCCGGTCACCACGTTGATCACGCCGGCCGGAAAGCCGGCCTCCAGGGCAAGCTCACCCAATCGCAGTGCCGTGAGCGGAGTTTCCTCCGCGGGCTTCAAAACGACCGTGCAGCCGGCCGCGAGCGCCGGCGCCAACTTCCAGGTCGCCAACAGAAACGGGAAGTTCCAGGCGATGATGGCACCGACCACGCCCACCGGCTCGCGCTGCGCGAACGCGGCATACTCGTGACCCGGCACCAGGGTCCCGGAGATCGGCAGGGTCTGGCCTTCCAGCTTCGTCGGCCAACCCGCCATGTAACGCCACACTTCGAGGGCGTGTTTGATATCCACGTGCCGCGCCATCACGACCGACTTGCCGTTGTCGATGGCCTCGAGCTCGGCGAGCTCATCCGCATGAGCCTCGATGAGATCGGCGAGCCGATGCAGCAGCTTTTCACGCTCCAACGGCTTCATTCGCGACCAGGCAGGGCTTTGGAAGGCCTTGCGCGCGGCCGCTACCGCACGATCGATGTCGACCCGTTCGCCCTGGGCAACACGGGAGATGATCTGGTCGCTGGAAGGATCCCTCACCTCGAAGGTCTGGCCGCTGGCGGCTTCAACCCAGCGGCCCTCAATCAGCAAACGATGCGAGCGTGCCAGGAAGGCGGTGTTGGCGGGCCGGATGGCATTCAAGTCGTTGACCAACCCGTTGAGTCCGGATATGGCGTCCGATCGCATGGCTTGCATCGCAATCCCCCATTGTTTCAGCCGAGTATTGACGAACGGCGGGGGCGTTCCTATGAGTCGTTCGCTGGGGTACCCCCTACTTTCGTATCAGTCCCACCGGAAGGCCGCCGCGGCGCGCTCGCCCCGACTGACGTACCATCCACTCATGGGAAATAGCCCTGAAACCGACGCCAAGCGGGTATTGATCGCGGATGACCATCCGCTGTATCGGGACGCGTTGCTCGCGATCATCCCGCAGGCCATGCCGAATGCGCGGATGTCGGAAGCGGGTTGCCAGAAGGAGGCCGTCGACAGCGTCACTTCGGACTCGTCGTTCGACCTGATCGTGCTCGATCTGAATCTGCCCGGCGCGACCGGACTGTCGTGTCTGCGCCACCTGCGGGACGTCGCGCCGCTGACACCCATCCTGGTCGTCTCGGGAAACGACGACCCCGCCACCATGCGCGAGGTGGTGATGGCCGGAGCGACCGGTTACGTGCCGAAATCGGCCCCCCGGCAGGTTCTGATCGATGCCATCCGCCTCATCATGGGAGGCGGGACGTACTTGCCGACGGCTGCGGTGCTGGCCTCACGTCAGCCGCCGACTCCGGAGGCGCTACCGACCAACGCGGGTGCGAGTGATGAGCTGACGTTGCGTCAGAAGAAGGTCTTGCGACTGCTCGCGAAAGGGCTGTCCAACAAAAACATCGCGCGCGAGCTGCAGATCAGCGAGATCACGGTCAAGGCGCACGTCTCACTGATTCTGAAGAAGCTTGGCGTGGCCAATCGCGTCCAGGCGGCCATGGAAGCTCGAAAACTGTTGAGCGACTGAGGGGCGAGAGTAGGGGTTGGAGAAGCTGGAGGGGTTGGGGGAGCCTAGGCGGCTATCCGATCGATCATGGCTCGCAGCTTCGCCAGGTTGATGGGTTTGTCGAGCACCACAAAACCCCGCTCGTGCAGGCTCTTGCGCAACGCGGGATCGGGATCGCTCGTCATGATCGCCGTAGCGGATTGACGGTCGAACTCACGCTGAACCTCGGCGATGGCCTCATCTCCCTTGACCCCATCGGCAAGGTGGTAGTCGGACACGATCAAGTCGGGTTGCAGGTCCGCGGAGATGAGTTGCACGACGGCATCGGTGGCGGCGGTGGCTGTCACGGCCCGGCAACCCCACTTCTGCAGCACCGCCGACATGCCTGCCAAGGCATCTTCGTTGTCGTCAATCACGACCACGAGCGCAGGACGCAAGCGACGCCCCTCCATTGTCGCATCCTGCCAGCGCGCTTGGGTCGTCTCCTCTCCCACTGAGCCATACGGGACGACCACGGCAAACATGGAACCCCTGCCCGGCTGCGAGCGGACCACGCGCTCGAGCGAAAGCAGATTGGCGATTCGACTGACGATCGACAGGCCCAAGCCGATGCCTGTATTGCTGCGACGGGCTTCGGTGCGAACCTGATAGTAAGCATCGAAGATCGCCTCGAGGTGGGCGCTCTCGATGCCCACACCGGTATCGTAGACGCAAATCATGAGTCCCTGCGCCCGGCGCCGGCACCCGATCAGAACATGGCCGCGAGGCGTGTAGCGGATGGCATTCGAAATGAGGTTGCGCAGGACCGTCTCGAGAAGATGCGCATCCGTACGAACCCAGGCATCGCTCGGCCGGAACCTCAGCCCGATACCGGCGGCATGGGCCACGGCCTGGAACTCCGGCACCAGGCGCTCGAGGAGCGCCGCTATCGGGAAATCAACCACATTGGCTTCGATGTCACCCGAATCCAGGCGCGCCACATCCAGCAACGTGCCCAGGAGGTTGTTCAATGCGGCCAGCGCAAGTCGGGAGCGGCGGACGAGGCTGCGGTCACCCTCCCCCAGGGTCTCATCATTGATCGACTCGAGAAACAACAACGTGGAATTCAGCGGTTGGCGCAGATCGTGACTCGCCGCGGCGAGAAACCGCGTTTTGCTCTGATTGGCGAGCTCTGCCTGGTGCTTGGCCTGTTTCAGGGCGAATTCGATCTCGCGCCGCGATAGCAGCTCGCGCTTCAAACGCTCATTCAACAGCTCCAACTCACGCGTGCGCGTACGCACCGTCTCTTCCAGTTTTGCGGCCGCCTGAAACCAGGAGAACGGTGTCCCCTGGTTGTCCACCGCGCGTTCTACCCGATCCATGAGCGCGCGCACGGTCTTGCGCAGCGCTGCATTTTCCTTTCGCAGGCGCTGCTCCGTTGACCTCGCCGAGGCGGACCGGGCTTTGCGCTTGGCAGGCATCGCTATCGGGGTGCGGCTATCCCAAGGCAGGTAAATGAGTTGTTGGCGTGGATGGTATTGAACTGCTCGCCCAGTGTCGAAAAGCCCGTCACCCGGTTGCTGGACAGGATCGTGCTGATCCGACGCGTCAGGCCACGTTGCTCCATGTACGCCGTGCGGGCGGCGCAATCGAAACCAATGACCAGTTCCGGTTTGCCAATGGTCGTTCTCATGTTGACAAACATCTCCCGCAGGCGGACCACCATATCGGCGGGCCTGGCGACGGTGACCACCAGGCCTTCCTCCATGGCGCAGGCGAACTCGATTGTACCGTTGTTGTAAATCCGCTGCATGCCGCGCGCGAAATACTGCTCGCCAATGCGGATGACGAAAGGATACGGAGCGAAAGAGCCCGCCCGACGCGGCGCCCGCTTCAACCTGCAGGCCCGGGTGTAAACATTCAGTGCGTTCTCACCGTTGATTTCATGGACCAGGCGCTGCTCGGGGTCCGCCTCCGTGATGACGAAGCGGCGGCGGCCCGGATTGAAATGATGATGACTCAAGGCCATCACAGGGGCTTCGCAGGCGATGAGGCTCAACACCGCCGCGCCACGCAGGGCGCGCTTGCCAAAGAGGATGCGAGGGGCGCCCGATTGGCCGGCCGGGTTGAAATAGGTGTCACCGGCCGAACCGCCCACGATGGGCACACCTCCCAACTCGGTGCCGAGGCTTGCGATCAACCGCTCCTCACAACGCGGCTCCGCATCCACGAGCAACATCGCAAAGACGTGCGGCAGCCTGGAGTTGCGCCCCCTCTCCAGGCGCGCGCGCAGTGAACGCACCAGTTCGCGCGC
>DAITMW010000366.1:5471-6906 GCA_036834945.1 Steroidobacteraceae bacterium
AACAGCGCAATCGGTTGTACGTGGGATCGGATGGGCGACATCCTTGGTGGCTCTCTGGTTTCTCGTCTGATGGACTTCAGCGCGCCTTCGATTGAGAGTCCATGACATCCTCCTCCCAGAATTCGTGGTCGCGGCGGTGTTGATGATCGGGGCGCGAGGCTTCCTGCTTGCGCAGATCCGTGCGTCGGATCTTGCCCGATATGGTCTTGGGCAAGGTGCTGAACTCCAGGCGTCGAATGCGTTTGTAGGGTGACACGCGTTCGCGGACGTAGCGCAGAATCGATGCGGCCGTGTCGATATCGGGCGCCCGTCCTTCGGCCAGAGTGACAAACGCCTTGGGGACGGACAACCGCAGGGCGTCCGGGCTGGGAACGACCGCTGCCTCAACAACGGCCTCGTGTTCGATCAACACGCTCTCGAGCTCGAAGGGGCTGATCCGATAGTCGGAGCACTTGAAGACATCATCCATTCTGCCCACGTAGGTGATATAGCCGTCAGCATCGCGAGAGCCGACATCCCCGGTATGATAATAGCCGTCAGCGAAGGCTGCGGCCGTGCGTTCCGGGTCATCGAAATAGCCCTGCATGAGACCGGTGGGCCGGTGCGCCAGATCGATACAGATCTCTCCTTCGTCCGCGCTCTGCCCGTCAATGGTCAGCAACTGGATCGAGAAGCCGGGTAGCGGACGTCCCATGGAGCCGGGCTTGAGGGGCTGGCCCGGTGGGTTGCCGATCTGTGCGCTGGTTTCGGTCTGGCCAAAGCCATCCCGGATTGTCAGTCCCCAGGCAGTCTGTACCCGGGAGACGACCTCCGGGTTGAGGGGCTCGCCGGCACTGGCCACCTCCCGCAAGCTGACCTTCCACGCGGCCAGATCGTGTTGGATGAGCATACGCCAGACTGTTGGCGGGGCACAGAAGGTGGTGACGCGACACCTGACCATCATGTTGAGCAGCGCGCGGGGATCAAACCGCTCGTATTGATAGGCCAAGACGGTGGCCTCGGCATTCCAGGGCGCGAAAAAGGAGGACCAGGCGTGCTTGGCCCAGCCGGGGGAGCTGAGGTTGAGATGCACATCACCCGGTTGCAACCCGAGCCAGTACATGGTCGAGAGGTGTCCTACCGGATAACTCGCATGGGTGTGGGCAACGAGTTTCGGTCTCGACGTTGTACCCGAGGTAAAGTACAGGAACAGTAGATCATCGCCCCGGGTTGCCGCTGCCTCGGGAAACGGAGGCGCCTGAGCGTAGCTCGCCTCGTACGGAGTCCACCCCGCAGGGCTGCCGCCTACGCAGATGCGAATCGGCGCCTTCAAGGGGAATCGTTGAGTGAGACTGACGTCGGTGATCACCGCCTTCACATCGCCGCGCTCGAGGCGATCGGTCAGGTCATCACCGTCCAGCAAGGTCGTAGCGGGGATGATCACCGCTGAGAGCCG
>DAITMW010000367.1:0-2819 GCA_036834945.1 Steroidobacteraceae bacterium
GCCAGCGCAACCCAAAACACGAAGAACGTTGCGACGTACGCGCCGAGCATGGCCAGCGGTACTACCTTCATCGTCTTCAACACCACCACGAACAGAGCGATCACGATGGCGACCTTGGCCGCCTCCCCGACGAAAAAAGCTCGCACTGCCCGCAGCGGGTCCGTCGTGGCCTGCTTGCTGAAGCTCAGCAGTGCCATTACAAAACTCGCAACGCTGCTTATTCCACCGCCGATCGCCGCAGACACCGCGGCGCGGGAGTCGGCGATCATCCAGCACAGCAGCGCTGCTACCAGGGCGACCACCGCCTGCCCCAGCGCGACACCTAGTGCCAGGCGTCGTGGATTGGGCTGGCCCATCTGGGTCCTCCCGGGCATACCGCTCGAGGTCACAGTGTTTCCCGGCTCGATAGGCTGCGCCCACGACTAAACCCGCAGATCACGGCCCCTCGCTAAAAGGCGCCGGTAATTGCTGCGATTACTTCGTCAGGACAGTCACTTACGTGGCCCGGCCTGGGTCCGGCGAAAAAGCGGGCGGATTATAGAGACGGGAGCCAGGGGAGTCCACAGCGGTGGACTGCAAAAGGCGCCGTTTCTGAACCTAATGCAGGGGGGTGGACAATTTGTCTCACGTTTGTCTCGCCAGCGGCGCAGCCCACCTGTTCGCACACCGCACTATTGGATGTGCGCCAGGATTCCGTCGAGCTCGTCCAGGCTGTTGTAGGTCACCACCAGCTTACCTTTGCCGGCCGTAGAGTGTTGGATGGCAACCTTCGCGCCGAGCTTGTCCGCAAGCTCCTGCTCCAGACGCAGCACGTTCGGGTCGCGTGCGCCTTCCGGCGCTTCGGCTGCCGCCGTTGCGCCTGGCGCTTGCATCCGGCGAACGAGTGCTTCGGTGTCACGTACGGACAGTCCCTTCTTGGCGACCAGGGTCGCGACTTCCACCTGCTGCTTGCGATTGGACAAGGAGCCGATGGCGCGCGCGTGGCCCATCTCGATCTCACGACGCTCGACGCGCTCGCAGACTTCGGGTGCAAGTTCCAGCAGGCGCAGCAGGTTCGTGACGCCTGAGCGTGAGCGGCCGACGGCGTCGGCGGCTTCCTGGTGGGTGAGCTCGAATTCGGAAATGAGACGCTCGAGGGCGCGTGCTTCTTCCAGCGGATTCAGGTTCTCGCGCTGGATGTTCTCGATCAGCGCGACGGCGATCGCGGCTTCGTCGGGAATGCGGCGGACGACGGCTGGAATTTCACTCAGGCCGGCCATCTGCGCGGCTCGCCAGCGGCGCTCGCCGGCGATGATTTCGTAACGCTGCGACTCTCCAATACCGGGGACGCCCACGGGGCGGACAACTATGGGTTGGATGACGCCTTGCGCTCTGATGGAGTCCGCCAGTTCCTGCAGCGTTTCCTGACGCATGTCGATGCGCGGCTGGTATTTGCCTTTTTGCAGCAGGTCGACCGGGAGGCGCGCGAGTTCGTCGCCGGGGGCCAGAGAGGCGGCGTTCGCGGCCATCGAGGGGTCGGAGGCTGCGCTGGCGGCTTTGCTGTACGCATTGCCAGCGGACGCGGCGGTGGAGGCGGTGCTGTGCGGATTGCCAGTGTTCGCGGCTGCACCGTGTGCGTTGCCAGTGCCGGTGTTCGCGCCTGCGCCGTGCGCGTTGCCAGTGCCGGTGTTCGCGCCTGCGCCGTGCGCATTTCCAGCGCCCGCGGCGTTTAACGCGGGGCCGTGCGCAGTGCCACTGTTCGTGCCCGCGCCGTGCGCATTTCCGGAGCCTGCGGCAGCGCTGTGGGGCGCGGAGGTTCCGGCGCTCGGGTATGCGGGGCGTTGCGTGTTGCCAGCGGCACCGGGTGCTGACGAGGCATAGGCCCCTGAGCTGTGGGCATTACCAGTGATGCCCGGCGTATGTGCCTTCGGTGCATGCGGTGCGTATGGGGCACCGCCGCTCGCGTTGCCCTGCACATTCGCGGGCGTCGCTCCTGGCGCTGCCGCTCCAGGCGGCGAAGCGTTCGTCCCCGCTGGCGCGGCTCCGTTAGCCGGCGGTACTGAAACGCTGACAGGCTGCAGCGGGCGCAGCGTGTGTCCGAGCAGGTCCGCCAATCCCCTGCCGAGTGTCGGTTTTTTCTGGCTCATGACGGCGGATCATAACGAATCCGGCGCCGCAGTCACGGGTTTGCGATTCGCCCGGTCAGTGCGCCGAGGCCCCTTTAGCTGTTGCTTCAGTTTCGGCTGAGAGCCGGGGCGATGTTACGTCGGCTGAGTGAGAGTCGCTCGCGGCCAACATCTCGGCTGTTGTTGCGTCGGAGTGCGTTGATTCGTGGGGGTCAACGGGCGACGAGCTCGTTTCGGACGAGGTCGTGGCGCGCGAAGTCGTGTCGTTCGA
Organism: Steroidobacteraceae bacterium; assembly: GCA_036834945.1. Taxonomy (GTDB): domain Bacteria; phylum Pseudomonadota; class Gammaproteobacteria; order Steroidobacterales; family Steroidobacteraceae; genus 13-2-20CM-66-19. Next base: position 2,377 of record DAITMW010000367.1, read on the forward strand.
TGGCGCGGCATCGCTCGACGCTGTGGCATCGCTCGACGCTGCGGCATCGCTCGACGTCGCGGCGGCGCTCGCCACGACTGCGTCGTGGGGCCCGTCATTCGTCGCAGGTTGTGATGTCGCGCTCCACGAGGCCGCGACCGACACCGTGGAATACGACGCGCCCTCTGCTGGCGCCGCGGGCTGCGGTGAGCCCGAGCCCCACGATGCCCCGGAATACGACGCGCCTTCCGCAGGCGGCGTGGCCTGCTGTGACGCGGGGCCCCACGACGCCGCGACAGAGACCGGCGGCGGGACTGACTGCTGCGACGCGGGGTTCCACGATGCCGCGTCCAATACCGCGGAATAGGCTGCACTTTCTGCTGGCGCCGCGGACTGCGAGGTCATTTCAGATGCAGCCGATGTGGGGACCGCGTCTGAACGGGCGTTGGTTGCTGTGGCGGCGG
>DAITMW010000367.1:2919-6875 GCA_036834945.1 Steroidobacteraceae bacterium
CCTCTCGACTCCTTGTCGTGAAACAGCACGGGTTTTCCGAATGAAGGCGCCTCGGCCAGCCGGATGTTGCGCGGGATGATCGTGCGGAAAACTTTGTCGCCGAAGTGCGTGATGAGCTGCGCGCTCACCTCGTTGGCGAGATTGTTTCTGGGGTCGAACATCGTGCGCAGGAGGCCTTCGATTTCGAGGGCTGGATTCACTGCCTCGCGGATCTGCTCGATGGTTCCGAGTAATGCCGAGAGTCCCTCCAGCGCGTAGTACTCGCACTGCATGGGGATCAGGACGCTGTCCGCGGCCACTAGGGAATTGACCGTCAGCATGTTGAGCGCCGGCGGGCAGTCGATCAGGATGACGTCGTACGACTCACGGATGGGCGCGAGCGCATTGCGGAGCTTGGTTTCGCGTCCTTCCGGCATCTGCAGCAAGCGCACTTCGGCGGCTGTCAGATCCTGGTTCGCCGGCAGCAGGTGGAAGCCGCCCGGATCGATCGCCAGGAGCGCGCTCGCGAGGTCCACTTCCTCGAGCAGTACGTCGACGGAGCTTCGCTGGAGCTGCGACTTGTCGACTCCGCTGCCCATGGTCGCGTTGCCCTGGGGGTCCAGATCGAGCAGCAAAACACGGCGTTTTGTCGCGGCAAGGGATGCCGCGAGATTCACCGCGGTAGTCGTTTTACCGACGCCGCCCTTCTGATTGGCAATGGCAATGACGCGCTTCATGGCGACAGTGTACTGCACCGTCGCCCGCTGCCAGTCTTTCAAACTGGCGACGGGCTACCGAAAGTCGCAGGCCGTTACCGGAATTCGCAGCCTGCTGCGACCTCGACCTGGGCGGCGCGGATGGTTGTCCGTCTTCCGCGACGCGACCATTGGCGCGGGCAGGGCCAAGCCTTCGGCCAGCGCGATGGGATCGAGTCACACCTGCGCGGACGCTCGGGCGTCCGCACTAGGCGCTCTAGCTCGCCGTCGCCAGAGGAGTCAGGTCACGCAGGTGGTCGCGGGTCAGGCAACCTTCCTTTGGGCGTTGCCACTGATCCGCTCCTGTGCCATCTGATCCGCAACGGCGTTGGTCGTGCGGTTCTCGCGGCGCGCGCGCTCGAAAATCTCCGTCAGGCGTCCGGGAATTCCGTGGATCTCGGACGTCACCTCAGCCTCGGTCGAGCCGCCCTGGTATTCGCGCGCGACGCTAATAATCCCGCCAGCATTGATCACATAGTCCGGCGCGTAGAGAACGCCGGCATTCTGAAGAGCCACGCCGTCTTTATCTTCGGCGAGCTGATTATTTGCCGCTCCGGCGACGATTCTGGCGCCCAACAGCGGGATCGTTTGCGCATTCAGGATGGCGCCCAGGGCGTTCGGCGAAAACACATCGACGTCTTGCGAGAGAACGCTTTCCGCTGGTACCTCCGTCGCCTTGAACTCGTCGCACACACGTTGGATCGCGGCTGGCCGCACATCCGCGACCAGGAGGCGCGCGCCATCGGCAGCGAGCATCCGGCACAGGTGATAACCCACTCCGCCAACGCCCTGCACAGCGACACTCACGCCGCTGAGGTCTGCGCGCCCCAGGCGAAACTTCACCGCTGCTTTGATTCCGAGATAAACGCCAAGTGCCGTCTTCGGACCGGGGTCGCCGCCCGCCTCACCGGGTTTGCGCCCGAGTCCGCTCACAAACTTGGTAGCGCGCCGCACGCTCTCCATGTCCGCCGTGGTCGTTCCGACGTCCTCAGCGGTGATGTATCGACCGCCGAGCGAGTCGACGAATCGGCCAAACGCTTCGAAGAGCTCGGGGGTTTTCTGCTTGCGGGCATCGGCGATGATCACTGCCTTGCCGCCGCCGAACGGCAACCCCGCCATCGCGTTCTTGTAGCTCATGCCCCGCGAAAGACGCAGAACGTCCACCACGGCCGCGTCCGTGGATGGGTAAGGCCACATGCGGCATCCACCGGCGGACGGCCCCAGGGCGGTGGAGTGGACAGCCACAATTGCGTGCAGCCCCAGGGCCGCGTTGTGGCCGAACACGACGAGCTCGTGTCCATCGAATTCCCGCATTGCATAAATTTCCATCATCCGGGCCCCGCACCGTGGTGAAGGCGGGGAGAGTACCCACCCTGCACTGCACTACGCGTAACAAAAGTTGCTCTTCTGAGCGTCATAGTGAAATATCCATTTCAGCTCAGAGCCACAGGGCGAGACAGCCGATGCAAGTAGAGCTTGACCGCAGCGATTTGAGAATTCTCGATCTCGTGCAACAGCATGGCGATCTTTCGGCGGCGGATATCGCCGAGCGCCTCGGTATGACGGCGTCGACGTGCTGGAGACGCATGAGTCGCTTGCAAGAGCTCGGCGTCATCCGGCGGCGCGTTGCGCTGCTGGACCGCGAGAAAGTTGGGCTGAACGTCACCGTGTTCTCCCATGTGAAGCTCATGGGGCACGGCCGCGACGCGCTGCTGCGGTTCGAGGCGGCGGTTCGCGAGCACCCCGAGATCCTCGAGTGCTACACGATGATGGGAGAGACGGACTTCCTCTTACGAATCGTCTGTCGCGACATCAAGGCATATGAGGCGTTCTTCCTCGACCACCTGTCACGGTTCCCAGGCGTGCAGTCCGTTAACTCTTCCATTGCACTGGCCGTCATCAAGGAGACGACGACCCTTCCGCTGGGTGCGACGTCCGTAACGACTTCAACATCAACGCGCTAAGACGATCGCGCAACGCGCCTCCTCCAACCTCGGGACCACCAGATCGCGCGAGCTCGCCACTCGCCATCCCTCCGGGATAGCCGCCAATTCCTCACGTGGCCATTTTCCCTTCATCGCCAACACGCGTGTCTCCGGCCCACATAGGGGTGACACCTTTTCCAACATCTCAGAGAGCGGCGCGAACGCTCGCGTCACCACCGTGTCGAACGGTTTTTCCGGCTGGAGCGATTCCACTCGCACGTGCAGGCCTTCGACATTAGTCAGTCCCAACGCATGTGCGGCATGCGATACGAAACGGATCTTCTTACCGGCGGAGTCGATGAGGGTAAAGCGGCGCTCCGGGTTCAGCACGGCCAGGGGCAGGCCGGGAAAACCCGCGCCCGTACCGACATCCGCTATGGACGTGCCGTGGAGGTCGGCGTGAACCGCCAGACTGTCGAGCAGATGGTGCGTGATCATCTCCTCGCGTTTCGTAATCGCCGTCAGGTTGTAGGTACGGTTCCACCGCTCGAGCTCGTCCAGCAGGCGTTCCAGACGCCCGGCGTCGGCTTCCGTCAGCGCGACACCCATAATCTTTGCGTCGTGGACGAGACGTTTAACGAAGCTCAAGGGGATCCTCTCAGGGGCTTTGCTACCATACTTGGCACGCTTCTCAGGGTTGGGTTCCCAACGTGCGGCTGCTGCTAGTCGAAGATGATGCCATGATCGCCGAGGCGATCCGAACCGGCCTCAAGCGGGACGGCTTCACTGTCGATTGGGTCCACGACGGAGAGGCCGCGGACCAGGTGCTGCGCACCGATGCGTTCGATCTCCTGCTTCTCGACCTCGGGCTTCCCCGAAAGAGCGGCCTTCAGGTGTTGCAGAGTCTGCGAGCGCGCCAGCAGTCGCTGCCGGTGCTCATCATTACGGCCCGTGACGCGGTGTCGGATCGCGTGCAGGGCCTCGACGCCGGGGCAGACGATTACCTGGTCAAGCCATTCGATCTCGATGAGCTCGCAGCGCGTATCCGTGCGCTCCTGCGGCGCAAGTCCGGACGCACGGACCCCGAGATTGAGCACCTGGGCGTTGCTCTAAATCCGGCGACCCATACCGTCACGCGTGAAGGGCGCGAGGTCGGAGTGTCGCCGAAAGAGTTCGCGCTCCTACAGCTGCTCATGGAGCGGCCCGGAAACATCTTGTCGCGCGCGCAGATTGAAGAGCGACTTTACGGTTGGGGTGAAGAGGTCGAAAGCAATGCGGTCGAGGTTCATATCCACGG
>DAITMW010000368.1:0-6847 GCA_036834945.1 Steroidobacteraceae bacterium
CGACGGCTCGGTCATCGACGTCGTGCGACAGGTGCAATAACGGAAGGCCAGCCTTTACCGCTCGGAACGCGCGAAACGACTCCGGACGACAAACAACAAGTGAGCCAACAGCAAAGCTCCCGTCGCCACAACTTCAATCAATACGACTTCCATACAAACACTCCACATCAGCCTGTCAATGCGGGGCGCAGTTTACGTATTGTCGGCCGGGATGAGGTGAAGCAGCTCACGGTTCCCGGGTATTTCAAGTGATTGAAATATGGGCTGTGGAGCCCGAATGGCAAAGCTTGCGCCAGGCCGTGATCCTCCCCGGCCGCCGGCGCTGGCGGCCTTTGTTCACGCCATCCTGGCGAGCAGTCGATCCCAGTCGATGACTACGCCAGGGACGGCGGAGAGCTGTGTTTTCCCTTTGAGCTCGAGAACCGTTGGGTGTCCATAGGATGCTCCTTTCAGCCGATAGATCGTCAGACTGCGATCGGCCGGGTGTATGAGCCAGACCTCGCGGACCCCGGCGCGCTCGTAGGCGGGAGTCTTGACGAACTGGTCATGCTTGGCAGTACTCGGTGAAAGAACCTCCGCCAGCCAGTCCGGGGCGCCACGCACACCCCGCTCATCGAGCTTCCCCAGGTCAGAAACGATGAAAACATCTGGCTGAACCACGGTGTCCACGTCGTCGTCCGCCTCGGTGGACTTGGGTAAGCGAATGTCCATGGGAGCGATCATTACGCGGTATGGACGGCCTTCGAGTGCCGCGGCCAACTGATAATAGAGCTGACCAACCATTTCCTGGTGAGTCCAGGACGGTGACGGCGGTTCCCGGACGTAGGCAACACCGTCGACGAGCTCATTACCGTAGCTGGCGGACCAGATGAGGTAATCCGCATAGGTGTGGTAGTGCTCATCGCGTTTGATGACGGTCATGGCCGCCTCCTCCGTGTTTGAATCGGCTCGATCGAGTCAGGAGTTATTTTCTCGAAAAGATCCTGGACGTGCAATGCTTTGGCCGATGTTTAATCGCCCTTCCGCGGACATCACTACGCGCAACTCGCACGCGAGTTCTGCGTGGACGTCACCACGGTGGAGAACGTCAGCGCGCTAGTGCCCGCAAGGATTCCCGAACCACCAGTGCGTCTCCACGAAGGTGATCGGTTGAGTGGGTCCCGGTGTGCCGGGCCTGGGGTTCAGCGAGCCGTTGCTCAGAAAGGCGCGTGCAACAGTGCCCTGGTCATCCATCACCAGGTTCGGACCGCTCCAGCGGCCTTTGAAGTCGAGTTTGGGAGGGCGATGTTCAGTGGACCACGCGTTCCGATGCCAGACGTAAAGGCCGAAGTCCTTGTTGTTCATGTCACGCCAGACCAGCTCGTGCGCTCCTCCGCCGATGCGGATGTTATAGCTCTGGCCGGATGGAGCGCAGATCCAGCCGGTCCCGCTCACGGAGGTCGAGGGGAGCACTCTGGATCTGCCTCGGCTCGGCTGAATCGATATGTAGAGCCGGTACTTCCCACCGGGCCCCTGGATCTCACCAACACCCTCCCAGGAAGGTAGCAGGCGGAGGCGGCCACCTACGGTAAAGATCCAGGGATGGGTGATGGCCATGATGCCGATATATCCGATGACGATCACCAGCCCGAGCAGGACGAGTTGACCGAGACAACCCGGACGTTTGCGGCGCACGCCGGCAGCTCCTGGCCCGATGGCCTGGGACTTTCGGGTGGCGTCGCTCATTTTTTCATGACGATCTGGATCTCGAACAACTTCGGCCAGAATTTCCCGGTGACGAACAGGCGCCCGTTCGCCTCGTCGTAGGCGATGCCATTCAACACGTCGGTGTGACCTGGGATCCGATCGCGCGCCGGCAGCAGCCCGGTCAGGTCGATCCAGGCAACGATCTCGCCCGTGTCGGGGTTGATCTGGGCGATGCGGTTCGTTTGCCAGATGTTGGCCAGAATGGTTCCTTGCACCCATTCCAGCTCGTTCAGCTGGTCCACGGGTCTGCCATGGGCGGTCACACGGATGCGGCGCCGTTCGTGCAAGGTCTTCGGATCGAGGACGCGCAGCTGCGATGTGCCGTCGCTCATGATGATCTCGTGGTCGTTGCGGGTGAGCGCCCAGCCTTCGCCGGGGTATTTGAATTCGCCTTCGACCGCGAAGGTGTGCAGGTTATAGGTGAATCCGACCTGGGATTTCCAGGTCAGGCCGATCAGGCGATTGCCCCAGTAGGTGATGCCCTCCCCGAAATACTGCGGTGGCAGGTCGTGTGTGAGCACGATGTCGCCGCTTTCGAGTCGCACCTTACGGATGCTCGAGTGACCCTCGAGTCCGGTACTCTCGTACAGATAGCCTTTCAGAAAGAACAGGCCTTCCGTGTAGGCGTTGGGGTCGTGCGGGTAGGTGTGCACGACTTTGTACGCGTACGTGGCGATCGGCGGCGCGTCCACGGCCGGCGTCGCTTGCGCGGCGAGCAGTGCGAGCGAGCTGAAAATCAATGGAAAGCACCTCTCGGGTCCCTGACAACCTGGCGGATTGTCCCCCAGTGAGGAGTCCCGGGCCAGGGATACGTGGCGCCTGACGCCTCAGCGAAGTACGCTGTGCGGATCGATCCCCATCGGGCCGACCTGAATGCTCAGCACCCTCATCGAGAAACTCAAGAAGCCCCAGATCAGCGTCATGGTCGCGCAGCTGAATGCCAGATTGCAGCCGCTGCACCGCGGCGAGTTTTTCGAGGAGCCGCTGAACGAGGCGCTGGACAGGGACGCTCTCGGCCAGGTCAGTGGGGGCGGTACGATGCAGAACGTAACAGGCGAGATCGAGTACTGCGACATTGAGATCCAGATCGCGGGCCAGGTGAGCGAGGCCGTCCGCTACGTCATCGAAACTCTGGAGGGTCTGGGAGCGCCCAAGGGATCGAAGTTGCGCGTCGAGGCGGAGTCCCTCGAGGTCGCCTTTGGCCGGCTCGAGGGGTTGGCGGTCTATCTGAATGGCACCGATCTGGCGGATCACGTTTACCGCGAATGCGACTCGAACTTTGTCTACAGTGAGTTCGAGCGGCTTCTGGAGGGCTCGGGACGCGTGTTGAGCTTCTGGCAGGGACCGCGGGAGACGGCTTTCTATGCCTATGGGAGCTCGTTTCAGGACATGAGGGACCGACTGGCCGGATTCATGAGCTCGTATCCTCTTTGCGAGCGGTGCCGGGTCGTGCAGATCGCGTAGGCCGCGCTGGAGCTACGGCAAGACGGGCAATACGATAGCCGACGGATACCGGGCTCCGTGGTGGATGACATTTCGCGCCACCAGTGGCGTGGACTCGTCGAAGTTGTGGCCTCCGGTGTTCAGGTTCCGCTCGAAGAACGGAAAGTTGCTGCTGGAAACCTCGATGCGGACACGGTGTCCTGGCAGAAACGTATTGCCGGTCTCCAAGGGGCCTACGTTGACCTCGTAGACGTGCCCCGGCTCCATCAAAACCGGATGATCCCAACCCTCTCGCCAGCGCACTCTCTGGATGCTCTCGTCGAGATTGTAGGCGCGTCCGTCCGGGTACACGTCCAGCAGTTTGACGGTCAGATCCGTGTCCTTGCGGTCGGAGGACAGATACAGCGAGATGTTGACCGGACCCATGACCGCCAGAGGCTTCCGCAGGGGCGGTGTCGTATAAACCAATACATCCTGGCGGGTCTCGATTGATCTCTGATCATCCGCGCCGGCCTTGAAAACGGTGGAGTTGATACCCCAGCCCTGTTGACCACCGCCGTGCGAGGGCACGGGGTTCAGCGGGTCGTAGAGGAAGGTATCGGCGCCCTCTTGCGGGTGCCGTTGCGAGAGGCGACCGTCTCCGGCAGCACTGTTGGCGTGGCCATCGCTGTCGAGATAGAACGACTGGTAGGCGATTCCTTTGGGTGGCCACTCTCCATAGGACCGCCATCGGTTGGAGCCCATCATGTAGGCCCGCACCTTGGGCTCGCGCGTTACACCGTTGTCGACGCCCTTGACCCAATGATCAAACCAGCGTTGGATCAGCCCGATGTAGTCAAACCGGGCATCCCCCATGTCCCGCTCCCCGATGATCGTGTGCTCGCTCTCTACGCTGCCCTGCGTGCAATGGGTCGTAGGCGCGATCACCATGAACATGTTCTCTCGCGCCGTGGCATTGGCGGCGTGCGCGGTCTGGTACTGGAACATTGCGGTATTGGGCCCGAGCGAGATGTCATACCAGGCATTGATCATCAACATGGGGGCACTGTCCGTGTCTCCCTCGCCACCCGCCTCCAGCTCTCCCCAGGCAGGGTCGTTGGGCTCGCGGGATACAAAGCGATCCATGTCGCTCGGCGCGGCACCCATGCGACTCATGATGCTGTTGATCGGCAGGGTCCAGATTCGGGTCTCGATGCCAGAGGCCGGAATGTTCTGAGGCTCGAGGCTCCAGTAACGGTGTAGACGGATCAACTTCTCCCGGCTCGTGTCGGGTGGGAACTGCGGTCGGTCGGTGTAGCCGTAACCGTAATACCAGTTGAACCAGCCCATCTGGATCGCGCCGCCGCGGTAGAAGTTGCCATGCTCGTTGTAGGGCCCCACCCGGCCGATGCCGGCCCCGGAGCTCATCGGCACGGTCGCCGCAAGGCCCGGTGGATGCGACGCATTGAGCTTGTGTTGCTCCTCCGCGCTGCCTGAGCAACCGAAAGTCCCCAGCTTGCCATTCGACCAGGGCTGGCGGGTGATCCAGTCGACGGTATCGAATCCGTCGTCGCCGGACCGCACCAGATAGGTGTACGTGCCCTGCGAGAAGTATCGGCCACGCGCGTTCTCGTAGACCACGACATAGCCGTGCTCGAGAAAGCTACGTGCCTGGCGCGGGAAATCCGGCTTTTGCGGGTCGATGGGATAGGGACTGCGGACCAACACCGTGGGCAGGTTTTGCCGCGGCAGGCCCTTTGGAAACAGGATGAGACCATAGAGGCGCACGCCGTCGCGCATCGGGATCATCACCATGTCTTCCGCCTCGGAATTCGCAGCGATCCAATCGATCGCCGCGGCGGTTTCCGCGGAGGGTTTTTCCTGTGCACGGGGGGCTGTGGAACCGATGATCGCGAAAGCGGAGATGGCGAGGAGACCCGGGAGCACTCTGCGGGACAAGGCGGACACCTCAGCTGAACATGACTCAGGATAGGTAGCCTACCCGCCCGGCTGGCACTATGGGAATGGCCGCATGTTGCGTGGGTGCGGTATCACACGGTGCGCGTCGCCACCGCCGGTGAGATCGATGCGGCGCGCAGCGCTGGCAGCAGCACCGCGAGTAATCCGATTACCCACAACAGCAGCACGCCGCCGACGAGATAATACAATGGCAGCTGTGGAATCATGTACATGCGGCTGAGTTGCACTCCGGCGGCCAATGCCAGGATGCACCCCAGAACGACACCGCCCGTGGTGATGATCCAGTTCTCGACCAGGAAGTAACGCGAAATATGATATTTGCGCGCACCGAGCGCACGCCGCGTACCAAGTTGCTTCGTACGTGAAGCAACACTGAACGCAGCGAGGCCCACAATGCCGATGACTGTCACGATCACCACGAAGAACGTAGCTACGCTGAGAACAATCGCGCTCGAGCGATAGCCCTGTCGCGCATCCTCGGCCGTGCGGTCGAGCGCTTCCAGGCGCTCGACGAACCGACCCGGCTGCAGATCCGCGAAGCTCTTCTCGACTTGTGCCATGAGTGGGTCCCGCTGCCCGGGTTTCGCGCGCACGACGTAATGGGCGTTCGGTCCCGGAGGGATGATGGGCAGTATGACGATCTGAGTCGCGAACTGATCGTACTGGGGCGGCACGGGATTCGCGCGCATCTGGTCCACGATGCCGATGATCACCGCGGGCTTGTTGATGAGACCTGCGTAGACCGTCTTTCCCAGAGCGTCGCCCTTGGGAAAGAGCTTCTTGGCCAACGCCTGGGTGACGATCATTTCAGGGGCCCAGGCCGCCATCGCGGCTCCGAAATCCGCCGCGATGGGCATCACCGCGCCCGGCTCGAAATTCCGGCCGGCGACGAGTTTCAGGCCCAGGGAGTCGATGAGCTTGTCGGTGCCGAAGTAGACGGTACCGAATTCACCGCCGTTGGGATTGAGCAACGTCTGGGGATCGGCGGCAAACGGCAGGTCCATGTTCGAAAACGTCTGTGGGACATTGTTGACGGGAGATGCCGCGACCACTCCTGGCAGTGAATTCAGGTAGGCGAGATCCCCCTTCACGGCAGCAGAGTAGTTGTAGTCGGATGTGTTCGCCTCGGCCGCGATCCAGAACGTGTTGCTCAAGTCCAGGCCGGTGGGCTTGTTGGCGTCCTCCAGCTTCTGCCGGACGATATACGCCATGTTCACGACCACGGCGAGTGTGAGGGCCACCTGCGCCGCCACCAGGAGCGGGCCGGTCTTGTTACGCCACATGGCGCTCAGTAGCGCGCGAATTTCCATTTGGATTCCCCTATGAATCTGCAACTACTGAGTCTTGAGAAACGTCGCGGGCGCGAGCCGGCCAATGCGATAGGCCGGGTAGAGTCCCGCCAGCACACCCGCCAGCAACGACAATGCGATCGCCGCCAGCATGACCGGGATGTCCATGTGGACGAAGGATTGAATGAGCGCCAGGCGGTCGGGATTGTCGGAATGGGCCAGCCTGCCCGAGAACATCAGAACCCGCAGCGAAGAGAGTCCTCCCAGCGTCAACGCCATACCGGCGCCTCCACCCAGAAGGCCCACTACAATGACCTCGATCAGGTGCTGCCGGACGATATCGATGCGGCGTGCCCCGAGAGCGCGGCGTAGCCCTGAGATCGGCGCGGCCGTCAGAAACTTCGCCAGCA
>DAITMW010000369.1:0-6841 GCA_036834945.1 Steroidobacteraceae bacterium
GCTCTGGGCCTCCGATCTGCTCTTCGTGAAGCGCGTTCCCTCGCTGGATGGCAGCCTACGCGGCTGGCTGAAGGCGCTAGCGGCGCTGAAGTCGGTGCCGGCGCGGCGGGCCGTACCCGGTCATGGCCCGACGAGCGTAAACTGGCCTTCAGGCGCAAGAGACCTGGAGCGTTACCTGGGCACCTTGCTGCGCGAGACGAAAGAGGCCATCGCGAAAGGAATGGACCTCGAGGCCGCTGTCGGCAAAGTTGCCCAGGGCGAACGCTCCAGGTGGACGCTGTTCGACGACTACAACGGCCACAACGTCACGCAGGCGTTTAAGGAGCTCGAATGGGAACAGTAACGCAACCGCTCCTCGCGACGGTACTCGCCACCGCGATGTTGTTTGGCGCGGGCACTTCGGCCGACGCTGCCACCACAGCCGACGCCACCACGACAGCCGGCTCCGCCACGACCGCGCAAACCAACGACGTCGCGACAACAGGCGCCGCGACGCACTCCAGCGGCGCTGCCAAAATCGGCGCCGCCTCGAACACAGCGACGCAAACCAACGCAGCCGACCACGGCGACGACACCGACGCCGCCACACGAGCCAGCCGCTGGCAGGCACTCCAGAAAGCCCTCTTCCCAGGCCGCTCGCTCCAGGACGGCGCCGGCATCGTCAAACTCGACGCCCCGCCCCGGGCGTTGGATGCGGCCCTCGTCCCCATCAGCGTCGACCTGTCAGCCGTCAAAGCCATCAAGGGCGTGTATGTCGTGATCGACAACAATCCCTCACCGCTCGCGGCTCACTTCACCTTCGGCCCCAAAGCCGACCCGCGCAGCCTCAAGATGCGCGTCAGGGTCGATGCCTACACCGACATGCACGCGATCGCCGAGAGCCAGGACGGCCACCTGTTCGTCGCAACCCGGTACGTCAAAGCGTCCGGTGGCTGCTCCGCCCCCGCGGGCGCGGATGACGCCTCGGCCCTGGCCGATATGGGCCGCATGAAACTCCACCTGGTCGGCGACTTCACCGCCGGCAAGCCGGAGCAGGCCGTGCTGATGGTGCGCCATCCGAACTTCAACGGCATGCAGATGAACCAGATCACGCGTTATTACACGCCGCCGCGTTTCATCCGCACCATCGATGCGACTTACGAGGGCGGGTCGATCTTCCACCTCGATTCCGACATCTCGATGAGCACGGACCCGGTGATCACCTTTGGCTTTGTGCCGCAGGCCAAGGGGCAATTGAAGGTCGTGGTTCGCGACAGCAAGGATGCAACGTTCGACCACAGCTTTGAGGTCCCGCAAGCGACCGCCGTCGCGGGAGCCCCGGGAGCGTAAGGAAGTTTGGCCGCGCAGACGCATCACCGCGAGAGGCGAGCCGCCACGTCAGCCACTGTTGGCGAGCTCGCCAGATTCGGCACGGCCGGCGAGCTCGCCACATCCGGCACGGCGGTCGTGCCCGCCACGTCGGGCAGGGTCGCCGCGTCCAGCGCGACGGGGCGCGTGACGCTGCACGCCCCATTCGCGACATCCCTACTCGCAATAACGTTGCTGGCATCCTCACCCAGCCCACCTCTAGCCGCACCACCCCCCAACGCACACAACAACGTCGCGGCCGCCGAACCCTCCGGCTATTGGACAGGCCCGATCAACGCCCCAACGCCATTGTCCATCACCGGCGGCACAGTCATCCACAACGCACGCCAGCTTCGGGTCCTGCTCCAACAAGGCGGGGCGGTTATCGTCGACGTCTCGAACGCACCGCGCCGCCCGGAGAATCTGGCACCCGGAGCGCCGTGGCTCCCACTACCCCACCGGGCTATTCCCGGCAGCCTTTGGATTCCAGACGTCGGACAAGGCGAGATTCCCGTCGCCGTCGACGACTTCTACCGCCAGCGCCTGGCAGCGGCGACCCAGGAGCACCTTGCACGTCCGGTGATCATCTACTGCCACAAAACCTGCTGGTTGAGTTGGAATGCCGCCAAGCGGGCGATCAGCTACGGCTACCGCAACGTCTACTGGTACCGCGACGGAATCGAAGGCTGGAAGTCCGCAGGCTACCCTACAGCCGTCATTGAGCCTCAGGTCGCGCCCGAAAAGTAGCGAACATCAGTCCGGCGAGAACGAGAAACAGTACCCCGGCGCTGAGGGACAACGACCCGTGGATCCCGATGAGTCCACCCAGCATCCCCACGGTGAGCCCGCTGAAAGTCCGCATGCCGCTGGCCGCCATCGAAAACACACCGATGACCCGACCCCGGATCTGCACCGGCGCACTCAACTGCACGAGCGCCTGCGCCATGGAGTTGAAGGACAGCTCCAGGAAACCCGCCAGGAACAGCAACACCAGCGCGAATTCGTAGTGGGTAATCAGGGCAAAGCCAGCCAGCGCGCAACACCAACCCATGGCTAACAGGAGCGCCGTGCGGGATGCCGGCCGCAGCAGGCCACCGAGCTCGAGCAGGAAGCCGGCCACCAACGCGCCGGCGGCATCCGCGGCCAGCAAGGCCCTGTAAGCCAGACCCGGATCACCGTGCCCCAGATCATGCGCGAACTCCGGCATCTGCGCCTGGTAGGCATTACCGACGAAGAAAGCCGCGCCACTGGCCAGAAGTGTCATGCACAGAACAGTCGGGTTGGTCACAATGGAGCGAAACGTGGCCAGGACATCCCCGAAGCCCCGCACGGCCGGCGTCGCAAGCGGCTGGTCCCGCCGGAAGCGGGGCCCATAGGGCGCCCTCCACAACCACACCACCATCGGCAGGTAGATCAGTGCGTTGACGAAGATCGCGTGCGAAGGTCCCATGCCAACCAACATCGCGCCACCGACGGCCGGGCCGCACAGCATTCCAAGATAGCGCGCCGTCGCGCCCAGGCGCACAGCGCTCTGCAGCTCGGCGGGGCCCACGATGTCGTGCAATAGGAGCTGACTCGCCGGACCCCACAGCACACCCGCACAACCATGTATGATCAGCAGCAGCCGTGCATGCCACGGCTGTAACGCACCCGTCAAAAACAACACGCCCCAGGCCAGCGACACGCCCATGAACAGCACCATGCCCAGTTGGATGATGCGCCGGGGATCGAAGCGATCGGCCAGGGCGCCGCTGTAAACCGAGAACGCCAGGAACGGCAGCCAATGCGACACCACCGCGAAGCCGCCCAGCGTCGGGGAATGGAACTTGTCGAAGATCACGTAATAGCTGATGACGTGCTCTATATTGTCCGCCAACATCGCCAGTGCCGTGGCGATGAAATACATCTGGAAGCCGGGGTGGCGCAGGGCGGCGAAAGAAATGGGCGCGACGGGAAGTGAGTCGCTTTGATCAGCAGCGGTGGACAAGAAAGCTCCTTGGCGGGCGTCGCCGGGCACAGCAGGTTAACATGAGAGATATGATGATCTTGAAACGGATGACGGCGATCGGACTCGCGCTCCTGCCTTTCACGAGTGCGCTATCAGCGGCCCCGCCGACGACACCGTCCGCGCTCGAGCCGGATGCCGCCGCACGCTTCGCAGGCCTCGCCCTGAGCTGCCTGCATCGCGAATACCCGAACAAAATCGCACACACGATGCTGAGCGATGCGGACGCACAGCCGCCGCACGTGTTGACGCCATCGTTCTACGGTTGCTACGACTGGCACTCGGATGTGCATGGCCATTGGTTGCTGGTGCGACTCCTCCGCCTCTACCCGAACGCGGCATTCGGCTCGCAAGCCAGGACCGAGCTCGCGCGCAGCCTGACGCCGGCCAACATTGCAGGCGAGGTCGCATATCTGAAGCGTGAGGACCGGGCTTCGTTCGAAAGACCGTACGGCCTGGCGTGGCTGTTGCAACTGTCCTCCGAGTTGCGCCAGTGGAATGATCCTCAGGCGAAGCAGTGGTCGCAGGCTCTGCAGCCCTTGGAGACGGCAGCCGCGGCAAAGTTGAAGAGCTGGCTGCCGAAGCTCCACTACCCCATCCGGATCGGCGAGCACGACCAGACGGCGTTCTCGTTCGGGTTGGTGTGGGATTGGGCTGACGTGTCGGGCGATACGCAGATGCGCGCCCTGCTGACGGACGCGGCACATCGTTTTTACCAGAACGACCGGAATTGCCCGATCCAGTATGAGCCGTCCGGCCAGGACTTCCTGTCGCCGTGTCTCGCGGAAGCCGACTTCATGCGTCGGGTGCTCGATACCAAAACCTACCGTGCGTGGCTGACCGGTTTTCTCCCGGGCATCCCGGAGAACACCAACACCCCCTGGCTGCAACCCGGCGTCGTCACCGACCGCTCGGACCCCAAGCTCGCGCACATCGACGGCCTGAACCTCAGCAGAGCCTGGATGCTCGAGGGCATTGCCCACGGACTCGGCCCCGACGACCGCCGCGTCGGCGCTCTGAGAGCGGCGGCCCAGAGCCACCGCGAAGCAGCGCTACCGGCGGTGACAGGAGAGCACTACGAAGGTGGCCACTGGCTAGGCACCTTCGCCGTGTATCTCACGAGCCACGCCGGTCTGCCCAAAACCTAACCCAACGCGTGCTTCAATTCTCCGATCAGGTCGCTGACGTCCTCGACACCCACCGACAGCCGGATGAGCCCATCGCTGATCCCGAGGGAAGCCCGCATGGCCGCCGGTAACGAAGCATGGGTCATGAGTCCCGGATGCTCGATGAGGCTCTCGACACCCCCCAGGCTCTCGGCCAACGAGAACAGATGGCAGCGCTCCAACACACGGCGCGCGTCCTCAACTGTCCCGCGCAGCACCGCGGTAACGATCCCGCCATATCCGCCAGTCATCTGCCGCTTCGCCAGCGCATGCTGGGGATGGCTTTCGAGACCGGGGTAGTACACGCGCTCGACTCTCGGATGCTTCTCCAGGAACTGCGCGATGGCCAGCGCGTTCGCGCAATGCCGCTCCATGCGCAGCGCCAATGTCTTGATGCCACGCAAAATCAGAAAACAATCGAACGGACTCGGAACCGCGCCTACGGCATTCTGCAAATAACCCAGGCGATCCTTCAGCATGGCGTTGTCACCCACCACCGCCACACCGCCGATGCAGTCGGAATGCCCATTGAGATACTTCGTGGCCGAGTGCACGACGATGTCGATACCGTGCTCCAGCGGCCTCTGTGCAAACGGCGTCGCGAACGTATTGTCGCAGACGCTCATGAATCCATGCTTGCGGGCCACCCTGGCCACCGCGCCCAGATCCACCACCTTCAGCAACGGATTCGTGGGCGTTTCGACCCAGACCAACCGGGTGTTGGGCCGGATCGCTGCCTCGAGTGCCGCCGGATCCGTCAGGTCGACAAAGGAGACATCGTGACCCGCGGACCGTTTACGGACGTTCTCGAACAGCCGGTAGCTACCACCGTAGAGGTCGTGCATGGCGATGATGTGCGAGCCGCTGTCGAGTAGCTCCAACACGGTTGCCGTCGTCGCCATTCCCGAAGCGAATGAAAATGCAGCGCTGCCACCCTCGAGATTCGCCATGGCGGACTGCAGAGCATCCCGTGTGGGATTGCGCGTGCGGGAGTAATCGAACCCCTTGTGCACGCCCGGGCTGGATTGCACGTACGTGGAGGTCGCATAGATCGGCGGCATGACCGCGCCGGTCAAGGGATCGGGCTGCTGCCCCCCATGGATGACCCGCGTGGCAAAGCGTTGTTTGTCGGCGTCAGAACTCATTCAGGCTCTCCGGCGCAACCAGTTCAAAACATCGATACGGGTGACGAGCCCCTGGAACTCGTTGTCCTTCATGACGATGGCGACCAGGCCGCGCTTGAAGATCTCCAGCAGCTGCGGCAAGGGAGCATCGACAGGCACCGTCACCAGGTGACTTTCCATCGCCTTCGTGACCGGCTCGTTGAAATGCTGCGGATTCTCGAACACCTCGAGCAGGATATCCTCTTCGTCGACGATGCCGATAATGCGCCCGTCACGCATCACCGGTAACTGAGACACGTCATAGAGCTTCATCCGGCGATAGGCCGCCATCACGAGTTCCGTTGAGTTGACCGTTACGGCCGCCCGCTCCCAGGCGCGGCGAGCGATGAGGTCACGCAGGTCCCCGTACTGCTCGCGCTGGATGAACCCCTGGTCCAGCATCCAGTAGTCGTTGTAGACCTTGGACAGATACTTGTTGCCACTGTCGCAGACGAAGGTGACGACGCGCTTGGCCGTTTTCTGCTCCCGGCAGTAACGCAAGGCCGCGGCCAGCAGCGTTCCCGTGGAGGTGCCGGCGATGATCCCTTCCTTCAACAGCAACTCGCGGCAGGTCTGGAAAGCCTCCGCATCGGGGATGGTGTACGTGGGTCCAACATGTGAGAAATCCGCTACCGGCGGTATCGAATCGCCACCGATGCCTTCCACGAGCCAGCCGCCACGCGCGGGCGTTACATTCCCCGTCTTCGCGTACTCGGCGAGGATGGATCCGGCAGGATCGGCCAACACCATCTGGACTTTCGGAGCCACGCGCGCAAAGTACCGCGACAACCCGGTGAGCGTACCGCCAGTACCCACTCCACAGACGGCCGCGTCGAGGTTGTGACCCATCTGCTCCCAGATTTCGGGTGCGGTCGTTTCCTCGTGCGCCTGCGGATTGGCGGGATTGCCGAACTGATTGATGAACACCGAGTTGGGCGTCTCACGGGCCAATCGCTCCGCGACATCGCGGTAATACTCCGGGTGACCCTTGCTGACATCCGACCGGGTCAACGTGACCTCGGCACCCATCGCCCGCAGATGAAAGATCTTCTCCTGGCTCATCTTGTCGGGAATGACGAGCACCAGGCGATAGCCCTTCTGGGCGGCGACCAGGGCCAGGCCGAGACCGGTGTTGCCGGCGGTCGCCTCGATGAGCGTGC
>DAITMW010000370.1:0-6799 GCA_036834945.1 Steroidobacteraceae bacterium
TTGTTCACGAAGGCCATCGGCGACCCAATGCTGATGTGACACGGCGCGTATGAAGAAGCGACGATCCTACAAGCCCCTGTGGGGGTGTCAGTGAACAAGTATGACCGCGGTCTGGGCATGGGCCGGGAGATATCGCGGCGCGACTTCATCAACGGAGTTGCCGTTACGGCAGGCACGTTGGCCGCGCCTTCCCTGGCTGATGCGGCGGCACAGTCGGCCACCAACACAGGTCAGAACTATCCACCCGAGAGGTTAGGGATGCGTGGCTCGCATCCAGGCTCGTTCGAAGCAGCGCATGAATTACGCGACGGCCACGCCGTAGATACTGCGAGCGCAATCCGTACCGGCGAAACCTACGACCTCGTCGTAGTGGGAGGAGGGCTGAGCGGCCTGGCCGCCGCGCACTTTTTTCTCAAGGGTGCCGGACAGGATGCCCGGGTGTTGGTTCTCGACAATCACGACGACTTCGGCGGCCACGCCAAGCGCAATGAGCTGCATTACCAGGGACGGACACTCGTGCTCAACGGCGGAACGCTGGAGATCGAGTCACCCGAGCGCTACAACCGGTGGGCACAGCAGGTGTTGAGCGACATCGGAGTCGACCTCGATCGCTATGTCCGGGCGAACGCGCAGAACGAAAAACTCTACTCTTCGCTGGGAATGCGTGGCGGCTACTTCTTCGACAAACAGACTTTCGGCAGCGACAGACTCGTGGTAGCGCCTCTGGGAGCGAGTGAGCGTCACAACCCGTTCAACGAAGAGTTTGTCCGAAACATGCCGATCTCCGCCCGCGCCCGGGCCGACTTGCTGCGCTTGTTCGACCCGAATCAGCCGGACTATCTGCCGGGCCTGTCCGACGCCCAGAAGAAAGAGCATCTGGCGCGGACCAGCTACAAGGACTACCTGTTGAACGTCGCCAAGGTGGACGAGCAGGCCTATTGGTTCTTTTCAGGGATGGGACGCGGAGTGTTTTGCGTCGGGGCCGATGCGTTGCCAGCGCTCTTCGCATGGCAGATGAGTGGAGGTCGGGCAGCCGGTTTCGCGGGTTTGAAGCTCGAGCCCTCGGCCAAAGGCTTGTTGGCTGATCTGCCCGGCGGACAGCATGGGCGTCAGACGGAGGGAGACGACACTGTTCATTTCCCAGACGGCAACGCGACGCTTGCCCGGCTTCTGGTGCGTAAGCTTATACCGGATGCCATTGCGGGAAAAACCCAGGAGGACATTGGCACCGCCCGTGTCGACTATGCCGCGCTCGACAAGGCTGATAACAGCACGCGCGTCCGCTTGAACAGCACCGTGCTCAATGTGCGCCACGACGGCGAGCCGGGAACTGCGAAAGAAGTGATTGTCAATTACGACACAAGCGGAAAGCTCTACGAAGTACGCGGACGGGCCTGCGTGATGGCTTGTTGGAATATGGTCATTCCGTACGTTGTGCCCACCATGGCGGCCTCGCAAAAGGAGGCTTTGGCCTACAACGTCAAAGGACCGATCGTTTACACCAATGTGTTTCTAAGAAACTGGAAACCGTTCCGGAAGCTCGGCATCAGTGATGTGGAATGCCCCACGATGTATCACGATACGCTATCCCTCGCCGAGCCGTGTGATCTGGGTGAGCTGGGTCATTCGCGCAGCCCGGAGGAGCCGATCGCACTGCGGATGGTGCGCACCCCGAGTTCCCCAGGCCTGCCGCGCAAGGACCAACATCGGGTAGGCAGGGCGGAGCTGCTGGCAACCTCCTTCGAGACCTTCGAACGCCATATCCGGGACCAGCTGAGCCGGGTACTGGCAGGCGGAGGTTTTGATCCAGGACGCGACATCATCGGTATTGCCGTCAACCGATGGTCCCATGGCTACTCCTATACTTACAACAGCCTCTATGATCCGATGGAATGGGTCTTCACCGAAACCAATGACCGGCCGTGTGTGAAAGCGCGGCAACCGTTCGGACTGATCTCGGTCGCCAACGCGGATGCCGCCGCCAGTCCGCATACCGACGCGGCCTTTCTCGAGGCGCACCGGGCAGTGGAAGAGGTGTTGGAACGTCGGACCTATCCCTTCCTCCGCGGTTAGACCATG
The DNA here is from genome assembly GCA_036834945.1 of Steroidobacteraceae bacterium. GTDB lineage: Bacteria > Pseudomonadota > Gammaproteobacteria > Steroidobacterales > Steroidobacteraceae > 13-2-20CM-66-19. The sequence continues at coordinate 2,080 of DAITMW010000370.1, forward strand.
CCGCGACTCGCGAGGCAGTCTTGAACGGCCCGTTGCGCCTGGTCGATCGCCGTGTTGGTGAAGGCCGCGGCGCCCGAATCGGCATTTGCGATGGCGATCCGCCCGAATGCACGCCGGCCTAGAACGTGCGGACGCTCGGCCTCCGGCACATCTGGATCGCCAAGAGTGTCATACGTGTAGGCATAGCCGTGCGGCCACCGGTTCGCCGTGATAGCGAGAATATCGCGCTTCGCATCGAAGCCGCCGGGACGCAGCATCCGGTCCAGTTGAGAGCGGATCTCCCGCTCGATCTTTTCAAATGGTGTGGCGAGCATATCGGCACGACCCGCGCGATGTTGATCCTTGCGAGGTAAACCGGGCTTGTTGGGGTTGCGCACCATGTGGACGACAATGGGCTCGCGGGGATCGGTGGGGAACTCGTATTTTCCGAGGGACACCGGAATGTCCAGGGATACGGAGGTGTGATACCCGTTGGGAGCTTCAATACGGTCCAGGCCGAGCTTCTTCCAAGGCTCCCAGTTTCTGACGAGCACGTTTGTGTACTGCATCGGCACCTTGGAGGCATACGACAACGCCTGTTTCTGGTCTTCCGGAAGGCTGGGCACGATGAAACGGATGATGTTGTTGAAGCAGGCCAGGATCACGTTGTCCGCCACGACCTGCTGTGGTCGGCCGTCGCGAACATAGATCACGCGCACGCCACTGGGATTGGCGATGTCTCCGATATGCTCCACCCGAATGGCCGTGCTCTTGAGACGGACCCGGGTCGGATGGGCGGACCGATCCAGCGCCGTATAGTCGGCTCGCGCTGTGACAATGGACTCCATCGACTGGGACCCCGGGAAAACAGCGGGCACCAGCCGGCTCACCAGCAAGCGTGCGATCGTCGAGTTGCCATCCGGAAAGTGGACCTCGTAGTCGGACTGGAAGAAAGGATCAGGGGGCAGCCCCAGTCCAGCAAAACCGACCGCCTCCGAGCGGGCCGCTGTATAGGCCGGACAGGTGTCGACACGCATGTTGTTCCGAAACCCGACTCCCGCGAAAAACGCCAGACTCTCAGGGAGCAACCTCACGTGTCGCAGAAGGTAATCGGCATAGCTGATGCGCTTCAGGTGCTCGACTTTCTCCGCTGCCGCAAGGAGGGGGAGATAGTCGACGGATTCAGTATGCAGCCGGGTCAGGTCAGCTCGTATCGCAGGCGACAGCGGTGCCGCGGCGAAAATCTCGGACCACGGCCGCCGGCCGACACCGCTCACCAGACGGTCCGCCTCGAAGTGCTCGCGATCGAAGAAAATCCCGTGACCGAGTCCCGAATAGAGCTCGCGATTCTCATGCCTGGAATAACTCGACACATCGATCCCGAGATCGGCGATGAGGGCTTTGGCTGTATAGCTGTACGGGAATGGTGTCTCGATGCTCATAGTCCCACCGTAGGCCAGATACATCCGTCCGTTATGGTGGAACTCGTTGCGCTTGGCGTGCCCCCCGAAATCATCGTGGTTGTCGAGAATGAGAATCCTCTGCTGCGCCCCCAGCGCCTGCCGAAAAAAGTAGGCCGCCGAGAGCCCGGAGATCCCGCCCCCAACAATCACCAGGTCATATCTTTCCCCGGTGTCCTCCGCACTCAACGACCCGCCATACTGCCCATCGCGAGCCGCGTGCGCCGTCTCGAACGACCCCGGATACTGACCTCGCAAGCCGGTGAGTGCAGGGGGGTAGGCGTCGCTGGCGGCGGCCTCCGCATTCTCATGAGTCACCGCGTCCACGCCAGCGACCTGTGATGCCAGCGCTGTCGCCAGAACGCCCCCGATGAAATCCCGGCGCTCGATCATCTGATCGGGCTCCCGATCCTGACTCGCCTCTTCTTTCATCATCGTTGGCCATCCCCCGGAAGCGACCCATCGATACCCGCAAGCGTAGCGCGTTCCGTTCTCCACGTCATACAGCCTGACGAGGGCCGACACGGCCCGACGTAAAGCGCTTCACTGCTGGACTCACCTCTCGTCCATGCCCGACGCAGAGCGCCTTCGCTGGTACACTCACCTCCCAACCACGCCCAACGGAGGTGGCGAAGTGACCAAACTGGAGCTACCAGCACTCGGCCAATGCCGCTGCGGAGAAGTGCAGCTGAGCATCAGCGCCCAACCCATCATGACGATGGCCTGCCATTGCAAAGGCTGTCAACGCATGAGCGCCAGCGCCTTTTCCCTGAGTGTGGCGATCCCGACGGCGGGTTTCGAGGTCACTCGCGGCGAACCCGTACTCGGTGGCTTACGTAACCCCGAGTTGCGGCATTTCTTCTGCCCTACGTGCATGACCTGGATGTTCACACGCTTCCTCCCGGAATTCGTGAACGTGCGTGCCACGCTGCTCAACGAGATCTCCTGGTTCGCTCCCTTCATCGAGACCTGGACCAAAACCAAGCTCCCGTGGGTCAACACGCCGGCGGTTTATCGCTACGATGAATTTCCTCCAATGGAGGACATACCAAGACTGAGCGCGGAGTTCACTCGAACGCTGACCCCCTAGCCGCGCCGCCGCCGACAAAATTGACTTTCCAGCCACAAACCAGAACGGTTTGAACATGAGAGCCCCAGCAGTTATCGCCGCGATCGGTACTATTCTGATAGGCGCTTTGAGGATCTGGCATGATGAGGCGGTTGACTCGCCTGCGTCCGACTCGCTATGTGCAGAATATGTCGGTCCGGCTTTCATAATCACGGATGAATCGCGAGCGACGATCGCGACGCGGGCCGGGTCTATGACAGACGTCACTTTCTTTTCGCTGGATACTGGGCATGCCGATGGCACGCGCATCCCGGTCAGACAGCCTCTCCTTGCTGCCTCAACGCGACAGGCTACGGGTACATTGCTTCTCGCGTTATCCGAGGCAGGGGGCGTTAGGATTTCGAGCTTTGATCTCACACAGCGCGGCAAGAATTCCACGGAATTTTTTGACCATATCGAAGCTCGGTTGGCGGTCTTCGCGCGGAATGGAAATGATCTGTTTGGAGTCACAGAGAAAGGACTCATCTTTAAAATCGATATACTCCAAGGAAAAGTTGAAACGCTAGAGGTTGCCGCGACAAAGGCGAGCTCACTGGCGGTTTCACAAAATGGTGCGAGGCTGTATGTAGCTGGTATGGGCTTGATTAGCGTAGATACGAAGTCCTTGAGGATCGAGTCGCAGCTGACAGGAGAGCCGGATTTACTCGAGGTGTCGGCTAGTCCAGATGGCCATACGTTGGCTCTTCGCAATTTGCAGAGTATTGAACTCTTCGATCTCGCCAAAACAAGTGGCGGCGGCGCGGTTACGTCGACTGTCGTAGACCCAATGCCAAACGGCGCTTCGAGCAGTACGATCGGCCGGTTGGCATTTGGCTCCGACGGCTCTAATTTGTTCTACATAAAAGCCTCTGAACCGGGACCTGAGCTGCTTTCTCTGTCGGCGAACGACCTGCGCGTCCTGGCTCGGATGCCGATCGGACCACGTCCGACTGCAATAGCCATCGTACCCGATAGAGGATGGATCCTCTTGACGGCGGGACATTCTGGACAGGAAAGCCTTGTGGCCGTCGATATAAAAACGCAGAAGGTTGTATTCGAGTCGGCGCTTTCTGGCTCCTCATCTGCGGCTAAGACAGAGTCTGTTACATGCTCCAAGGTTCATAAAGGTATGTAGTGTTCCAGCGGCCTCATGTACTGATGATCCAGCGCCGTAGCAAAGCACTGAGCTTTTTCGCCGATCCGGGCGAGCTGAATCCGATTGTGAAGGCGGTTCTGTCCGCCGCCGGAGCTCGACTTTGCCGTGCGCACAAGCGGGAGCGCCGCTGGTTCTTTGTAGAGGCGCGATCCGATGACGCCAGCACGAGCGCTGTGCCTCAGTTCTACATACGTCTTCCCGCAATGATCAAGGAAGGCGGCCTGGATTCCCTGGCGAACCTCGTGCAGATGTGGTTCCCGAACCGCATAGGAGGTGACCTGCGCGTGGGGGAGGTGGGCATGCTGATCGCGGACTCGGAGCTGGATCCCAGGCTGTGCCAACTTCAGGCCAAGATCTATGATCAGCTGTGCAAAGAGCTCACCAGCCGCTTCAAAAGAGGCGTCTGGAGTCAAAACTCCAACACAGGCGGGGAACACTTTTACAAAGAAATCCTCATCTCGAAAGACATCGAGAGCGCCGCCCGGTCAGGTCTCATTCTCAGACCACAGCTCGGAGACGGCTTTGTGACTTTCTCTCCGGATAGGTCCCAGTGAGTTTCGGCCGCTGCGTTCAGGTGATGGGCGGCACCGCCGTGAGCGTCGACACCATCGTCCAACAGGTGTTTCGCGAGATCCGCGCTTTCCGCATCTACGTCGGACCAACGGAAGTGCGCAAGTGGTCGCTCGCAAAAAAATCCGGGACGAGGTGTTGCAGCCGTCCGTCGCTGAGTCGGGACTTTGTGCGCGGATGATCTTGGGCACCTTCGTCATTCCGAGCGCGTCCACCGAGCGTCGGCGCGCACGGACTCGATCGGCTCATCAACCAAGGCATCCAGGTCAGACGGTCCCCGATTCGGGGACGTGCTTCCGATGCGAATGCGTTCCGTCAACATGCCGACCAGTTGGTTCATGCGTCGTGCAGCGTCACTGATCTGGGCTATGCAGTCGCGATATTCCTGGTCAGTCTCAAAACCAAGCGGCTGTTCGAGCCGCCGCGCGCTCATGCAGATCATCTGTA
>DAITMW010000371.1:0-6790 GCA_036834945.1 Steroidobacteraceae bacterium
CCTCCTGCACCGTCAGCAGGCGGTGTGATGTGGCCCGCAGCCAGCGTGCATACTGGTCCATCGCGGCCTCAGCGCTCTTGCGGACACTGATATCGATCCCCATCCCGATGAGGCACCGCAAACCGCGAAAATCGATACGCTTTCCCGTGAAATAATAGGCCGTCGACGTGCCATCCTTGGCCCGGAAATCCGCCTCGATCCAGGATTCGCCGCGCTCGAAAACGACGCCGATCTCCCGGGCAACCCGCTCCCGGTCCTCGCCGACGAAAAAATCGAGAGGATGCATGTGGGCAATCTCCGCGTCCGAGTAACCGGTGACGGCGACGAAGTTACGATTCCAGCGCAGAAAGCGGCCGCGCTCGTCGTAAAGATAGAAGGTCCCGGGCAGGCTTTCTATTGTGTCAGCTGACAACAAGCGTTCCCGCTCCACCAGCGCCTGCACGCGCCGGCGGACCGCCTCACTGGCGAAATGATCCAAAGCGAACGTGAGATCCGCGGCGACTTCCTCCAGCAGCGCGACCTCCTTGTCCCTGAAAAAGCCAACTTCGGACGCATAGACCGCCAGGACGCCCCGAACCCGACCGGACCGGCGGATCGGGAACGCCGCGGACGCCCGCAAGCCGCGCCGCTGAAACTCAGGGCGCCACGGCAACGTCGCGGGATCGTTGAACACGTCGTTACAGATGTACGGCACTCCTTCCCGGAACGCGGTACCGCTCGGACCTCGACCGCTTGGCCGATCGTCTGTGTAGACCTCGAGACCGCTGAGGAAATCTCCGTCCACCCCCCACTGCGCCACGGGCATCAACTGCTGTGTGCGTACAGACTTCCAGCCGATCCAGGCTACGCCGAACCCCCCCTCCTCCACGAGAGCCCGACACACCTGTCTGAAGAGTGTCTTACGATCGTGCGTGCGTACGATCGCCTGGTTGACGCAGCTGCGCGCGACATTCAGACGGTTGACCCGTTCGAGCTCCCTCTCGGTCCTTTTCTTCTCCGTAACGTCATTGACAGTCAGGAAGGCCAGCGATTTGCTGCCGGTGTAAGTCACGCGCGAGCCTGAGTAGCGAAAGATCCGGGTCTGGCTCCATTCCGGGTTCAAACACCGTATTCGCAATTCGACCTCGCACAGGGTCTCGCCACGCATGATGCGCATGAGCGGCCAATCCTCGTGAGGCAGAACCAGGCCTTCGAGCGTGGTGAGCTCGAACATCCTCGGGAGTTCCGGCAGCCCCCGCACAGCCTCTTCGGCGCTCGCAAAGCCATACATTTTGAGCGCCGCGGGGTTCCAGTAGATGAGCTGACTCGCGGTATCGACGATCAGGAGCCCCTCGGACAGGTGCTCCACGACGACGCCGGGCGCTTCAGCCATGAGCGCCTGCGGAAAACACGAGTTCTTGGCCAATTGTTCGCGCCAGTCGGTGACCCCGCGACACGGTTGTCCATCGCGATGGGGTTTGTCAATGAACAAAGATGCTGGGATGCGACCCGGCGGCCCATAGGTCGCTTCCCACCCTCGATACCGCCTTCGTCCTACAGGAACATCACTCCCGGCCAAGCATTGTCTTGGCTATACACGTTAGTGCGAGGAGGAGCGCGAATCATGAAAAGAAGTTACGTGTCCGTCCTGGTCACAGCAGCGGCCATGGCCCTCACAGCGACCGGCGCCCAGGCCGAGGGCGTCAAGAGTGATCAACCCGCCAAGGATTCCTTTATTACGACCAAGGTAAAAGCCGCGCTGGCGAAGGACAAAGGCACGCAGGCGCGCGACATCCACGTGACGACCAAGGACGGAGTCGTGATGTTGGACGGCACCGTCGCCTCACAGGCCGAGAAAGAGCTGGCCGAGAAGGACGCGAAGAAGATCAAAGGCGTCGTGGGAGTCCACAACGGCCTGACGGTTCAGTGAGCGCTCGCCGCAGCTGCGTTGTCCTGGTGAGAGGCGATCCAGGCATCGAGCTCCGGCAGCACCTTCGTTGCAAAGCGCTGGTTCTGGCGAATATCAGCCACCGCGGCGAGCAATGGTTTGCGTGAGTCGGCCGGAACGCTGCGATTCTCGTAGGCCTCGAGATCCGCGATCCGCCGCGGGTCCGCGGAACTCGCCGCGATTGTGCCGGCCAACTCCCAACGCTCCGGCTCGTCCAGATGCAGGGTTGGATCATTCAAGCGGGGCGCGACCACCTGCCACACCATGTCGGGGTGCCGGTCCGCCAGCCGCCCCAGCAAATCGGGGCTCGAGCCGGCCGGCACCTGGTCGCTGAGCGCCATATCCACCATCCGCCGCGCCAGGACCGGGTCGACGACCCGGCTCAAGGCCAGGACGATATGTTGCTTTTCGAGCGGATCGGATTGTTGTGCCTTCTGCAACAGGACATCGAACGTAGCGGCGTCCGCCTGGGCCGCGACAATCGACAACGAAGTGCGTTGCTCGGTCACGGTCCCCGTGTGAGCCGCCAGGGTCTTCCGAGCGCGAGCCACGACAGCCGCATCACCAAACGCCGCCTGCGCTTCCATCAGATCAGTGCGCAGTACCGATATGTTGGAGGACTCATTCGACGCCGGTACGGGGCCGATGCGGCTCGCAACAGGTGCCAGCAGATGCAGCGCGAACTTCCGATAGGTCGCTCTCTGTGGGGTATCGGTGTAGTGGTTGTCGAGGCGGGCCAGCAGCCTGACGACGCGGTCCCAGACGATCGGATTTGCCTCCGTGGGTAACGCGCTCACGAGAGCCATGAAACGGTCGGCGGGGGCATAGCCGGAGCTGCCCAACGCGAACGCATCGTTGACCAAACCCAGCTGATCGACGGGCGCCAGGCTCGCGACATGGGACGCCAGGGTATCGAAGGAGCTGTCATACAGCACCCGCGCGTACCCCGCCTGTCCTGCATTCACCAGCACTGGAGTATTCCCGCCGAGCGCCGCCCCACCCTCCAACAGAATGGTATTGACTGGCCCCGATACCGGACCGACCGCGAGCGGCAGGCGCCACTTCTGTGGAGGTTCCGCACTGATCGTCGCGGGGTCCTGGGCAAAGCGTCCCTGTGATAACTGCACGCCCTTGTCAGTTCGCGAGACACGAACCAGGGGCACGCCAACCTGGCGCGTGAAATCGTGCTCGATGGCCAGGATGGGTTTGCCCACCGCCTGTTGCATGATCGACCACAAGTCGCTGTCGACAGTGTTGCCATACGCGTGCTCACGCATGTACCGGCGAACACCATCGCGGAAGTTGTCACGGCCAACATACTGACCAATCATGGTGATGACCGCCGCGCCCTTGTCATAGGTGATGGCGTCGAAGGCTTGCTCCGCCTGCTCGGCGGTAAACACCTCCTGCACGACCGGATGGGTCGAAGGAACCGAATCCGCCCGCTTGCCCTGTTCGAAAATCGACTCGGCCTGCAGGCCCGTCTGCCACTCGGGATGCAACTGGTCCGCGGCGAATGTCTGCATCCAGCGGGCAAACCCTTCGTTCAGCCACAGATCATCCCACCACGCCATCGTGACGAGATCGCCAAACCATTGGTGCGCCATCTCGTGGCTGACGACCAGGAACACGCGCTGACGATCCGCTTCGGTGGAGCTCTCTGGATCAAACAGCAGATCGGTCTGCGAGTAGAAGATCGCGCCCCAGTTCTCCATCGAGCTGCCCTGAATGGCCCCCGGGGCGGCCACCAGGTCGAGTTTCGGCAGTGGATAGCGGACGTTGAAATAGCCGTTGTAGAACTGCAGCAGCCGGGCGGCCTCCTCGAGCGCGTAAGCCGCTTTGGAGGTATCGCCCCGTTTCACGACGACACCCACGTCGATTCCATCCACGACCTTGTGGACGCGCTCGAAGTCCCCGATCGCGACGAACAACAGGTAGGTGGACATTTTCGGGCTTTCGGCAAACCGGACCCGTTGCAGCGCGGGCGACAGCGAAGTGGTCTCCACGGCCGGCATGTTGGAGACGGCCATGCGATCCTTCGGCGCATCGATCGAGACCGTGAAGGTTGCCTTCCGTGCCGGCTCGTCCCAACAAGGCAGGAGCTGGCGCGCGTGCGCAGGCTCGAAATTGGTCGCCAGGGTGCGGCGGCGCCCGGCCGGACTGGAATAGTCCATGGCAAAGAAGCCGAGAGTCGTATGGCCGATCTTGCCGGAGTATTCGATGGCGAGGCTGTGTGTTCCGGCGGCGAGTATCGAGTTGAAGTGCAACTTCGCCCGCCCCAACCTGGCTTCCGAGCTCACTACGGCAGCGGCGCCGCCGTCGACGTTGGCTTGCTCGAACGTCAGGCCTGACGCATTGAGAACTACATCAGCCGTCGGTGCGCGAACGGTGATGGCGATAGTGACCTTGCCATGAAAAATGAGGGCCGCGGCATCCGGTGATAGCACCAGGTCGTAATGGGTGGGCACCACATTGTCCGGAAGCACCTCGGGTGTGCGATGCCCTGAAGTGGCCTCGGGCGCGGCAAGCGCGACACCCTGAAGGCACAGAAACGCCCAAGCGACCCACCCTGGAATGCGCAACATGACGGAGATCTTAGCACTCCCCTTGAACAATAGGGGTATATACCCCAATATGCTTTCTCATCATGGGGAAGCGGCCTTTCCACGACGTGGGCTGCAACGCGACCGCGCTCCGCAAAGCTTCGCGACGGCTCACACAGCTCTACGACTCCGCATTGGAGCCGAGCGGGCTGCGCTCGACGCAGTTCGCGATCCTGGTCGAGCTCAACATGGGGGCGGAGACTCCCCCTACCCTGGCGGAGCTCGCGGCGGCGCTCGTGATGGAGCGCTCCGCGCTGGGACACACCCTGCGACCCCTGGAACGCGAGGGCCTGGTTGACCTGGAGCCGGGCGAGGATCGCCGGCAGCGTTATGTGGTGTTGACCGCAAAAGGCAAAGCGAAATGCAAGGAATGTATCCGCCTCTGGGAAACCGCCCAACGCCGCTTTGAAGAAGTCTTCGGCCGCCCGGAGTCGGCGGCACTGCGTGCCACACTGCTGGGCATCGCCTACCACGAGCGGCTTGCCGCCCTGAAAGACTGATCCCGCCGTCCACGGCTGCCTCTTTGGAGAGAGCCCATTGAAATATGGGCATATACCCATATTTCCCCCTCCGTTCGATTTCTTTTCTGGAGCAACCCCCCATGAATCGCCTCACCTCAGCGGTTATGACCGCCCTTCTCCTGGGAATGAGCGCGTCCAGCTCATTTGCCGCGGAGCAGGTCAGTGTCAACACGCCGACGATCTCCCAATCGAAGACGCATTCGGACCTGATCACCCGAAGCAGCAACGCCGTGCACGATTACGTGATCGCCCACGCCGACGCGGGCGCACGACTGTCGAGCCTCTGGGTCTTCCCGACCGCCGATGCGCATACTGTGTTCGTTCGCTACAACCTCGTTGGCTCGTCCGCCGAGCATCTGCTGGTGGTTGAAATGGACGGTACGCGGATCGCGCAACTGCGGGATCTGACTACGGAAACCACCCCGGTTGGCCGCGTCGACGCTGACCTGTAAGACCGACCCAGGCCGCGCCGGCACGGCGCTAGAATAGGTTCCGAGCGTGCATTGGAGCAGACGGCGGAATGAGCATCGTGTTGATCGGCGACCTGTCGGCGGCGGCCTACGAAACCTGGCGAGGCCACCTCGCCACCCACCTCCCTCCCGAAGAGACACTCGTCCTGGCCGGGGAATGCAAGGACAAGGACGCGGTGGACGTCGCGCTGGCGGCGAATCCACCCTGGGGAGAGCTGGCGGCCTACCCCAGCTTGCGTTTCGTCCAGAGCCTGTGGGCAGGTGTTGATCGCCTGTTGGGAGACCCGGCACTGCCGGCGGACATCACCGTGGCACGCCTGGTCGACCCGGCCATGGCACAGACCATGGTGGAGGGAGCGGTCGCGGCGACCCTGTTCGTGCATCGACAATTCCCGGCTTACCTGCGTCAACAAAAGCAGGTCAAATGGCGGCAGTTGCCGCAACCCGTGGCAGCCCATCGGAAGATCGGTGTGCTCGGCTTCGGTCAGATGGGCCAACCCGTGTGCCGCGCCCTGGCCGCCATGGGCTTCCGCGTGCGCGCCTGGGGACAGCATCCTCGCAAGGACGCGGCGATCGCGTATTCGTGGGGTGAGCCAGGACTGACAGACGTTCTCGCCAACGCCGAGATTCTGATCAACCTCCTGCCCCTGACGGCCGCCACGACCGGCATTCTCAACGCACGGCTGTTTGAGCAACTTCCGCCGGACGCGACTCTCATCAATCTCGGCCGCGGTGCCCACCTGAACGAGCACGATCTTCTCGACGCCTTGAGCGAGCAGCGCCTGAGTCACGCCGTGTTGGATGTATTTCAACGGGAGCCCCTGCCACCGGGGCATGCTTTCTGGTCACACCCGCAGATCACGGTACTACCGCACGTCGCGGCCACGACGGATCCCGCGACGGCCGCTCCCATTGCCCTGCAGAATGTCGCCGCGTTCCGGGCCGGACGGCCGTTGCTCGGGCTGGTGTCCCGATCCCTGGGGTACTGACTAGAGCGGCTCGAGCCCCAACTCCGCGAGGATCTCGTCCGTATGCTCGCCGAGCCGGGGCGAGGCACGCTGCAAAGCCAACTCCGCGCCCGAGAATTGAATCGGAGTGCGGACGGAGGGCAATGTCCCGCCACCCGGCAAAGGCAGATCCACTCGCATCCCGCGATGAGCTACCTGCGGATCCGCAAACACGTCAGCCACGGTATTGATGGGCCCGGCCGGGACGCCCCGCTTTTCCATTTCCGCGAGCACCTCATCGCGGGTCCGTGACGCCAGGCTG